>JAABSJ010000312.1 GCA_011390515.1 Oscillatoria sp.
TGATGCTATCGGGTCGCGCAAAGTATATCATCTCAAATATACAAAGTTTACGCTCGGAGGCTTGACTCCAATGGAAGGAGGCTAATCCTTCTTCCCCAATCCAGACTAATTCTCCCGGTTCTACATCGCGCAGGTATTCTGCACCGATGATGTCTAACCCACAGGTTTCGGAGGCGAGCACATAACGGGTGGGTTTGCCTGCTAATGTACCAATCACTAGGGGACGAATGCCGTTGGGGTCCCGGGCTCCCATGATGCCTGTGGGGGTGGCGATCGCCAAGCTATAGGCTCCCTTGCAGCGATGAAAAGCGCTGATGGTGGCATCTAACCAATCTTTACCCTTGTCCACTTCCAACCCGATCGCCCAGGCAATCATTTCTGAATCCGTTGTGGTAATCAGGTTGCACTGTTGTTCAATCAACTCTTGACCCAGAGCGGCAGTATTGACAAGATTACCATTATGTGCAAGAGCCAACGGACCTAACCGAGTCGGAACGATCGCCGGTTGAGCATTCACCACGCGACTGGTTCCCGTCGTTGAATATCGGGTATGTCCCACCGCCAGATGTCCGGGTAATTCCCCCAGAATCGTCTCATTAAAGACTTGGGACACTAGCCCCATCCCTTTGTGCAGATGGACTTGGGCATTACTATCAAACGTAGCAATTCCAGCGGATTCTTGACCCCGATGCTGAAGGGCGTAGAGACCAAAATAGGTCATTTTCGCCACATCTTCGCCTGGGGCATAAACGCCAAACACGCCACAGGCTTCTTCAGGTTTATCCGGGCGGTTGGACATAGCAGGGTTAACCTCAGTCGGTTCACTGAAAGACCCTGCGGATGCAGGATAATGCTCGTCAGAGGACAAGGAATGATGGGGGATCATGCTTACGGCTTCGCTCCTGTTTGGGGTAGTAGATCAACCGGGAAGGTTTGGGGATGCAGATAAGCGACGTTCGATGGCATTGGACCAGCGATCGCGCATATCTGTCATACTAACGTCAATTAAGGGAAGGTTAACATCGGAATTAACGATTAAACCCGTCTGGATTTCCGAGACTTCCCCAATTTTCTGCCAATTTCCTGCCAAGTGCTGTTGTAAATAAGATTCCCAGTTTTCCACCTGTTCTAGAGAAACAGAGACTACAATCCGAGCACCTCCTTCAGCAAATAAAATTTCATCCCAGCGCGAGACGCTTGCTGCATCAGCATTCAGGGTAATTTTCGCCCCTAAATTCCCGCCAATACAGGATTCAGCCAAAGCCACCATCAAGCCCCCTTCCGCTGAATCGTGGGCGGATTGTATCCACCCTTGGCGAATCCCTTCTCTGACTGTGGCTTGGACTTGTCGTTCCAACTGATAATCCACCACGGGCGGTTTTCCGGCAACAGTTTCATGAATAGCGGCTAAATATTCCGAACCGCCCAAAGACACATTCTGGGTTATGGCAGTAATTGGCAATCCTAATAGATAAATCACATCCCCAGGATTGCGCCACCCTTGTCCACAAACTTGGGTAATATCCGGAATCAGTCCCACCATGCCAATCACGGGGGTGGGATAAATTGGCGTCGGTTGCCCCTTGGCATCCAGGGTTTCATTGTACAGAGAGACATTTCCCCCGGTAACTGGAGTCGCAAACTCGCTACAAGCCTCAGAAATGCCTTTGCAAGCCGATGCTAACTGCCAATAACCGACAGGTTTTTCGGGACTGCCGAAATTGAGATTATCTGTCACTGCAATGGGTTCGGCACCAACACAACTTAAATTGCGGGCAGCTTCTGCTACCACTGCCTTGGCCCCTTCGTAGGGGTCCAGATACACATACCGGGAATTGCAATCGACTGTAGCAGCAACTCCGCGATGGGTGGCGGGAGTCGAAGAGAGGGGTGCTTGAGGGCGTAATCGGACCACTGCTGCATCTCCCCCTCCCGGTAGCAAGACGGTATTATTCTGCACCTGATGATCATATTGCCGAAACACCCACCGCTTGGAGGCAATGGTGGGGGTATCTAACAGTTGCAGTAAAATCTCCGTCCAAGTCTGGGATTTGCCTTGAATTTCGATACCTGCTGCGGTGCAAGGGGGAAGATTATCCGGAGTCCATTGCCATGCTTTTTGGGCATATTCTGGGGGTTCTGCCATTAACTGGCGATCGTAAATGGGGGTATCTTCTGCTAAAGCGCGGCAGGGGATTTCTGCGGCAACTCCTCCTTGATGGAGAATCCGCACAATCGGTTCAGCAAGTACCTTGCCGGCAATCACCGCTTGCAGTCCCCAACGATGGAAAATATCAATCAGTTCTTGTTCCCGTCCCTTGTGCGCTACAAATAGCATCCGTTCCTGGGATTCGGAGAGGAGGAACTCGTAGGGAACCATGCCGGTTTCTCGGACTGGGATTAAGTCTAAATCCAGTTCAATGCCGAGGTTGCCTTTGGCTGCCATTTCCGAGGTGGAACAGGTAATTCCGGCAGCACCCATATCCTGGGCGGCAACCACTGCGCCGGTGTTGAAGGCTTCTAAACAGGCTTCAATTAGGGATTTTTCTAAGAAGGGGTCGCCCACTTGAACCGCAGGGCGATCGTCTGCGGATTTATCCGTCAATTCTGCACTAGCAAAACTCGCCCCTCCCATGCCATCTCTGCCGGTGGTAGAACCGACATAGAGGACGGGGTTACCGACACCGGAAGCACCAGATTTAACAATTTCCGGGGTTTCCATAATCCCTAATGCCATGACATTGACGAGGGGATTGCCGGTATAGGCGCGATCGAAGTACACTTCACCGCCTACTGTGGGGACCCCAACGCAATTGCCATAATGTGAAATTCCTTCTACAACGCCGGTGAAGATGCGGCGAGTGCGGGGGTCTTCGATATTGCCGAAGCGGAGGGAGTTGAGAAGGGCGATCGGGCGTGCACCCATTGTAAAGATATCTCGGAGGATGCCGCCAACCCCGGTGGCTGCACCTTGGAAGGGTTCGATCGCCGAGGGGTGGTTGTGGGATTCGATTTTGAAGGCGAGGCGCAATCCGTCTCCGCAGTCTATCACCCCGGCATTTTCTCCAGGACCGACTAGGATGCGATCGCCGGTGGTGGGAAACTGTTTCAGCAGGGGACGGGAGTTTTTATAACAACAGTGTTCGGACCACATCACGCCAAACATTCCCAATTCTGCTTTATTGGGATGACGTCCTAGGCGTTTGACGATTTCTTCATATTCTGCCGGTTTCAGACTTTCGGCAGCGATTTCTTCCGGAGAAAAGGGGGCGTTTGAGATTGCAGACATGGATTACGGCGTTGCACCAGAGTACAGTAACCCTATTTTATCTGGACTTGGGCCATTCCTCCGTTTTGATATGTTTTTGTAAGAATTCGCCTGATGCTGGGCTGGTCTAGCGATCGCCTCAGCTATGGGATAATGGGTACGGATTGCTTGCGATCGAGAACTGCTCAAAGATGACCCAACTTTGGAGTGGGTGACCCTAGGACATCCGTTGGATGAAGTTGACGACCTGTTGTCGGGTAAAGTAGAGCAGTGGAGCGATCGCGCACGATCTCTAAATGGGACCAGCAAATAATATCGTAATGTCTCGTAACAAAGCGAACACCCGACCAGAATTAATCGATAAAGCCCCACAGACGACGGGATGGCATCTCGAAGATCCAAACCAGGTGGGGACAGACATTCCGGTGGATGGGTACGATGCAGAACCTTGGAACGGAGTTACGGATTATTGTCTGTATCAGCCGAACGGCGAAGCGATCGCGGTTGTAGAGGCGAAGCGACAAAGCCGCGATCCCAGGGTAGCAGAACAGCAGGTCAGGCATTACGTTACGGAGATTGAGAAGCACCAGAGGTTTAATATGCCAATCAAATTCGGTTTTTAAGGGCGGGGGAAAATGTGTTTTTGAAAAAGCGTAAATTGGAGGTAGCAGATTTGTATGAGGAACCGCTTGATCGGTTTGGGGAGGATGCTGTGGAGAAGTGGTTTAGTGAAAAGGAAGTGGAGGATTTGATTAAGTTTATAGAAAATTTAGCAGATTAAAATCATCTAAATTAGGATTATATTTTTGTTTAGTTTATCTACAAAATTGGTTATGGACATGAAGAAATTATTTCCCGGATATTATTCATTAAATCAAGAGCAGTTTAAAGAACTTTGGGAGAACTGCATTTTTGTATTTGATACAAATATACTATTAAATCTTTATCGGTACAATAAAAATACTCGCAACGATTTTATAAATAAAATACTTCGTAAAATTGAAGAACGGTTTTGGATTCCTCATCAAGTTGCCCTTGAGTTTCAAGAGAATCGTCTTAAAGTAATTGAATCTCAACAAACACAAATTGCTACAATTAAAGATAAATGGAAGAAGCATAAAGCTGATTTTTTGGGTGAAATTCGTACATTCCATGCTATAAATCCGGAAAGTTTAATCGAAAGACTTGACAAGGAATTATCTGAATATTTAAACACTCAAAATTCTGTGATAATTGAGCAATTAGATTTTTTAATAACCGACCCATTAGGATTAACTGAACATGACACAGTAAGAGACATAATAAATGAGCTATTTAATGGTAAAATCGGGGAAAGTCCAACTAAGGAAGAATTAATAAATATATATAAAAATGGGGAGGAAAGATATAGGATAAAATATCCTCCGGGATTTAAGGATCATGACAAAAGAAACGACCCTCCATACCTATATAAAGAAATGGAGTTTAAAAGAATGTAT
>JAABSJ010000313.1 GCA_011390515.1 Oscillatoria sp.
GGTTTTCGCTTTTAGCCCGCGCAGGCGGGCTTCGTCCGTATAGCCCCAGGCTTGAGCCTGCGGGTTTTAACAGACCTTTGACAACCGGATTCCGTATAAATTCCCCTTTGAGGCCAAATTGAGATGCGCCCCTTTTGAAGCCTCAAAAAAAAGGGTAGAGAATTAATTCTCTACCCTTTTTTATTTCGGTATTGAGCGTGAGCAGATTAACGTAAAAAGCTACTAACCAACCACAATACAAAAAAGGTAAAACTAGCCGCTAAACCATCAGCAGGGAACATCACACCCACACTGGTTAACCAACTGGCTAAAGGAGCACCAATCAGCAATCCTCCCAGCAAGGCAACCACGGTGATGACCACTGCGCGACCGAATTTCTTTTCTTTACGATTGAGGAAATAAAGGCCAACGCCAACACCCACTGCTAATGCTAAAGGTGCAGAAGCCGGTTGCAATAAACTCAGAAGACTCAAAGCAAAAAAACTGCCTGCTGGCCATACAATATCAGACCGAGAGGGTGTATCTAAGAATCCTTGTAACCAGGCTGGAGCCTCTTTTGTGGGAGTAGGGGGTGCAGTCGGCATGGTGCGGACTTCCCGTTCAGCAAAGCGAATTCGTTCCGGGACTTTAATTTTGCCCTCTTGACGCTGCCGCAGACGCTCCATCAGAATTTGATCATAAGCCGCTTCAATGAGATCAACTTGTTTGCGATCGCCACTATGGAGTGCGCTCATGCGAGTGCGGGCTTCTTGGATTTCCTCAAACGAAGCGTTTTCTGAGACTCCTAACTGTTCGTAGCAACTTAATTCGCTCATCTGATTTTTTTCTACCTCTTATTTAAACTACCATTAACGGTCACCGCTCCACAAGTCCCTAGCTTTAATCACCCGGATCGGGGTCAAGCTACTTAAAATAACGACTTGTAGACTCAATCATGATTATATTTTTTCCGAGATTGCGTGGCAAAATCGGGGATGAACAGGGGAGTTGTCAAGAGTCCCACTTTGAAATCGAGTCCTCATAGAAAAATTGGTGTTTCCTGGGAGTAATTACTAGAATAACGTGACTGCTTTCCCATCGTCCCGAGGCGATCGCAGACATTCCCTAGACAATCTATCAAAGGGTCTCTCAACTCTAACTCAAACCCCCAGATATTGGGCATTCCTCTCGGTTTGATCTAGCCTGACCTCTCCCGCCGGAGATCCGTTCCTCTCAGCCCGTTGTCAGTCTGATCCCCGATCCGGGTATAGCAAATCCTGGATAGGTCAAGATTCATGCCACCTTAACCCCGATTCAGGGTTAAGACGGTGATTGTCAAGACTCATTGATATTCCCCTATCCCTACTCAAAGGGCCATAATACCCAGTGGAGAGATCAGTCCCTCACCCTCAATCCGATGGAGAGAATCTGTCAAACCCGCGTTTTCCCCAATCCAGAAAAAATCCCCCCGTAGTCGCTGTTCAATTGAATAATACCCATTTAGTCCACTCAACTATGAATCAATCCCAGAATGCTTTGATTATTGGTGCCAGTCAAGGAATCGGACTCGGGTTTGTGAAAAAATGCTTAGAAACCCCGAGTATTTCTACTGTCTTTGCCACCTATCGCCATCCCGACTCTGCCGCCGAATTATTAACTCTGAGTCGCCAACATGGCGATCGGCTGATTTGCCTACCAATGGATATCACCGACGAAGCGCAAATTCAAGCGGTGACTGGGCAAATTCAAGCGCACACCGACTCCCTGCATTTCGTCATGAATTGCGTCGGACTGTTACATGATTCCACCCTGCAACCAGAAAAAAGTTTGAGGCAAATCAACTCAGAAAACTTAATGCGTTATTTTCAAGTCAATAGCATCGGCGCTGTCTTATTAGCCAAACACTTACTCCCCCTATTTCAACATAATCAGCGCAGTATTTTCGCCACCATTTCCGCCAAAGTCGGCAGCATCGGCGACAATCAACTCGGCGGTTGGTATGGATATCGCGCCTCAAAAGCCGCCTTAAATATGCTCATGCGAACCGTTGCAGTCGAATACCCGCGCAAAGGCTCAAAGGCGATCGTTGTCACCCTCCACCCCGGCACCACCGACACCCGCTTATCCAAACCCTTCCAACGCAACGTCCCCCCAGAAAAATTATTCCCCATAGAAAAAACAGTCTCTCAACTCTGGACTGTTTTAGAAAACCTAGAAGCAACCGATACAGGTGAATTTTTCTCCTGGGATGGAACACGATTGCCTTGGTGAATTGTAGTTTTATCGTCCAGTCCAGGATAAGAGAGGTTGTGCTTAGGGAAATACCCCAATATTTTTTTACCACAACCCCACAATTTTTACTCCCTGAATATTATAAAAACTCAGCGAACAAACTTAAAATTATGAAATATAAAAGATTTGGCACTATCCCCTAATTTATTAATATCAGGATTAGTTACAAAAAGGCTGATACGGCTGTTTTATAATAATTTATAGCCTCTCAAAAATCAGAATTTACCTCTAATAATTTATTTATGTAACTGGTAATTAATTCTATTTCTTCTGATTTAAACAACTGTAGCTCTTGGTTAAATTTATCTAGCTTTTCAATTTTTTGTTTAACTTCGTTGAGCTTTGCAATTTGTTGATGAGAGTTCTTAAAAATATTATTGCCAGAGCTTAGTGCTTCACTTTGCTTCATTGCTTCCTTTATTCTTTCGCTCAAAGATAGTTGGGAATTGCAAATACTTTGTTGCGATTTAATTACTTTTATTATGTGTTTTTTAGCCGTTTCCAATATTAAACTTAATGATTCTGGAAAAGTATTGGGATTCTTATATTGTTCAATTTTAACTAAGTAAATTTTACAATGATTTTCATACTGAACACTAAATTTTAAAACGTCATAAAGTAAATTGTTTAATAAGATTTCTTCAACTCTAACACCAAGGTTAATATTTTTTTGTTCTTCCAAATTTTTAGCACGCTTAGTTTCTAAATATTGTTGAGATGTTTGATGTAGTTTTTCTAAGCACGCTTTTAAAGATTTAGCTAAATTATATTTTTTCTGCTGCTCAGTTAACAATTGTTCTTTGGCTGTTTTATAAATTTCGTGGTAGTTTATCCAAGCTACTTGGAGAAGTTCTTCTGGATTTACAGTAGGGGCAAACAGGTTGGAAAATAGCCTTGTGATATCTTGAAGTGCCTTTTCAGTACGCGATGACCAAAGAAATAAGGGTCCAATATGTGAATAAATATCTAGTTCTTTTTCTAGGAATTGAATTTTTCGAGATTGCTCTTCTTTGATTTCAAAAATAGTGGCATTTTTGTGATTTGTATATCCATATTTTTCCATTACTTTTTCAATTGTTTTATCGTATTTACAGGAAATATTATCAATATTATTAGACAGTTTATGAACTTTAATGCTAATGTTTTGGCCGAGCAATCTTTGACACTTTTCCACAGAATCAAGGCTACTTTTTATCTGGAGGGGGTAAAAATTATTTTCAAACTCAATAATCACATCCCATTTCCAAACAACGTCCGCAATACTATTCGATGGAGTTTGCCATGCTTTAACATTTGGAATTGTATTTAAACCAAAAAGAACGATATCAACACACTGCTGCCCAAGTTCGTGAGAGTAGCTCATATCTGAATAAAATCTATCGGCTTCTGATTCACATAATTTTTGCACAGTCTCTTGAGTTTGGGGATAGCACTCTCCGAAAATACCAAAATGATCGTAATCAACTTCAGCATAAATAAATTGAATGCCATCGGAATTTGCAAATATTAAATAATTTTCTGAAGAGTCAGTTTGCGGTGTTATATGAAAATTGGAATCGGTAGGGTTAGACATATTTTAAAGGTAGAAATTGGCTCTTTAATGATATTTGGTTGATTGTTTTGCACGTCATCTTAATTTTCCTAGCTCAAAGATACTGCTGTCAATAGCGGTAGTTAGATAATTAATATTTTGTAATATAACGACCCTAAATTATTTTGACAATGGATCCACGCACGCTCACTTTGGAGTAATGTGGGACTTTTGCTGACGTGCTTTTTACCGGTAGGCGATATGGCTAGAGCCCGCCTCCGCTTCGCTTAAGATAAAACAGGTTTTTGACAACCGGATTTTGTTGGATCCTTAATTCTGCTTTTCTAAGTTTGTTGTTTCTTGTTCGGGCTGAGTTAGGCTTCCTCAGTGTGCATCTTTATTTTCTACATTTTTCAAGCAGAAAAACTGGATTCTCGCAGAGGCGGGAATGACAGTTTTTCTACAGGTTATTCAAGTCACAACCAAGATTTAAGGATCACAGAGGTGACCGAATTACCGAGCAACAATTCCTGACCATTGGACTTTTTTGAGTCCGTCTCGACGGTAGGAAAAGAAGTTTTCGGGGTCTTGATAGGTGCAATGGGGGGAAATGGCAACTTGTTTAGAAGTTATCCCCAATTGCTCTAACTGTAACTCAATGGTTCGTCGGACATCTAGCCTTGCTTTTCCGGGTTCGGAATCGGGTAAGATGGGGGAATTATCGAAGTCTTGAACGGTTTTAAAAATGTCTTCAGGA
>JAABSJ010000314.1 GCA_011390515.1 Oscillatoria sp.
TACAATCCAATTGAGCATCGCTTATTTCCTCATGTAACGAGAGCTTGTCAAGGAGTCATTTTTACCAGCATTGAGTTAGTCAAAGAACTCATGGAAAAACCCCACACAAAAACTGGACTTTCTGTGGTAGTAAATGTACTCGATAAAGTTTATAAAACTGGTCGAAAAGTAGCTGAAGGATTTAAGGAGACTATGAAAATTATTTTTGATGAATATTTGCCCAAATGGAATTACCGTGCTGTTCCGACAATTGAGTAGATAGTGAAGTTATTAAATTTTCATTCCTGAGGGAAGGCGACAGGTGAAACTAGACCCGACTCCGGGTTGACTTTCTACCGTAATATTGCCCCCCATCATGTGACAGAAATTCTGACCGATCGCCAACCCTAAACCCGTCCCCCCATATTTCCGGGTATATTTCTCATCCGCTTGGACGAACGGCTGAAATATTTTCTCGATTTGTTCAGGAGTCATACCAATCCCGGTATCGGAGACGGTAAACACAAAAATTGCTCCATCAGGATTCGGGTCCGGGTCTCCATTGGGGGTAATTGCCTCAATCCGGTCCACGGAAAAGGTAATTTGTCCATTCTGGGTAAACTTGGCGGCATTACTGAGCAGATTGAGCAGGACCTGCTTGACTTTGGTGCGATCGCCAGTCATGGTCCCCAGGTCATCTCCATACTTAACCTCTAGTTGATTGCTATTTTTCAGAATTGACAATTGGGTATGACTTTGCACTTCCGCAATCAGGGCCGCCATATTAAACCGTTCTAAATACAGCTTCGTATGACCGGCTTCAATTTTAGAAATATCCAGAATATCACTAATAATAGTCAGCAAATTCAAACCGGATTGATGAATTTGGTCTAAATCCGAGACAAATTCCTCTAATCCATCTTCCTGAGCCTGATCTCGCAATAGGTCACTATAGCCGAGAATCGCATTCAGGGGAGTTCGCAACTCGTGACTCATGGTGGCAAGAAACATACTTTTAGCATGACTTGCGGCTTCCGCTGCTTCTTTGGCCTGTTCTAATTCTAATTGCGTTAATTTATTGGCGGTGATATCCCGAATAATAGCCAAAACTTGTTGATGACCGCTGACCACCATGCGGACCTCAAAATAACGACGGGTTTCATTAATAAACCAATCATATTCAAATACCTGGGTATCATCGGTTTCTAGGGCAATATGGACATATTTTAAATAGAGACGGGCTAATCCTGGGGGTAAAATGTTGTCGAGATTTTGAGTTAATAACTCTCCGGCAGGTCGCAGGAGGGTATCGCCCCTTCCCCCTTTAAAGTCCATGAAAGTCCCATCTTGACTAAATTGCAACATTAAATCGGGAATCGCCTCTAAAAGGGCGCGATTTTTCGATTCACTTTGGTGCAACGCTTCTGCACGCTCCTCTAGGGTGGCGATCGAGGCTTTGAGTTGCTCGGTCATGCTATTAAAGGATTCCGCCAGCAAAAAAAGTTCGTCATGGCTGCCGACAACGATGGTTTGATCCAGGTCCCCTTCGGCAAGGCGCTCGGTGGCTGCGGTCATTTCCTGTAGAGGTCGGGTGATGGAACGCGCCAGGAATAAGGCGAAGAGAGTACCCGCCAGGGTGGCGCTGATCGCGGCCATAATCCCTTGATTGCGAACCGATGCCATTTTGGCACGCAACTCGGCAGTGGAGAGGCCGATACTGACTGCGCCTAGGAGTTGCTCCTCGCGGGTGACGGCTTTTCCGGCAACTAGGCGATCGCGTTCCCATTCAAAGACGGTCTGGTTACTGTTAACCAGAATCACCCCAAAGGCATCGGGTTCGGTATTGTAGCGCCAAATATCATCGCTATAGATATCGGCCACAATTCGTCCATCGGCGGCATAGATGCGCCCGACGACCACAATTTCCTCACGGCCGAGTCGTTCGAGGATTTCTTCTAAAAAGTCAGCCTGTTCGTTCTGGAGGGCATGAGCGGTGGTGACAGCTAAGGTCGTCAGGACGATTTCGGCTTGATTTTCGAGTTCGCTGCGAAAGTTTTGTTGGGTGCGGCGAAGGAAAAGCCCGGTGACACTTCCCACGGTGACGATTGCTAACGTGGTCATGGCTAACGTTAGTTTGCTGGCAAGGGAAAGCCCTTTTTTCCTGTTAAAGATAACCATGCCACTCACCTATCTTGTACCCTTGCATATAACTCCGGCATCGTGACCTGAGATTGACCCAAAGCAACTCTATCAAGTTGGACAGCTTCTGCGAACTGGGGGAGTCGAGCTTGGACCTTCTGGCTGTGGAGTATATAGCGTTTCCCACAGTGATCAGGTACGTTTTTGGAGTGCAAACCTCTTGCTCGCTCTTGAGAATAGCGAGCAAGAGGTTTGTGCTGACGCACAGGCTGCGCGAACGCACTCGTCTCCTCTAAATATCTGTACCTAATGAGTCCAGGAACTGCTATATCGAGGTGGGAAGGAGTGATCCCATCCAGGAGAATCGGACGATCGCCCTCGGTCCTCGGGATCGTCGTGAAACTGGATGGCCAGAGGTCTTGGGACGATGCGGGTACAGATTGACAACCCCACTTGATCGCCGTGGCGATCGCACTCACCTGCGCGATTGTTCTTAAGTTGGTTTTGAACATGAGGTTACGGTTTGGGTTTGCACAGCGATGGTAGATTAACTGGACAGTGAAAAGTTCTGTATAACCCCGAGAGTGTCGCTCATGGGGCCTTAAAAAAATGGACCGGCATAAAACCAGTCCATAAGTCATACTGGTAAGTATTCTAAGCTTAACCAGTGTTACCATTATGCCCCCAAAAGAGCGAATTGAACAAATCATAAAAAGTCTAAGGCCTGCATTCAGCCGTGAGGCGGCGTTTGAATGGTTCGTGATTATGGTCTGGGGCATTCTGTTATGCAACAGAACCCCTGCTATTACCAGTTATCTGAATGCAGTGGGCCTAAGTGAATACTACTATGACCATGCTCTCCATTGGTTTCACGCCACAAGTTGGAGTGCCAAAACATTATCAAACAGATGGCACCAATGGTTGATTTCTCATGAAAATGTCAAACGGTTGAAGGGTAAACCTATTTATGTTGGGGATGGCATTAAAGTGGCGTTCATAAGGCCGAAAAATGCCCCTGGTTAAAAAATTACACCAAGAATCAGGTAATGTAACCTTGCCCGGAATGGATTCGGGGTCATTATTTTGGAGCTATTAGTCTGTTATTACAATCCGGGGATTCTTTAGTCGCTGTCCCGGTTACGTTCGAGATTCAAGATGGACTTCAAACACCTGATGTAAATTCACCGACTTTAGTTGATAAAATGTCAGGCTTATGTAGGGCTTACATGAAAGCTGGAAGTTACGCCATCTTAGATGCCTATTTTGCTTCAAAAAAATTAATTACGCAGTTTCGGTCTGACTCAATTCATTATAATTATAGCGTTTCCCGGACTGATGAGGTACTTTTCAAAGCCCCTCTCCCGTTCTGGGAGAGGGGTTTGGGGTGAGGGTCTGTACCTTATGGAGATGAGAAGCGCTATACCCGGGTCAAGATTAATACAGTTGCCAAGCATCCGTTACCACCGTCCCCCGAGAAAAAAGGTCCCGGCAGACCTCGCACTTGGGGACAATCCCTGGAATTACGCACGTTATTTAAGGAGCCAAATTCTTTAACCACTGAATCGTTATTACTTTATGGAAAGAAACAGAAAGTCAGTTATCGTACAATAGATTTACATTGGGATTGTCCCGAAAATTTAGTGCGGTTTGTTTTGGTATTGTGGCCGGGAGGAAAACAAAGCATTCTGCTTTCAACAGACCTAGAATTATCGGGAGTAGAAATCATAAAAGCTTATAGTTGGCGGTTTAAAATCGAAGTAACTTTTCGGACCTTAATCGAACTTTTATCCGGCTTCAACTATCGGTTCTGGATGAAAAATATGGTTCCATCTTCCCGGGAACCTAAAAATCTGAATATCCAAGACTACTCTGATAAAGACCGGGTGAATATCCAAAATAAAATAGAAGCATTTGAACGATTTGTCAATCTAAATGCTTTAGTTTTAGGGATTTTACAAATTCTGAGTTTATCCATGCCCTCGACGATTTGGCACGGGTTTTCGGGTTGGTTCAGAACCGTACCTAGTAGCAGGGTAAGCTCATCTAATTTGGTATAAATTGTACTTGACAAGGAGAAATTATAGAGTTATAGGAGAGTCGTCTGGGTTCAGAGATTCTAGGCGAGTAAAAACAGCTCTATCAGTCTTGGTACAAGGATTTGAGAATAAGCATCATGTAACTATCATTCATAGCGGCCCGCTTCCTTTTCTGCCGTAAGCTACGCTTGAAAGTGGTTTCTTGATTGACCGCATTAGACCTCTTGCAAAAAAAATCTATGTTATAATGAGGGATTTTGAATTTTAGACCCCAGAGCCAAATCATAATTGTAAAGTGCTGCCAACAAATTACAACGGAGACCATAACGACGGCGACGATTTCGATAACGACTTGACAAAATTTTGAAAATTTTTAGACTC
>JAABSJ010000315.1 GCA_011390515.1 Oscillatoria sp.
GGAGAGGGGTTTGGGGTGAGGGATGTACCTTATGGACATGAGAAAGGCTATATTAGCACCGAGGGTTTACTTCGGGGTTCTCCTGGGCGGAAATAACGGACGGTGTGGGTTGCGATTTCCTCCATCTCAATCGGTTGTATCTCGATTTCTGAATTTCTCAATAGAGGGCGATCGCCTATTTTTGGCTGAAGAAAGCGAAATTTACTTGGTGTTATGAGTTCAGAATTTTATCATACTCCTCGTGAGTCCCAATCCAAAACCAAGAATAATCATCACCTTTTTTCAGCGCTAAGGCTCGGTAGTCCCTAGTAATCCTAGCGCACCAGAGATTTTTACCTACTTTTTTAAAAAAGAGGGAGGGATGTGATGGGTTTTGTTGCCAGAGTTGATAGGCTTTTTGAGCCTGCTGTTTTATCTCTGGAGATAATTCTCCATAATTCTGCCAAAAATCAGGGGTTGTGAAGGATTTCATCAAGCTCTCTCACCCTGTGGGCATCGATGTCGGCTTCTGCTTTGGCTATGAGTTTATCTAATTTTCCAGAGGCTAAATCCTCTTTCATCTGCTTATCCCAGGCATCCTCTAAATAGTGTTCAAGCCATTGGGCAAGTTGACGCACTTCCGCTTCAGGCAATTGGGCGATCGCTGCTTCGATTTCGACTCGGGTTTTCATCCAGTTTTGTTCGATAGACATTACCCTCAATTTTATGGTAATTACCGCTGAAAATCAACAAGCATCGCCCAAACTGCCCGGACTTACGCAGATTTTGAGAATTCATCCTAAATGTAGAGGCGATTCGCGAATCGCCTCTACATTTAGGGTTTAGGGTTAAAGATTGCGTAAATCCTGTGATTATCCCAGGCATCTTCGATTTGGACTATAGAGGGCGATCGCCTCTTTCCCAGCTAGACTAACAAGGCATCCAGTTTGTACCGACTCCCATATTCTGAGCGAAGTTCATCCCGATACCAATCGGCTAATGTCACAAATTTAGACAATTCTTGATAGCTGTCACTGAGGGTAACGTAGCGTCCATCGGTTAACCGAACTGCACTCAGTCCAGTTCCGATATGAAACAGGAGATACTCCTGCGCCATACCTTGAGCATGGTGCAACTCATTCACGCTATCAATATCGTCTCCCAATTTGCGATCGCCAAACGGACTCAAAATTGTTTCTGACTCGAACAACTCTCCACCCCCAGTCATTTCCCAGAGTTCGATTAAGTCATGGGGGAGTTTCAAGTTCCGTTTTTCTAGCCAAGTCTGTAAGCGGTTGGCGGCGATCGCACCATTCCATACAAAAAGTTGCGGATAATGGGCTGAGTCTTGGATTAGGATAGGATTCATGGGGTTGAATTATTGAGAATAACGCTATTAAAGCCGTGTTTTCAATACTAAGCCGAAACCAGTCTCGTTAATTCTTCCTCAGATACTGATTCGGTTTGAGAAGTGATTAATCGGACGAGGATGGGTGCAATCTGGCGAAACATACGCGGCGATGAACCCACGGGACTATGTGCGGCACAGTTGCACAATAGTATCCCAGATCCGAGAATTTCCCCCGCATCAATTATCCCATTCAATACGCTGTCTGCATACTCAACGGGCAAACCCATGTAAACTGTATCGAGGTTAGCAGCAAGTGATCCAGGCATTTCTATTTCGGCATTTTCCGATACTGCCACCTTGACGATAAGTTCTCCTGAGTCAGTGGGCAAAAATTCACCCCCTAACAGTCCATAAAGAGCGCGTCCCGCTGAGGGGATGAGCATCTCAATGGCTGCTTGTTGTGGATGAGTTAAGGTGGAGGTTCTACCGGGTAAAGAGCGCTCTACAAAAGAATGATTGGGATTAATTAAATGGGGCAACTCTCCTAGCCAAATTTTTGCCTTGCGATGACGATTTAGATTGAGTGGAGTTATCATTTTATTTCTCCATACTGCTGAAAATGAACAATCATAGCCAAAACCGCATTTAAACTTTCCAATCCCCGTCAATCCATGTACAATGAAATTATCCCGAATTGAGGTCTAGCCCAAATGACCCAGCACTTACAAATCCTCTTGCCGGAAGAAACGATTCAACTGATTGACCAACTCACGAAACCTGACGAGTCTGCGGATGATGCTCTACTCAAGCGCAGTGCTTTGATTAACGAGGCGGTTAAATTTTATATTGCCCAGAAGCAGCGAGACTCTCTCAAGCAACAGTTACAAGAAGGAGCCACTCGCTGGGCTGCACGAGACTTGGGTTTGACTGATGAATGGTTCGATATTGAAGAGGAAGCAGCGGTGGCTACTTGACAAAACTGAGATTTTATGCTTGTGACGTGGCTCTGCCGCGTCACGCACTCTTTGCGGCTCTGCCGCCTGTACGTCTGGTGACGAGTTGAAGCCGTGACAGGTACAATAGGCAGATTAAGCCCTTGCTTGGGGACTGGAGGCAGAGCCTCCAAAAGAGCATGACGCGGCAGAGCCACGTCACGAGGAAAAGTCTTATTCCGTAGGTTTTTCAGTCGGTTTCAACCGACTTTAGCTGTTAGGCGGGGGTTTGAACCCCCGCCGGTGGTGGATCCTCTCGGTCTGTTGACGAGTTGAAGCCGTGACAGGTACAATAGGCAGATTAAGCCCTTGCTTGGGGACTGGAGGCAGAGCCTCCTTAAGAGCGTGACGCGGCAGAGCCACGTCACGAGGAAAAGTAGGTTTTTTAGTCGGTTTTAACCGACTTGAGCTGTTAGGCGGGGGTTTGAACCCCCGCCGGGTGTTGCTTGACAAAACTAGGATTTTATGCTACATATCCCAGATATGATGCCAGACCTCTGAAATTCTCTGCAACCGTGGTGGTTTCCTGGAATTTTTGCCAGTTACACTGAAATAAGCTGTAAGGTCCATGAAAACCCTTAGTCTTGTTGGAAGGTGGTACTGTGCCAAATCGCAATTTTTTGATTCCTCTGTCCATCGCCCTTGGTTTGTTTACGGTGGCTCCACCTGTGATGGGACAGGCTTTATTGCCTCGGACTCTCCAGCTTGATGCGACTCAGTTGGAACAGCAAGGGTTGTTTCTGGCGGAAGAAGCGGCTCAGTTGGCGAGATTTCAGCAATTTGAACTGGCTTTAGCCCGGGCGGAGTTGGCGGCCCAGCTTGCGCCGAATGCGCCCCAAGCCTGGGGGATTTTAGGCAGTTTGTATCTGCAATCGAAGGAGTTGCCGAAGGGAATTGCAGCGTTGGAACGGGCCCGATCGCTGGATCCGGAGAATCATGTGGTGATGTTTGCCCTCGGTTCGGCTTATTTTCAGCAAGAAAATTACCGGGAAGCGATTAACTCCCTGCAAGCGGGATTAAAAATCCAACCGGATGTACCCGGGGCCTTATTTGATTTGGGCAATGCCTACTACATGACTAGAGAGTATCGAGAGGCGATCGCCCAATATGAACGCGCCGTCGCCCAGGATGACAAGTTCTGGCCTGCGATTAACAATATCGGCTTAGTGGAATACGAACAAGGGGATATCAATGCGGCGATTCGGCAGTGGGAAACCGCACTCAGCATCGACTCCGAAGCTGCTGAACCGATGCTGGCGATCGCAGTGGCAACCTACGCCCAAGGCAACCGCGAACGGGGTTTAGCCCTCGGAGAAGAGGCATTGCGGATTGATCCGCGTTATGGGGAAATAGATTTTCTGGTGGAAAATCTCTGGGGTAGTCGCCTTTTGGAAGATACCAAAAAATTCTTGGACACTCCCCGCATTCAAGCGACCCTGGCGCAATTTATGGATGTAACCCCACACAACCACAGCCATTAATCCTGGACTGGATCCCATAAAGGGGAAGGATCAAGGCTCAAGGATGAAAATCACCCCGTAAATCCATCTTCTATCCCTGAGACCCTAATCCTTCATCCTTCATCCCTCCTCTTTGGGCAGTAGGGCCGCAATCTGGTCAACAAACTCCTGATGATCCACCACGGGTTTGGAAATGTAGCCATCGGCCCCACTCTGTTCGAGAAATGATTCCTTATCCCCCGCCATTGCGTGTGCTGTGACCAAAATAATCGGCAAATAGGAGGTTTTGGGGTCAGCTTTGAGCATTTGAGTAATTTTGATGCCATCCACTGCCTTGCCTTGGTAAACGCTGCGAGACAGGGACACATCCATTAAAATCACATCCGCCTCACCCGCTTGGGCAATTTGCATCACCTCTTCCACATTTTCGGTATGCTTGACATTGAGGCCACCCCGCTTGGTGAGGATTTTAGAGAAAACCCTAGCGTTGACCAGATCGTCCTCCACAATTAGAACGGTTCTCATATCCCTTTCCTTTTCATTTAATCAATCGGATGCGCTTGATCGTCAGACTGTCAGAAATGATAGTACGCTGACAAAGTGTCCTCCGATCTTCTTCTCTTCGCTAACGATAGCGTTATTGAGCGCAAAAAAGCAGGACACTGTTGGAAGTTGGTTTGGTTTAAGGAACGAAACTCATGGCTAAACAATTGAACCTACTGTCTACTGGA
>JAABSJ010000316.1 GCA_011390515.1 Oscillatoria sp.
CTATAGCAATCCTAAATCAGTTGTGACATTTTCTTCTCCCCTCTCCCGTTCTGGGAGAGGGGTTGGGGGCCGCCATCGTCTTCCACAATTGAGTTAGGACTGCTATATTAGGAAATAAGGTCCAAAACCCTTGGGCTGTAACGCTTACGGTGCAAGGAAAATTTTAGAATGAAACAGCCCTACCCCTCATGGGAGAGGGATTTAGGGTGAGGGCGACCTTTCAGGAGATGCTCCCGTTTCTTGCTCACCGAAACCCCCTCTTTTGTCCCCTTGGACAGTTGGCCCTCATCCCCCAACCCCTTCTCCCCTCATGGGAGAAGGGGAGCCGGATTCAAAGTCCCTCTCCCATGAGGGGAGAGGGATTTAGGGTGAGGGCTGTACCCTGTTGATGTGGGAAAAGCTATATCGCTTGGGAAATGCTAGGTGGCGATCGCCGCTTTCTGAACATTAGCCATTAGTTTCGGGGGAATATCTAATGCCTCAATCATCCGATTAATATAAGGCTCAAGGTACTGATTGGCACTACTGGGTAAATGAGCCTGAGTCGTTTCTTTCAAACAACGATAGGCTACCCCACAGGAATTTTGTCTCTGATACGCCGTCAAAATATTAGATTGCCACAACACCAAGGAATCATTAAAGAAGCGCGGGTCATCTTTGAGAATAGCCAAGGCACTGTAACGCATCACCTGAGTCATATCGTAATAACAGCGTTGTCCATGCTTTTGCATAATGTCTGGATGCAGGGACATAAACTTTTTCAAGGCATGACGCACCAGCAGGTCTCCCTTCTCCCGCAACATTTCGTAGGTTTTCACCCGTTCTCCAAAGGTTTGCAGATACCGTTTCATCCCTTGTAAATCCCCGGGACTCAGATACTGCCCTTCGTTTTCGTTAATCAGTTCTTGTAATTTTGAATTGATAGCTTGCATGGCATCCCCCTCTTTCTGAACCCAGGCCCAATTTTTATGGCTTTTCTATGTCTAGTGTTATCCATTTCAACCCCGGACGGCAAGGGATTGATGTAATTGTTAATATTTCCGTAAATACCCTGAGTGGGGGGAACTGCGAGGAGGTTAAAGTCGATCGGCAAAAACCCGCACCCTTCAGGGTGCGGGTTTTCTTGATCACACGAAATGATAGGGCGGGAGGGCCTCCCCCAACTGCAACTCCCAGGCGGAACAGGTTTGCTGCCACTCTTGAAATCGTTCATAGAGTAAAGGTTCTTCCTGGATGGGCGCTAACAGAAAAATCCGATGACTCTGATCCTCAAGGTCCGTGGCGATCGCCTGGGGATACCCTTCCGTCACTTGGCGGCGCATCCAGTCCCACTGGGCCGCTTGCTCATTCTGAAAAGCTTGAATCCCTTGATAGCGCTGTTTTTTCGCCAGTAAATAAGCTTTGCCACGGACCTCAGTGGAAATCTCGAACTCCGGTTCAGGACGGGGAATGCATTTTAAAATGTACTCCCCTTGACCGACAAAGCGATCGAGTTTCTCTAAATATTCCCCTTCCCGCGTGACTAAATGCTCTTGTAATGCCTGGAGAGACCGAAACAGGGTGCCAAATCTCAGAGGTAACAGGCATTGTTGCTGAAACAATTCTCCCAGGGTGCGATCGTGGGCAACGATCGCCTGAACCAACAGCGCATCATCCCCTTGCAAGCGCTGAATATCCACGTCAAATTCCACCACAGCACAGATTTGCTTCCCGGGAACCAATTGCACCGCTTGACCGATTCCCAGGGGGAGTTCTAACTCAACCGGGGGTGTTTTTAAAAAAGCGTAAACGTAAACTTCCATCGGTTAACTGGGAATAAATTCGATCGCCAAGCATAACTGCGCCCAACCCGATTGCCAGTATTGCTGGGAGGGGCAGATTTCTACTGCTAAAGTATCCTCCGGATTTAACAAGGCTGTCACCAGGGTTTCCCGGTAAAAGCGGCTGTTGCCCGCAGTCCCAGGCAACGAGACCCCTGAAAACCCGGCCCAGAATCGGGCGGATAACTGTTCCAGGGCGATCGCTTCAGAATACCACCCACTCCGGTCCGATTGAATCACCGTCCCTGGGGCCAGAGGCATCATTGGACTAGGAGGCTGTCCCGTGGCAATATCAATTGAGCAGGAGAACTTCGGGGTTTCCACGGTCAAAATTCCCACCAGTCGCCCCATTCCCGTTTCCCACTCTCGTTCCGGTTGCAGGATGCGGGCATTGACTCCAGCAATCCATTGCATGGCCTCTAATCCTGACCCTAGCATCTTCCACAACAGTTGAGAGGCTAATTCATCGATGGAAATCTCTGGGGTCGGGGGTGGGATAACGGGATGAGAGGGTTCGGTATCCAGGAGGCGACTGGCGATCGCCACAAACAAGGGAATCAATTCTGACCCTTCCCCCCCCTGCGCGCTGTGGTTGCTTCTAGAAATACCTTGACTCTTTTCTTGCCAGTCCCAGAGTAGGGGAAGCACAGCAGCAGCAATCCCGCCATCGCAAGTCCCGGGAGTCGGGGAGGACTCTGGATAGTCTACCAGGGGTTGACAAGGGCGAATTTTCGCCGAGGTGGGGTGTTCCGGGTCTGAAAAGGGTTCCGAAAAGAAATCCAGTTCTGGATCCCTGACAAATTCAAACTCTAAGGTGAGTTGCATCTCGCCCACCTGCCAGGGACTCCCGGGTTGGAGGAATTCTACTGGGGTGGGTTGGAGGAAGCGGGCGAGTTCTGGGGTGGCGAGGTGCAGTTGTTGGCGGAGTTGGGAGAGGAAGTCACCCAGGAGAAGGGACTCGCGCAAGGGGGCGACGGCATCGGACTGAATCCGAGTGGTTTCGGGGTCGAGGGGGATTAATTCTCCGGGGTAGGGACAAGGGCGATCGCTGGCGAGGTCAAAAAACCAGTGACAATCCCCACTCTGTCCCCGTAATCCCAGCACCAGTCGCACCATTCCCCCGTCCCATCCCTGTTCCGGTTGGAAGATACTGGCCGGAATCCCGCTAATCAGTCGCATCACCGCTTCGGAACTGCTGACGGCGTACCAGAGGAGTTCCGGAATCCAGTCTTCTAGGGGGATGAACCGGGGGTCTGGGGTAGGGTTTGGGGCGGGTTTGGGGTCGGCTGAGAGAACTGCCGCTTGTTTGAAGGCATCGAGGACCTGACAAGCTTCTGGGAGGAGGTAGGGGGTGAGGATTTCCGGAGTTGGGGGATAGTCGAAGAGGTGAATGGCTTCGGGTCGCCGCATTTCGGCCACTTTCGCAATCAGTTTTTCCCAAGCGGCGATCGCCTCGGGGTCTAAGCAAAATTCCCCGACTTCAGGGCCGGTTGTTGGAGGAAGAATCAGCTTGAGAATGGTTTGCCGGACCTTTAAGGGGTCAAAGGGTGGATGTTCCGGGTTTAATGGTTGGGGTTCACTCATAAAGTTTCCTTCCATCGATCTGGAAGAAGTGGATCGCGCCGCCCACTTCAGTCCGGGTGGCGATCGCTAAATTCAGGGGACTCGGGGGCATTTGGGTTCCGGAATTGAAGGGGGCAGCGAGGGCGATGGGGGACCCGGGTCCTTGAACCGTAGCCACTGGCTCTAAGTCATGATTAAACCAGAGAATTTGACCGTTCTCATCGGCAGTCGCCCCACCCCCAGGGACGGAGGATAAACAAACCGGCAGGGTTGCTAAGGGCAGCCGACGCACCCGCAGGGGCCAGAGTTGAATCTGCCAGAGGGCGGGTCTGGGGTGACGGCTGATTCCCACCAGGGTATAGGGTTGTTCTGTTAAAATCACCGAGTCTAAACTGCCCTTAAACGATTCCGACCCAACTGAGGTTCCCCGACGGGTATAAACCTGGAACAGGGTCCGGCCCTGGTTCGGGGTGGAGTCGTACCGGATTGCTAGGAGATGTTTGGAGTCGAGAAACAGGATCCTAGGTAGGTCCGGTCCAGGAATTTGGCAGTGATGGTCTGGGGCCTTAAATCCGGTGGGGGAGAGGGTGGCGAGGGAATAAAAGTTAAGTTGCCCTGGAATAACAATGGCTAACCAGCGGCTGTCTGGGTCGATCGCCATCCCCCATTCCCGATCGCAGGTGAGTTGGTGTTGGGGTTGGGGTTGACCTTTGGCGATCGCCAGCCAATACAGCCTCCGTCCGGTACTCACCCAGCAGCCCCCCTTCACCGGCAGAACTTCAGTGACGCGATCGGGAAAATCCACCACCTTGGGGGGTAGGGCCAGTTGATGCCAGAGTCTTACCTGATTCCCGTGGGCTATGTAGAGATAGCCATCCTGGGAGACTAACCCTGTGGCGGGGACGGGCAGGGGAATGCGGGACTTTTGGCTGCTGGGGCATTCCGGCATTTTCGGCACTGGGGACTCGTTCAAGGGTAACGGGCGATCGCTCAAGAGTCGCACCCCGGGTTCATTCATCGCCGCTTTAATCTGTTGTGCCATTTGCGCGGCGCTGGCATACCTGCGCGCTGGGAGTTTCTCTAAGGCTTTT
>JAABSJ010000317.1 GCA_011390515.1 Oscillatoria sp.
TGACAACGAATGGGGTTATTCCTGCCGGGTTGTGGATTTGATGCTATCTATGGCGAAAAAAGACGGCATTCTATAGGGTTATACCAGGTTAGTTCAGGGGTTTGATTAAAAAAGGGCGATCGGTTGCGATCGCCCTTTTTTAATTTTTTAACCTTTTTAACCCAGAAACCCCATTTCTGAGAGGGTTTGGAAACCAAACCCCCTGAAAGGCGATCGCATCGAAGCCCCTACAAATACACCTTGACAGGACCAGGTTTCAAACCGAGCCAATTGTTGCACCTATTAGCGCTGAAAACGGCGCATCAAAATAGAAATAGAATACAGCATCACCAACAGCAACCATCCCGATGCATAGTAAACTCCAACCGGACTCACCGCCACCGAACAGGAAGACTCCTGCTTAACTTCAATCCTTTGATTGAGATAGGGTTCCACAAAATTGCTATATGCATCTTCTAGTGCTTGCCGTTGTTTGATTTTCTGTTGTAGCTCGTCCATCACTAACCTCATTTATGTCTCTGAGGTCAGTATTTTTTTGGGCTACTGCCCAATCAAACCCACTGGTAAAATCTTGAAACCCTTGCTAGAATAGGTTTTTGTGGTTTGGGCAATCCTCCCGTTTGGGCAAGTTTCCCCAAGCCAGCACAAATTTTCTATCGAGGGTCGTCATGGTGGGAAAATTAGGTCAACCCTTCAAAAAAAGCCGCAAATACGGAGAAAGCGCCGACGACTTGCTAGACCGACTGGATTTTGTGGAGGCGTTGTTAGCCCTTGCGGATGAGGAGATAACCCTTCCCCCAGACAAGCTCAAGGCACAGTTTAAGCTGGAGTGGGTGAAGGAAAGCGAGTTAAGGGTTTCTGGCACCAGCGAGCAAAAACAGCGCAATGGACAGAGCAAGCCGATAGAAAAGGGAATTCATAGGGATGATTTAGGGGTTTTGTTAGAAACCTATCGCCAAGCAAACATCTTGGCTGAGGCAAGGACACAGATGGTACAGGATGCCATTTCTTGCCTCAAAGATCTGGGAATTTTGCAAGAGCATCAATCCAATAAAAATCAAGGGTTTCGGAAGTTTTCCCTCTGCCTCAAGCATCAAACGGCTAAGAGAGAAGACAATTTACAGGTTATTAAAGATAAATGGAAAGAAGCCTTTGGGAAACTTCCCGAACCTAACAATCCTCCCCAACCCACAGCCACCCTAAAACGCTGCATCCTAGGACTGAAGGGAAGCTATCAGGAGGCGCGACAGAAACTCAGCGAAATCACCGAAACTCTGCAAACTCGCCTCAAGGATAAAACCCTCTCCATTCCTAAAGTTGAGGAAGGCAGTATTATCCTGATTGTGGAGAGTTCCCAAACTGGGTATGAGCAACTCAAAAGCCTGATTAATCAAGAGAGTGTTGCTGGTTTTCAGGTGGAATATGTCATGGATGAATGGCAAGATATCTGCCGTTGGATGTTGATAAAGGAGAAAAAATTAACCAGTAATACCGTTTTAAGTCAGGCTGCTGGGAATCGCAATGAGAATCGCAACTTAATCGATGAGGATTTATTTGTCGATTTAGCCCTGGTGAAACCGAAACGGAGTCAGAGTCCAAAACACCCCCAAGAGATTGACCCAGAAAGAGGTTCCGACTTTTTCACCAGGCAGGAAGAAACGGTGGAGGAACGGTTTACTTATGGAAAGTTTCTCAAAGAAGTCATTGGTAAACGCACGGAGAAAAGTATTGCCATTATTGGAGAACCGGGGGCGGGGAAAACGACGTTACTCCAGAAATTAGCTTTTTGGTTGTTACAAGCAACCGATGATTTAGTGATTTGGGTTGATTTGGCAAAATTGGGGAATCAAGACCTGGGAGAGTATTTAGAGCAAAAATGGCTCAAAAAGGCATTGGGGCAGTCCAGAGAGGAAATTAAAGGGGACTGGGAGCAGAAAATTAAGGGAGGTAAAGCCTGGTTACTGTTGGATGGCTTGGATGAAATGAGTCAGGGGGATCAGGCGGCTTTGGAGTTTGGGGGTTGGGTGATGAATGCCCCGATGATTGTCACCTGTCGCTTGAATTTGTGGCAAGCGAACCCTAGCCAGTTACAGGGGTTTCAAACCTATCTCACCCAACCGTTTCAGGATGAACAGATGCAGGAGTTTATCCAGCGGTGGTTTCCGGGGTTGGTAGAGGAAGAAGAAGGGAAAGAAAAAGCTGTCCAGTTAGCAGAGTCTTTGTGGTCCGAGTTGCAAGGGTTGGGGAAGGAACGGATTAAGGATTTATGCCGCAATCCCCTGCGGTTGACGTTATTATGTTCGACTTGGAACCTGGATGAGGTGAAGGCGTTACCGGAAACCACGGCGCAGTTGTATGCGGGTTTTGTTGAGGCGATGTATGCCTGGAAGAAAAAAGCATTTACTGTTAAAAAAGAGGAAAAGAAACAGTTAAATGAAGCTTTGGGAGCATTGGCGAAGGCATCCCTAGAAGCGGAAACCAGTCGATTTCGCTTAACTCATCGGTTGGTCTGTGAATATTTGGGAGAACCGGATGAGGATTCCCTGTTAGATAAGGCGTTAAGGTTAGGCTGGTTGAATCAGGTGGGGGTGGCGGCAGAAAATCCCCGCGAACGGGTTTATGCGTTTTATCATGCCACGTTTCAGGAGTATTTTGCGGCTTGTAGTATTGATAAGCCCGAGTTCTTTTTAGAGCATATCGATCCTCAAAAATGGAGAGGATTTTTAAGTCGCAGTTACCGTATTTTTGAAAAACACTGGAAAGATGTTTTTTTACTTTGGCTGGGACAGACTCAAAGAACAAAAACCGAAAAAGATAAGTTGATCAATAATTTATTAAATTTTCAAGATTACTGTGGAGGTTTCTATAAATATAGAGCATTTCTGTTGGCGGCTGAAGGAATTGCACAATTTCCTGATAGTAAATTTGCCGACGAGATTATTGGCTGGCTTCTTGAGTTAAGTTTTGGATTCTGTTTAAATATTTTCAATTCTCAAGGAATAGATTTGGTGTATGGCTATAATCTAAATTTAGGAAATGACTCACAAATAAAAGCCAGTGTTTTCTGGTTTGCAATAAGAGAGTCAGCGACTGAAATTTTATTTAAGACCAATACAACTAGAGTAGTGGAATTTCTGGTTGATTACATTAAGCGAATTGTCATAATAATTAATTTGATAGATAAAAATTTTCTATTAGATACAGAACTCATAAGGATTAACGGCAAATTACAATCCTTTTGGTACAACTACTGGATTAATATATTTGGTAATGCTTTAATTGCCTTAGAAGATTATTTTAATTGGCTTGATATACCCATAGAAAATATGCAATACTTATATGATAATTATGATAATATATTCGATTTTTTGAGCAAAAATAACTGCTTTGAGAGTAGAATGATATTAGCATTAGGCTTTTTGTCTCAACTGGGATATAAAAATCCAAAGGAGTTGTTGCCAGTTAAATATACACAAAGACTATTAAATCATCAAAATCAATTGATTAGAATTAGATCCGCGAGTGTTCTCAAAGATTTGGCCGCACTAGAAGATATGCTAGATAATTGTCAACCAAATTATAAATTTGAAGTGATGTTAAAGATTGCTGAAATCAAAGCTAAAAGGCCAGCAAACTTAAAATTGAAAACCCTGAAATTTAATGGTAGATCCGTCAATGATTTTTTAATTGACGAACTCACGAAAAACAAGCATGGTTTTCAGACTAAATTATTTATGCAAATGGTAATCATTTATGTAAATCAGAGATATCATATTGATGTCAATCCACAAATGGGAATACATGAGCTACGGAAATATTTGAGGCAAATATTGAGCGTAGAAAGTTTCAGGGTGCTCAAAATAGAATCCTTATCGATGATAAGGATAGTATTAGATAGTTCAGAACTATTGGGTTTTACTAAACAAGAGATTGTATTTTGGATGTCAACCATTCTTAAATCTCTAACTAATGCTGAAAAATGTACGGATGAAAAATTTAAAGATTTCTGGGAATTTTTACCTCGTCTGAATGCTACATTATGGCACTGTGCCGAAAATCTCCCTTATCCCCAATTTTATCAAGCATGGCACAATCCCCTCACCACTCTCCATCCCGAAGCAGGGCAAGCTCATCTAATTTGGTATAAATTGTACTTGACAAAAAGGCAATCATAGGGTGTGTGTCATTTAATGATGGACAATTCTATAATGTCTAAAATAGTAAGTCGGCAAGGTAGGTAAAACTCTATGGATAAAGGATTCGCGCCAGTTCAGGCCACATCTAAATCAAAGTCAGGGCTGAACAAAAACCAACCCCTTTCCATGCAAAAGTTACAAGGGAGCTTGTCACATTATTTTGATGACGTACCGGATCCAAGAGTAAACCGAACCAAACGCCACTTAATTAAAGATATTATTGTGATTGCGCTCCTGTCTACAATAGCTGGGGGTGATGGATGGGAGGACATGGA
>JAABSJ010000318.1 GCA_011390515.1 Oscillatoria sp.
TCAACAGGTATTTTTGATTCATTTGAGCGCCACCTGATATATACCACCCCCTCAAGTTACCCTCTATCAGGTGTCATTAATTTCGGATATTTGAGAATTTAAGGAGCCTAAAATGGCTCCTTTTATGGCTCCACACCAGACCAAGTATCGGAATATCAAGGGTTTTGGCCTGTTTTTCCATCACCTTGACAGGGCTAGGCGATCGCCTCCCAGGTAAAGAAGCAATTCCCATGAGCCGCCACCCTTGAGTGGCGTTCTTGCTCCCTTGGGGTAAGCAGACCCGAATTATGTGCTAACACAAAGGTTTTGGTAAAACGGTCCCTCAACAGGGCCTGAGCAAGCGGAGGAACTGTAGGGGGATAATCTGGAGGGAGTTAGATGGGAATGTTAAATTAAAACAGTTGAATTTCCATCTCTGCGTCCGATGGCTAGGCATTCAGTCCCCTGGGGTTAACCCCCAAGACTTACGCCAGAGTGGGGATTTTTCATCCAATCTGATAGGTGGCTTTCATCTACGGCTGTGCCTACTCCATATAGAAATGATGCGTCAGTCGGGCAACCGGGTCCCTCAAATCTCCGATCTAAACTCTCAATATTAACCCTTAACCGATGTTCAGTGCAGACCAACTCCAGAAAAAATTCTCCCAACCGCTCGATCGCGCGGCGATCGCCCTGATTGCAATCTTGACAGTGGCGATCGCTCTGCTTTTATTTGGAGGCGATAGTACCGCTCCCCGAGTGCGGGAATTTAGCTGGCAAAATAAACAAGTCAGTGCCAGAGATCGCGCCTTTATCATGACCTTCAGCCGTCCGATGGATCGCCAAACCGTGGAAGACAACCTGCGAATTGAACCCCCAGTCCCCGGTAAAATCAGTTGGGCGGGAAGGCGGATGGCTTACACGGTTACCCAAGGGGTGCCTTATGGGATGGAATTTAAACTGCAACTCAGCCAAGCGCGGGAACGGTTCGCCCAACCGGGAAAAGAGGGAACCCTGATTGAGCCCTTTGTCGGGGAGTTCACAAGTCGCGATCGCGCCTTAGTCTATATCGGAATCTCCCCGGGAGAACGGGGACAGTTAATCCTCTACAACTTCAGCAAAAGCGAAAAAACGATTCTGACCCCAAAAGAACTGACAGTCCTGGATTATAAACCCTATACCGACGGCGATCGCCTGTTATTTTCGGCGATCGACTCCTTCTCTCCCAACCGAGGCATTTTAGATCAACAACTGTTCACCGTCACCACCGGCATGGTCCCAGAAACCTCCGGCAGACTATCCCGCCGCCGTGACAACTCACCGGGTCAAATCAAACCGATCCTAGGTTCGGACAACTATCAAAACCTCAGCTTTGACCTCTCCCCCGATGGTAAAACCATTCTGGTGCAGCGCGTCAACAAACAGGACCCGGGAAAATCTGGACTCTGGAAAATAGAGGAAGGAAAGCAACCGAAACCCCTGGAAAACGAACCGGGTGGGGATTTTATTATTACTCCCGATAGTCAAACCGTGGCGATCGCCCAGGGACAGGGACTCGCCATTTTGCCCCTAGAACCAAAAGCCGACCCCGTAGATTTTCTGCCCCAATTTGGGCGAGTCTTGAGCTTTTCGGCTGATGGGAGTGCTGCGGCGATGGTGAAATTCAACACCGACTACACGCGATCGCTCTATTTGGTCACCACCACTGGGGTCAACAAAGAACTGCGCCGGATTAAAGGTTCATTTCTGAGCGCCCAATTCGGACCCCAAGGAAACACCCTCTATTGTTTGCTGACAAAATTAGTGGAAGGGGAAGTCTATAAAGAAGAACCTTACATCGCCGCCATTAATTTAGAAACCGGGGACCTGCAACCCCTAGTGCTGTTACCGGATCAGCGAGAGATTCATATCAGTTTAGCCCCGGATGGGTTAGGGTTGCTGTTTGATCAAATAGTCAGCGTTGCCCCCCAAGCCAATCAAGCCCCAGTGGATGCAGTTCGCACCAGTTCCGGGGAAGCGATCGCCAGAAGTCGGCTCTGGTTGCTGCCCTTGGATCCCAGCGCCCCCACCAACCGCCCCTTAGATTACAAACCCGAAGAGTTACCCTTTGAGGGCCTCCGTCCGGGCTGGCTTCCTTAAAACACAAGCGGGGGTCGAAACCCCCGCCGGTTTGTTGGGCTTACTGCACCTGCTGACGCAATCGAGACAACTGCTGTCTAGCCTTGGTATGGTTCGGAGTAATTCGCAGCGCTTGGTCATAGGAGGCGATCGCATCCTCGTAACGCTCCAACTGCTCTAGTGCCAAACCGCGATTGTACCAGGCACTAGCCGGACCCGTGGATAAACCCCATTGGCCATTACTGTTAATGGCGCTATCGTAGGCGCTGACTGCCTCTTCATAGTCACCGAGGATCAGGAGTGCCGTCGCTTTGTTGTACCAAGCTAGGGCAAATTGAGGATCCAGTTCGATCGCCCGGTCAAAAGAAGCGAGGGCATCATCCCGGCGATCGAGTTGCCAGAGGACCGAACCCCGGTTTAGGGCTGCATCTGCTGCTCGGTTGTCACCCCACTGTCCATTTCCGTCCAAAGCGCGATCGAACGCCGTTAACGCATCCTCAAAGCGTTCCGCCTGTTTGAGGACCATCCCCCGACTCAGCCATGCCAGAGAATAATTCGGACTAATTTCCGTCGCCCGGTCAATCGCCGCGATCGCATCCTCGTAACGCGCCAACTGCTCTAACACCATGCCTCGACCAATCCAGGCATCCGCATTATTAGAATTTAACTCCAGGGCACTGTCATAAGTTCTGAGCGCATCTTCATATTGCTTGGAGGACAACAAAAATTGACCCCGGGAGAGTAACGTCTCAATCTCACTCGTCGCCTGTTGTGCCGGTCTTGGCTCAACGGGTTCAGGCTGCATTGCCGGAGTTGCCGGTTCTTGGCTGCTTTCGGGAGTCGCCCTTGGGGTCGATGCAGGGTTCTCAGGCGGTCTTACGGGAGTTGCTCTAGGGGTAACCGGAGGCTGTAGCGGTTCTAGGAGTTCTGGAGATGTGGTCACCTGTCCAGAATCCATGCCCCCTGTGGGATCATCGGGTATTGCCCATCCGGGTAACGGCATCGATATCCCCGATATCCCCATTGCTGTAACAATACCAAGCCATTTAAACATTGGCTGCATAAATTTAGCCTCCAATAACTGCTGATTTTTTCCTAATTTTTGGCCGAGATGCCCCTAATCATATAGCGATTCGCACTCCTACGACTCCTGGAAATTGCTGGAGCCTCCATTCCCGGGAAGACTTTTACAGGGAGCATCTCCGTAAAAGGTCACCCTCACCCTAAATCCCTCTCCCATGAGGGGAGAGGGATTTTGAATCCTTTGCCCCTTCTCCCCTGAAAGGGAGAAGGGGTTGGGGGATGAGGGCCAACTGTCCTTCTTGAGATGCTCCCCTTTTACAATTCCCAAGGGGAACTAAAACTGACAACTTTACCCTCCCTGAAGTGGCCTTTTTGTGATTGAAAGGCCACTTCAGGGAGCGAAGAAACCGCCCGAGTGGCATTCAGGGTTAAAGTGAACTCCTCCGGTTCTCTTTGGACTATATTTTACAATCCAGCCTAGAGTCGGAGCAAATATTTCATCGCAATCCGAACCGTTGTCCTTTGTCCGGCGACGAAAAAGGTTGCCTCGCTAAATTTGGGCGCACCCGTCAGGATGGGGGGGTTATTGGAAAATCCAAATCCTTCTTGGGGAATACCCACCGGATTCGTATTCAGTTGTCCATCGGCGTTTTCATCGTGGAAGACTGCCACAGCATAGTTGCCTGCATTTAATCCATCAATTCTCAGGGTCACCGGCAGATTTTCAAGGGGAGAACATTCGGCTTTGAGCGCCTTCGTCCCATCCCGAGGAAATCCATCACTGCGGGAAAAAATCGTGAAACAAATATTGCCTCGGGGATTGGTGATGCCTTCTATTTCAATGTTGAGTTGGCTTGCAGGCAAAGCTCGGACCGTTTGAATTAAGGTAAAACTGCTGAAAATTGATGCGAGCGCTAAAATAATTTTTCCAGGTGTTTTCATCATGGTGATCCGGTTTATGCCAGGGTAAATAAAGGGCCCAATCATCCTCTGATCCAGGGGGTTAATAGGGGCATTATAGGGGATTATTCGTGACCTGAACCCCCCTGACTTGCTCCGGTTTTCGCCTGGGGGAGGGGTACAGAAACCTCCGAGATAAAAGCATTCGCCCCTCGCACCCTACCGCTGCTCGGTGAGCGATCGGGTTGGTTCTCTTCCAGATGCACTGGACTCAAAAACCGCTCTCTAAAACTTACTCAAACTTAATCATTTGATGTTTAGTTCCTAGCTTGGATCTTCCCAGACCTTTCCATCACTAGGCTTACACGGCTGAACTA
>JAABSJ010000319.1 GCA_011390515.1 Oscillatoria sp.
ATTTACATCTAATCTTTATTTTATCCTCCTCCATCCCACCGGGTCAAGAGTGGGGACCCCCTGCCTCAAGGAGTCCGCAAAAAGCAGAGGGGGGTTTGACGGATCCAACCAGGACTAACGCCTGCGATCGCCTCGATTCCTGAACCAAATGCGTAGCAGTTTGTCGAGGGTGTTTTGCCATTCCCCAGGTTCGCACTTCTACCCTGCCGAGGGACGGGTGGCAACAGCCTCACCACCCCTCCCAACAATCAATAGATTTATTGCAGAATTTTCTCAAGCCAATTGGCCTTTTAAAGGGAGTTTGGGGGGATTTAGAGGGGTTCTGGACTTACGCATCTTTGGAGAATTTACCCTGAATGTAGAGGCGATCAAGCGAATCGCCTCTACATTGAGAAGTCATGGGTAAGTCCTAGGTATGAAAGCAACAAGTCTATTAAATTCTCTCTCAGGAACGAGTCGGTTGCAGTTCCTTACTCGCTAGGCGATTTTGAATTTCATAGCGAATCAAATCTTTCTGTTGAATATTTTGCAGAATCACCCCCACTTGAGCATTAAAAATTTCCATCGACCGGCGATCTCGTTCATTAAAACTGGTTTTGAAGTAATCCGGTATCTTGCGCTTATCCCGGATTTGGTAGGGCGGAAAATTCCCCGGTTTGCGCTTATTCACAAGCTGCGTTACCCCCAGCAACTTGCCATCAGAACCTAAAACGGGGGTACATAATAAACTAAAAGTCCGATAACCCGTTTGTTTATCGGTTTTCTTGGCATTCGCCGCCTTCGGATGTTTGTAAAGGTCAAACGGAATCATCATCGATTCGCAGGTTTCAGCAACTATTCCCACAAAGCCCACCCCGATTTCACAGCGCAATTCTCCCTGTCCGGGAATGGTAGTCCATAAGTTAGCCTGATGGCGATCCCATAACCACAGGGTGCTGCGATCGCTATTGGTCATTTTCTGCGCCGCATTCAGCACTTTTTGGAGCATTTCCTGCCGAATCTCTTGCAAGTCGCAGTCCTTTTCACTCAGGGAAATCATCGCCGCCCAAAGTTTTTCATTTTCGCGATTATGTTCTAGGATTTTGATATCCCGATAAAAAGATTGACAACCTTCCACAATCGGCAAAATGGATTCTGTGCGCTGCTCAATTAATTGGCGATCGGCTTCCGTAAATCCCTGATTTTCCCTAGAAATTGACTCCGATTCTATCGCATTGGAAGGAACTTGAGCCATAATCTGCACAAATGCACTCATATAACCTTGGGGATGGGCGATCGGCACAACCATGCAGTTATTAACCGATAGCTTGTCATCAGTTGTCCCCGATTTCCGTTTAGCTTTTCCTCCCTTCATCTCCCCCCTAAATTGAAAACCCATAATTTCCTTCACAATTGCCGGAGAATCAGGAATAATTTCTTCCACCCAATTCCCCATCTTGCCTGAAGGTATCAAGGACCAAAATTCCTTGAGTTCAGAATTAAAGACCCAAATCCGGGCATTTTCGGCATTCACTAACTTACTCAACGACATTCCCAGGAAATTCAGGATATTATAAAGCGCATCATAGAGAAAAAATTCACTTTGATAATCCGCCACATTAGACAGCATGAACAAAGCATTATGAACCACTTCTTTCGGTTTGACCTCCGCAATTTTCAGCAGCGCTTCATGAGTCTGAGCATACTGAAGAATTACCCCCACTCTTTGATTAAAAACCTGCATCGACTGCCGGTCATTTTCATCAAAACTGGCCTTAAATTGTTCCGGGACTTCCGGCCAGTTATTCGGGTTATACTCCGGGAACTCCCCCAGTTTTCTTTTGTTGAGTAATTGAGTCACCCCCAAGAGTTCACCATCCGGGTTCAAAACCGGCATACAAAGCAAACTACAGGTGCGGTAACCCGTTTGTTTATCGGTATCTTTAGCCGTCCCGGCATGAGGATGTTCATAGAGGTCAAAGGGGATAATCATCGGTTGCAGAGTTTCCGCAACTTTTCCCACAAACCCCACCCCAATCGGACAACGTTTTTCTCCCGTCTCGGGCAGTTCCGTCCATAAATCCTCCCGTTCCCGGTCAATTAACCATAGGGTACTCCGGTCCGCATTGAGCAATTTTTTAGCCGCATTCATCACGCGCTGGAGAATTTCTTTCGTATCTAAATTCGCTTGATCCAGAGAACGGGTAGCTTCCGAAAGGGCAGCAGTTGCTCGCAATTTCTGAGTGGCTTTGTAACAAGATTGACAGCTTTCTAAGATGCGAGCAATTGAACTCAAGAATGTATAGAGGCGCTGACTATCTTCTTCAGTAAATCCATTTCTATCAATGGTTTTATTTAATTCAAATCCCTGAATAACTTGAGAGGTTAATTTATTTAAAAGCTGAATCACCGCCACTAAATCTCCCGCTTCATTCAAAACCGGGACAGCCAAGATGTTAGCAGTATAATAATTATACTTCGTATCAAATTCTTTGACAAATTTAGACCGAGGGTCTTGATAAACCCCGTCTGGGATATTAATTAATTCTTTGGTTTGAGCAACTTGTCCCGCAATTCCTTCTCCCACCCGCACTTGGATATCTAAAAAATCACTGGTTTCATTCTCTGCCACCACGGACCACAGTTCATTTTTATCTTCATTTAATAAATAAATAGTGGCGCGGTCCGCATTGAGTAAATTGCCCATTTTAAGGGTAATATTTCTTAAGACTTCATATAGGGTTTGTTCTGAACAGTTTCCATCATGAACCTGTGCTAATTGAGCAACTAGCAGATTTCTTTCTAAGTCTACCAGGGTTTGGAAGAATTCCTCATCTTCGCGTTGAGCAACGGGGGAACTCCCGGGGAGAGAAGCTAAAGCCTTTTCAGTCCAAATCGCGTCAAACACGGATTTATAAATTCGATTAGTTACCCTGAGATTTCCATTTTGTTTGACGACTAATCCGGAGAGTCTAAGTTGCATTTTTTCCGGGGTTTCATCCGCAAGAATTGCGCCTAAAGCCTCGGGTGAATCTGGGGGTGATTCAGCATTGTCTAAAATTTGCTGATATAACTCCAATAGCTGGCGATTTTGGGGTCCTTGACGCAGGAGGCGATCGCGAATAGTCCGCAGGTGTTCCGGTTCATCCTGAGATTCCCAGTTGTCAATAATCCGCGATCGCACCAACTTCTCCACCCACTGCTTTTCGCGACCTCTAGGCGGCGCACTTTCGGCCTCCACAATTAATTTACAGAGTTTTTGGGTTAAAAAAGGCTGTCCTCCCGTCCAATCTAAAATAGCTTTGAGAACGGGTTTATAATTTTTAAACTTTTCTTTCAAACCCACAGCAATGGGTTCGGCTTCTTCTAACTTAAACCCCGTTAACTCAATAGATTTTCCAAAATTAAAAGGGGGACTATGATTGGCATCTTTGATTAAATCATAGGGGGAAGCAACCCCTAAAATACAAAAGGTCAAACGGTCATATTCGTGACTATCCGCCCGATTATTATGCCAACACCGAATTAAGGCAAAAAAATCATTAACCGCAAACGGTAATCGCAAAACGCTATCAATTTCATCAATAAAAACAACTAACTTTTTATCCCGCAGTGGCTCAAATTTAAGCAACACCTCCTCAACAAAACAAGAAAGTCCTTGCATCGGGCTTTCTTCATAATCCCGCCACCAATCCTGAAAGCTATCCATCTGTTCTAGCAGATTAAAACTCTTGGCTAAATGGCGAGTAATACTTTTATAAAACTGATTTCGAGTAATATCCAGTTCGACAACCTCCGTCAAATCCATCGCCATACAAACCATCCCCGACTCCTGAAGTCGGTTCATGGTTTTCACTCGCAAACTAGACTTACCCATTTGCCGAGAAGTCAGGACATAACAAAACATCCCCGCTTGCAAGTGATGAAACAACTCTTCATCCGCTTGCCTCATCACATAAGTGGGAGTATTCAGGGGAAGACTGCCACCAATTTTATATTCGTAAGGAGTTGAGTAACTAGATTTCATCCTTTTAACTGATAAAGAAACATGGGTTCAGTAAATCCTTTCAGTTCATACCAATCACTGCTGGCAACTTCAAGTTGTAAGTGGCTTTTAATCGCTTGATAAACCGCCCCAGAAATACAAATTCCTCCGGGATAGGCTACAGTCTGGATCCGGGATGCAGTATTGACGCCATCGCCATAGACATCATGATTCTTGAAAAACACTTCAGCTAAATGAATCCCGATGCGGTGTTCCAGGATTTCTGATTCAGGCAGTTGATTCGCCGCCAATCTTAAAGTCTGTTGAATTTCTTGG
>JAABSJ010000320.1 GCA_011390515.1 Oscillatoria sp.
CAATAAAAAAGCGCGATGCCCACGACCAAGTAGTACCGCGCTTTTCAGACCAAATGACCCGATTCATTCTCGATTAGCGACTAACTAATCGAAGACCAAAACGGAAAAACAATAATCAGTGAATCAATTTACCTGGACCACTACGAGAATGACAAGAGTCATCAAGGCAATCAATCACAGGAATATCACAATTCACAAGATTGACAAGATTCACAAGATTCACAAGATTCACAAGAAAGGATTATATCATGAACAAGACCTATCCGCAACCCCCCGCCCTCGAAAATTTTAGCCTGCTGCAACTGTCACCGAGCAAACCCGCCTCAAAACGGTTACCCCAGCGGGGAAAACAATCTTTGGACAAGGCGATCGTCTCTTGTCCGATTGAGATAGAACGGTTGGGGGTGGTCAAACGGACGAATACGCCCTATATTGTCTACCGGACGCCTTATGGGAGGGGCTGCACCTTCATTGCCCGGAAGTATTTGATTCAGTCGCTGTTGAGCTTGTTGGGGATTCGCGATCGCCCAAGGGAACCCATTACCGGGATTAGCATTAGTGACTACTGCCTAACCGTACAGCAAGGGGAAAACCTCTACACCCTTCCCGATCGCGAGGTGTTTGACTATCTGGAACGGCAAAATCAAGCGGCGATCGAAGCGTTGCAAGTCAAGTTACTCCCTCAGCAAATCCTCGTCTGGAATCCCCTGAATGGTCACATTAACGAGATTAAACCCGATGGATGTTCTTGTTCTGAAACTTCTGACCCTCAGTCATTTTGTAAACATCAAGTTGCTGCTCATTTGTATCTACGAAATCAAGGGTGGGGTGCTTTAGGAATTTATTTTAAGCCTGATGAGGAAGTCGCTGCATCTTCGGCATAGCGATCGCCATTTCCCCCCAGCTTAGGTCACTGCACCTCATCCCGTCTAACTTCAATACCGCCCACAAAAAGGCAGTGCCTTGTCCATCCGCTCAACAATTGGAGCAATTTGTGCATTGTGATGGGGCTATTTGCCACAGATTGGGGTGGATTGTCCTGAGAGTCCTCCGGAAGTTTTTCCTAGGAATTCCTTCAACAATTGCAGGAGAATCAATAATTTTTTCTTATCCAGATAAAAATTTTTAAATTATCTATCTTTTGGATGAGTGAATTAGTGTAACCCTTCGTTTATACCTATAACCAGCCTTGAAAAAATCCCCGATTGAAAATTCCCAAAACCACCCAATCCACGAGCAATATCTCATTTAAAGTTTAGCGTAAATAGACCGTTATGAATTTGCTGAAACCTTCAAAAATGACTCGAAAATTCAGCCTAATTCTAGGCGGATTATTGACCAGTTCTCTCCTATTTGCCATGCCGGTGACGGCGCAAATTACTGAGGCCAAAGTTGACTCTCTCGTGGAGGCATTGCGACTGGCTGCACCGGATACGGGCATGGAAGATGACGGACTCTATAGCGATTGGCAAATTAAACCGGATAATATTCCCCGCTGGTCGAGACTCTGTATTCAACAGGAACTTACCCCGGGAGAATTTGCAGCAAATGAAGCCCGTGCTAGAGAAGTTTTAGCCTGTGTGATGAGCGATGTTCTCCAGGAGGAATATGCAGCCAGTGGCAATGATGAATCCTTAGCCGTGCGTCGGGCGGCGGCTTGGTGGATGGCTGGAGACCCTGAGCAATATAACAGCGAGAGAATTTCTGGCTATACCGAAGAAGTTCTGCAATACTATCAGCAACAGCAATAAAATCCGATTGACATCCTTTGACATCCTTCCGATTGCTCAACGCGCAACCCTATGGTGAAAGCCTAAAAACAAGTAGTTTTGATGAGGGCGGTTCTCTTCGAGACCGCCTTTTTTATTGCTGTCATGCAAGGGGTAAGAAATTCCCCGTTTTGCGACCTAATTTTTATTCGGTTCACTGCATAGGAGAGGATCTGATAACTGTCAAAGTTTTGGCAGGACTAACGCAATCTTTAACATTAAGCCCTAAATGTAGAGGCGATTCCCGAATCGCCTCTACATTTAGGGGGGATTTTCAAAATCTGCGTCAGTCCTGTGTGGTAAGGGCTGAAGATTTTGACCTGTACAAAGGACTCATGGCGATCGCTTCTGGCATCGGCAACCCATCGGCAATCCATCGGCGTTGAATTGCGGGTTTGGAGGTCATTACATCTGCATCCCACAACAGATCACCGCATCCAAAGTCTCAAAATGGGTGTAGGGTTGTCCTGACTGGATCGATTCAGCTTGGGAAATTTAAAGGTGTCTGTGAAGGAGTGACGTGGGATGAGCGATCCATTATTGCTGGCGATCGGGTTATTGACTCAGATGAAGACTTCAATCTCTGACGCCATACCGAACCAGCCTAAGCCCCCAGAACAAACTGTACCGAGAATCCATACCCAGGAATGGGAATTAACCGCAAGGGCCGATGTACTTCCCACGGTAGAAATGAGTGGGCCGGAATTTAGTTCAGTTGGCAGTTTATCCCCCTTGGGGTTGGGTGATCAACTGTTTGACAGTTATCCATCGGAATTTGTGGGACAGTCTGAAAGGGCGATCGCCTCGGACAATGCGGCCCTTCCCAAAGCTGAAACTGCACAGGAACGGGTTGCTTATGGCCGAACTCCATCCTTTCGACCCCAGTCAGGACCGCAAATGTATCAACAACGGTTAGCGGCATTGCGGGCGGGACAGACTTATACCCGAATTCCCAGTGATAGTTATGAATCCTTGTGGGCGAATGCCTGGGAACAGCCGACTTATGAGCAATGGAAAGCCCTCCTAGAACAAGAAGCGCAAGCGGTGGCGAAAGGACAGGGTTCTAATCGGTTAGCGGTGTTGTTGGGGGATTCGATTAGTATGTGGTATCCCCAGGACCGACTTCCCCAGGGACGGATCTGGTTGAATCAGGGGATTTCTGGGGATACTTCCCGAGGCATCCTGAGTCGATTGTCGGCTTTGCGGGGAACTCGACCGGATACGATTTACATTTTGGCGGGGATTAATGATTTACGCCAGGGGATGGGGGTGGATGAAATTTTGGAGAATCATCGGCAGATTCTGCGTCGCCTGCGTCAAGAGCATCCCGGGGCTCAGGTGATTTTACAATCGATTTTGCCCACGCGGTTAGCCCAGATTCCCAATCGGCAAATTGAGTGGATTAATCAGCAATTGGCGGCGATCGCCCGGGAAGAAGGGGCGAGTTATCTGGATTTGTATGTTCAGTTTAGCGATCGCGCCGGAAACTTGCAGTTGGAATTAACCACCGATGGATTACATCTGAATGCCCGAGGGTATGAACTCTGGCAAGGGACCCTCACCCATGCAGAATCCTGGCTGGCGGCCCATTCAAGGTCCCGAAACCATCCATAAAAGTTTTTTGGGATAGCTATCAATTAATCTGAGGGGATTTGGGGTTCAGCCGGACGGTGCGATCGGTCTCCCAACCAGGACTTAGGCAATCTTTAACATCGAAATAACATCCCGAAAGAATGTAGAGGCGATTCGCGAATCGCCTCTACATTATTTCGGGTATTTTAGGGTGGAGTGTTAAAGATGGCGTAAGTCCTGCCGGTTTCTAAGCCTTACGGTATCAGCATTTTAGACCTATGCAGCCTCTCTGAAAACGGGGACTTTTTTTAATGGCAGCCATCAGTCCCCCCTAAAAGTTGGGTTGAAGAGAGCAAAAGGGCTTCAAGGCGATCGCAAATTTTGCTAAACTACACCACAATTACTAAATTTGCCTCGTTAGGGAGGATCCGGGAAGTCGGATCCACTCCCTGCCCCGTCTTGGGATAAGTTCACTAGAGTCTCCCTCCAGAAAATGGAACCCGAGTATAGAAACCCAGTTTTTCTGCTGACAGTTTCAACCTCCATCCATCACCCATTTTCTGGCATAGTACCGACCCAGGAGAACGGGTCAAACCAATCTTCCCGAACTCCCAGTATTGATGCCCTCTCGTGATTGACCATGACGGGATCAAGGTTCAAAACCCCCGAACGATGTTGAAAAGCCAAACGCGATACGGTTTTAAACCGTCGGTCAAATGTGGCAACTCGGCCCAGTCGGGGTCTCCTTCACCGGACCAAGTGAATGAGATAGAAGGCTTTGGCTGTATGCTATAAATCGGCTTTTGCTACTTAACATCAACTCGGATTAAGATTAGCAAGATATCAGAGGACCTATGGCAACAAAATTCCCAAAATTTAGCCAAGACCTCGCGGCAGACCCGACAACTCGTCGGATTTGGTACGGGATTGCAACCGCCCATGACTTTGAAAGC
>JAABSJ010000321.1 GCA_011390515.1 Oscillatoria sp.
CGGTTCCCGGACTGATGAGGTACTTTTCAAAGCCCCTCTCCCGTTCTGGGCCGCCGACGGTTTGGGGCCGCCATCGCTGTACCTTATGGACATGAGAAACGCTATATATCAATCCAGAAAAAGCATTTACAAGAGTTTTTCTAAACCATAAACGAGGGTTTTGAGTTCGAGAATTTTGCGAATACAGAGCAAGACTCCGGGCATATAACAGGCCCGATCGCTGGTGTCGTGACGGAGGGTATAAACTTGACCCGCTGCACCAAAAATCACCTCTTGGTGAGCAATTAAACCCGGGAGGCGGATACTATGAATGCGAATCCCTTCTCCCGCATCACTCCCTCGGGCACCGGCAATTTTTTCCGTTTCTTTAACCTGGGGAGGATTAAAGGTTTTGCCCATTTCTCCTAACATTTGGGCGGTTTGAATAGCAGTTCCACTGGGGGCATCCGCTTTTTGGTTGTGGTGGAGTTCGATGATTTCTACATGATCAAAATGTTGCGAGGCAGCGATCGCAGCTTGTTGTAACAGGACCATGCCAATGGAAAAGTTGGGAATAATGGCACAACCCATGCTCGATTTTTCCGCAAAAGCAGCCAGATCTTGAATCTGTTCGGGACTCATGCCAGTGGTGCCAATCACGGGGCGGATCCCATAAGCGATCGCCGCCCGCGTATTTTCATAAACCGAGTTGGGATGGGTAAAATCCACCATCACCGCCGATTGCTTTTCCTGAAGTGCCATCCCTAAAGTGCCTTCCAGGTCATTTAAAACCGGGATTTCTAAAGGTCCACATCCGATGACTTCCCCAATATCTTGACCCAGATACTGAGGATTGCGATCGACTGCCCCCACTAAAATCATATCTGGAGCCTCAGAAACCGCCTGAACGACTTCACGGCCCATTTTGCCCCCAGCGCCATTAACGACAACCGGAATCGGAAGTTGATTTGCCATACTTCAATAAAGTCCCCTGGAACTAGATGAGGGAATTTTACCCCGCTTCGTGGGCATCCCCATATCGATACTATAGTAAGGTTGAGCGGGAGTTGCCCGGTTGAGATTGCCGTCCGGATTGAACCTTGGGCTATTTTAATCCCGATGGTGGGTGGATCTTTAAGTTAAGTTGGGCCATTGACAATCTAGGGCAAGAAAGGCAGGATCAAGAGGATCGGAATTTAGACCGGAATAGACTCTACAACTGACTCAGAATTCGGCGAAACCGAATTGAGCCGATCGCTCCCTCTAACTTGATACTCCATCCTCCTTTTAACCACTTTTTTAACCAATAACGGTGCTTGATAAATTTTCTCGCCAAGTCAACTCGTTGGCATCTGGGGTTTATGAACAGATTGCCCAAATCAAGCTCAACCGGGTGCATACCCCCGTCAGTTCCGTGGCGATCGCCATTGCCATTGCGATCGGAGTCGTGATCGCGATTCGAGAAGTCGGGGGGTTTCAACCCCTAGAACTGGTCAGCTATGATTGGATGATGCGAAATCGCTGGTATAATCCAGGACTTGATGACCGATTATTACTGGTAAAAATTACCGAAGCTGATATCCAAACTCAACAAAAATGGCCGCTTTCCGATCGCATTGTGGCCCAGGTGTTGGAAGAAGTCGCCAAATTGGAACCGGCAGTAATTGGGTTGGATTTGTATCGGGATGTCCCCCAGTCCCCGGGTCATCAAGACCTGCGTTGGCAACTCCAATCCCTTGACAATGTGATTGGCATTACCAAACTCTCTGATGCTCAAGAACCGGGAGTTCCCCCCCCGCCTCATCTCCCCCCAGAGGCCGTGGGATTTAATGATATTGTCAATGATCCCGATGGCATTGCCCGCCGAAATTTACTCTTTGCCCAGGACTTAGAGGGAAACACTTTTTACTCCTTTGCCTTGCGGGTCACTCTTAAATATTTGAGCGATCGCGGCATTGCGATCGACAATAGTCCCACCCATCCCCAGGGCATTGTGTTAGGAAAAGCCCACATCACGCAGTTAGAGTCTTATTCTGGGGGGTATCAAACCATTGATGCTGAGGGGTATCAAATCCTGCTCAACTATCGATCGCCTGGTTCTATCTCTAACGAAGTAACCCTCACCCAAGTCTTAAATCAAGAAGTTGATCCCAGTTGGATCAAAGATAAAATTGTTTTAATTGGGACCACCGCATCCAGCGAGAAAGACTTATTTTTTACCCCCTACGGCATCAAAACGGAAACAGAAACCTTTAAAATGCCCGGGGTGAGATTACACGCCCAAATGGTGAGTCAACTCCTGAGTAGTGCCCTGGATGGTAAGCCAATTGTATGGTTTTTACCCAACTGGATTGAGATGTTATGGATTGCCAGTTGTGGTGCGATCGGGGGGATGATCGCATGGCAGATTCAACATCCCCTCAAACTGGGGTTAGGGGTCATCCTCGGCGTTGGGGGCATTGTCGCCATTGGATTTGGGCTATTTCATTGGGGGGGATGGATTCCAGTCGCAGCCCCTGTACTGACCTTTACCATCGCCCTGAGTGGAGTCGTCGCCTCAAAATTACTCTATACCGCGTTTCATGATGACTTGACCGGACTGCCGAATCGCGCCTCATTCATGAACCAACTTGATCGCGTTTATCGGCGATCGCAACCGAAGAAATTCCCCTTTTTCCTAACTTTAGGAAAGCGACCCCAAACACTTCCAGACACAAAATCTCCGGTTGTCTCTTTAGACTCTAAATTCCCCCCGGTCCCGCGTTTATTAGCCGTATTATTCCTCGATTTAGACCGATTTAAAATTATCAATGATGGACTCGGACATGAGATGGGGGATTTGCTGCTAATTGCGATCGCCGAACGAATCCGGACCCTGATGCGCCACCCCAGGACCGATGGCATTGAGGCAGTCACCCTCGCCCGAGTCGGAGGGGATGAATTTGCCCTTCTCCTGGACAATCTCTATCATTCCGAAGATGCCATCCACATTGGCGAATCCCTCTACCACCAAATTGCCCGCCCCTTTATCCTCAAAGGTCAACCCATCTATACCACCGCCAGCATTGGCATGGCCCTAGGTCGGGCCGATGACTCCCGCAATTTATTACGAGATGCTCACACCGCCATGTATCGCGCCAAAGCGTTGAGCAAATCTCGCCCTCAAGTCTTTGAAAGCGCCATGCAAAACAATGCCGTGGCCCGATTTCAACTAGAAACCGACCTTCGTCGCGCCATTAATGCCGGGGCCACCCCAGTCAATGGCAAAATTGAATCCGAGTTTTTGGTCTATTATCAGCCCTTAGTTGATTTAAAATCAGGAAAAATTGCTGGATTTGAAGCCCTCGTGCGTTGGCAACATCCGGAACGAGGTTTAGTCTTTCCCGGGGAATTTATCACCGTTGCCGAGGAAACGGGTTCCATTGTACCATTAGGTGAATTAGTCCTGGTCATTGCCTGTTGGCAAATTTGCAAATGGCAACAGGAATTTCCCACCAATCCGCCGTTAATGGTGAGTGTAAATCTCTCAGGAAAACAGTTTGCTCAACCCAATCTGATTGAGGTTATCAAACGAACTTTAGACCAAACCCATCTCGATCCAGCTTGCTTGAAATTAGAAATAACCGAAAGTGTGGTAATGGATGAGGTAGAGTTGGCGATCGAGATGCTGTCTCAAATGAAAGCTTTAAATTTAAAGTTAGGCATTGATGATTTTGGCACGGGATATTCCTCCTTGAGTTATTTGCACCGCTTTCCCACGGATACCTTAAAAGTTGATCGGTCCTTTGTCATGCGGATGGGGGAAGGGGACGAGAATTCAGCCATTGTGAAAACGATTATTGCCCTAGCGCATAATTTAAAAATGGATGTAATTGCCGAAGGGGTAGAGACCCCAGAACAGTTGGCGAAATTGCGATCGCTCGGTTGTGAATGTGGTCAGGGATATTTTTTCGCGAAACCCTTACCAGCAGAACAAATTGAAGCCCTATTAAAGTCAGACCCCACCTGGTAATACCACCATTTCCCCAGTTCATAGTAACAAATTCAGTCGTTCTCTTCTCATGTTCGTAGTAACGACTTCAGTCGTTCTCTTCTCTTAGTTCGTAGTAACGACTTCAGTCGTTCTCTTCTCATAGTTCGTAGTAACGACTTCAGTCGTTCTCTTCTCATGTTCGTAGTAACGACTTCAGTCGTTCTCTTCTCATGTTCGTAGTAACGACTTCAGTCGTTCTCTTCTCATGTTCGTAGTAACGACTTCAGTCGTTCTCT
>JAABSJ010000032.1 GCA_011390515.1 Oscillatoria sp.
TGCCGCTTCTACCCCAATCAGGCGGATTTGGGTTTCGTTGACAAATTCATGGAATAACCCCATCGCATTGGAACCGCCGCCGACACAGGCGAGGAGAATATCCGGCAAACCGCCCCATTTTTCCAGGCATTGAGCGCGGGTTTCCTGTCCAATCACCGCATGGAAGTCTCGGACCATCATCGGATAGGGGTGGGGTCCCGCCACGGAACCGAGGATATAATGGGTGGTTTCCACGTTGGTTACCCAGTCGCGAATTGCTTCGGAGGTGGCATCTTTGAGAGTGCCGGTGCCAGCGGCAACCGGGCGGACTTCGGCCCCCATTAGGCGCATTCTAAACACATTCAGGGCTTGCCGTTCCATATCGTGAACGCCCATGTAAATGACGCATTCTAGGCCAAAGCGGGCGCAGACCGTGGCAGTGGCAACGCCATGTTGACCCGCACCGGTTTCGGCGATAATTCGCTGTTTGCCCATGCGTTTGGCGAGGAGGGCCTGGGCGATCGCATTGTTAATTTTATGAGCCCCGGTATGGTTGAGGTCTTCCCGTTTCAGGTAAATTTGTGCGCCACTGCCGTCGGGTCTAGCATAATGTTGGGTCAGGCGTTCCGCGAAATACAGAGGGCTGGGACGTCCGACATAATCATGCAGCAGCAAGTCTAGTTCGGCTTGAAATTCCGCATCGTTGCGATATTGCTGATAGGCGGTTTCTAGTTCTGCTAGGGCAGGCATGAGGGTTTCGGGGACATATTTGCCGCCAAAGCGTCCGAAGCGTCCAAAGGTATCGGGTTGTTGGGGGTTAGAGGTGGGGGTTAGGGGTCTGGGTGTGGTAGTCACGGCGATCGCAATAAATGAAACAATAATGGAATCAGACTTCCATTATAGGAGTATAGGAGGCCACTGCTCATTCCGGAGTCCTCCCTCTGTCTCCCTTTGCCGCTTTTAAGCCCTTGGGGTTTGCCCTAGGCTAAACTACAGTGGATTGCTGTTTCTTATGATTTGATACGGTTTATGGACGCTTCTAAAAAGAAATCCGGTCGGGACAATCGCATCGCTTATCAAGAATTCGGAACAGGTAGCCAACCGAATGCCGCCACGGAACGTCCGGTTACGGAACTGCCGCCTTCTGGGCAAAAGATTCGAGTGCAAGCCTCTCGCAAGGGGCGCAAGGGTAAAACGGTGACGGAAATTACCGGCTTTCAACTCAAACCGGAAACTTTAGCGGACTTGGCAAAGCAGCTCAAAAGCCAGTGCGGAACTGGGGGGACGGTGAAGGAAAATACGATTGAAATGCAAGGGGATTGCAAGCAAAAAGTGGTGGAAATTTTGACGGGTTTGGGTTACCCGGCCAAAATCAGTGGCGGCTGATTTTAAGTCCTACAAAATATTATTTTGGAGTGCGTTCGCACAGCGAAGGACAAGCGCAGGCTTTACGCACTCCTTTAAGTGTCTGTACCGCATCAGTCGGGGAACCGCTATAAGGGGATTGCAAAATATAAATCCTCCAAACGTTGCACTGGAAGGAAGGTAGGTGTCGGAGTAAATGCTTGCGCCCTGGGGCGCAAGCATTTACTCCGACATTGACGGGGCTATTCCGTTGATCCGTCACTACGAACGAACGTTTTGGAGATTTTATTTTTTGGAGTTCCCTAAGAGAGTTTTGCCCGGTTTTAGGGGCAGGGGTTCTAAACAATTTGCTTCAAATTTTGAGCGACGCTGTTGAGGCGATCGGTGCCGGTTTTGACTTGGCTAATGCCTTGGGCGGTTTGATTGGCTACTTTGTTCAGGGAGTTCATGGCTTCTACGACTTGCTGAATGGCGATCGCTTGCTGTTTGGCGCTCAAAGAGATTTGTTGGGTACTTAAGGTAATGTTATTAATGGCTTCGGTGACTCCCTCGAAGGCTTCGGCGGTTTCTTTAGCAATTTTTAAACTTGCTTGAACCGTTTTACTGCCTTCATCGGTGACAATGACTGTGGAATTAATCGCCGCTTGAATGTCTGCAACTAGCCCATTAATCTTTTCAGTGGATTTCTGACTTTGGTCGGCGAGTTTTCTAATTTCACTGGCAACTACCGCAAATCCTTTGCCATGTTCCCCGGCTCGAACTGCTTCTACCGCAGCATTCAGGGCCAGCATATTGGTTTGAGTGGCTAAATCACTGACGAGTCCAGAGATATTACGAATTTGCGAGGTTTGTTCGCTCAATCGGAGAATTTGTTCGGCGATTTCTCCGACTTTTGCTTTTAAGGCGGACATATCGGCTAAGGTGCGTTCAACGGCTTTACTACCGCCTTCGGTTAAGCCTAAGGCGTTGCGGGCATCAGCGGCAGCGGCTTCGGCTTGTTGAGCGGATTGTCGGGAGGATGCACCCAATTCATCCATTGTGGTGGTGGTTTGATTCACCGACGCTGCCTGATCGTTGGCAATGCGTTCTTGTTGGGTCATGGTGGTGGCGATATCCATTGAGGATTCGGTGATTTCTTGGGCGACTTCCTCAACCCTCCGGTTCACTCCCGAGGCGATCGCCCATACGGCATAAGCCATTAACCCCAGTTCGATTAATCCGCCCAGAATTAGGGTTAATTGTAAGTTGTTTAAGCCCCTTTCCAGGTTTCTGATTTCTTGCGATCCGAGTTGTTGTTCGGTGGGGGTTAAGACGGCTTCGTTGCTGCCTAAATTTTGGGGGGCAATGGGCTTGAGACGGGTCCAGGATTGCTGCGCTTGTTCTCGGGTAGAATAGAGCAAGACCAGAAGTATTAAGAATCCACCAAAAGGTAGCATTGCTACCCGCCAAATGTACGAGTTGAGTTTCCGATTTGAATCCATATAAGTTTTCCATTCTGTAGCAGGCGATCAACTTCTATCGACCCTTTTCGGTCTGAGAAACCCTGATAATTCGTTGTAGTTGCTACCGATTTAAGGGAGGAAGTTATTTTCTACCCGGTGATGAGAATTTATAGAAAATTATATCATTTCTGGGAGGGGTTTTTCAGAATCTGGGGAGGGGGGAGGAGTTCCGTGGGCTGAGGTGGAGGAGGAAGGGGAATGGGTCGAGCGATCGCCGGATTGCGGATTGCCCTAAATGTGGAAAAGTTCCGTAGTTTTACGGAGACAATGCGGGAGCATCCCAGGAACACAGCAGCACCTTCACCTGGGTTCGATCCGGATCTGTGGGGGGAGATAAATGGAGCGCGATCGCCCTTCGACTCCAGGCTAAGGGCGCAAAAATGGCGATCGCAAAACTCCTCGGATGGTCCGGGGTGAGGCGGCTATCATCAACTCACCCGAACCCCGGTTAAATCGCACTCCTCAAACAAAAATTAGCGCGATTAAAGCGGGTTGAACCCCAGAAATAACCGGCTATTTTTCGAGGTTTAGTAGTAGGATTCTTCCTCTTGTTCTTGCGCTGGTAAAACCTTTTCCAAAGATTCTACGAGGGTGGGTAAATCTTGCTGCACTGTGTCCCAAACCACTTCTAATACTATCTTATCATATTCATGAATAATTCTATTCCGCATCATAATAAAAGGAATTCGCGACAGAGAAACTCGGGTGCGTTCGGATAAACGACGTTCCGCCTCTCCAATCACCTCTAATCGGCGAATCACCGAATCTTGCAACTGAACATCTTCTACAAAACTGGACCAGCTACTTCTAGAAACGTAGTTCAAAGCGAGTTTTGCCGAGATTAAAATATCCAACAGATATTGCAGGTCACGGGGTGCCAGCATAAATTACCTCAGCTACACTTTTTAAAAAATAAAACAGCAGATGTCGTGGTGCGTTGACGGAAGGGTTCGGAACCTGAACCACTCTGGCTAGGCCCCTCCCATCCTAGGGTCCCTTGATCGCCAACCCTGATCGGTTTAATTTTCCTGAGATCTCCTCGTTTTGGCGAGGACGGAGTAGGAGTAAAATTGAACCGAGCAAAAATACAGCGAGCCATTGGTTCGCCCTCCCTTTTTTGTTCCAGCTTGAGATAATTAAGCGCCCAGGAGGGATGCTCTCTTGTTTGATCTCTATTCATAGCTTCTGTTTGCGCGGGTCGAGTCACCGTACCGGATCTACCCTACCATCGTTTTGCTCTAGCTGCGATCAAAGTTGCCCCTGTAGACCCTCAAACAGGAGATGGGTTCATCTGGGGTTGCTACCCAGGGGCCGTTGCCCCCGCGCCAGACTGATGCCCTCAGATCGGCGCTTTCCCCGGGGATAAAAGTCCGTCCAAAATCCGAGTGATCAACACCGGCGATGGTGTGATCACTGATGCATCCTTTGGGAAACAGCTAAGATATGAAATAGCTCGGACAAGGACAACGCCGAGAGTGCTTGAACGGTGACCGTTCGAGATCCGTTGACATTGTATTTAACAGAAGAGGTAAAAAATGGATCCTATTCGCCTGATTTGTGCTATTTTTCTGCCGCCCCTGGGCGTTTTTTTACAAGTGGGTTTGGGTCGAGATTTTTGGATTAATCTGGTCTTAACGTTCTTGGGGTACTTTCCAGGGATTATTCATGCAGTCTGGGTGATTGCTAGAAAGTAACCGCCCCGACAGACTCCGGCTCACACGATGCGATTGATAATCATCCAGACATCGCCATCGGAACGAACATGGGGGACTGAAATACTGGTAAATCCGGTAATAAAAGGCTTGTAATAAACCTGCCAATAACTGGTAGAAATTTCATCGGCGATCGCCTTGAGGGCTTTGACTTCTTCGCTCAGTTCATTGGCCAGTTCGTTAATCCGCTGGGCATGAACCCGGGCGCACTCTCTGGACTCTTCGACCTGGGCGACGATCAAATTTTTTCCAGATTGGCGCTTCAACTCAATCTGTTTCTGAGAGAGTTTGCGGTGGAGTGCGGCGATCGCATCGTCAATTCCTTTCACTTCTACCGCAACTGCTGCGGTTTCTCTGGCCGCACGTCGATAAGCCATTGCGATCGCTTCTGGGGATTCATCCTCTAAAGCAAGCTCATCGATGGCGAGGGTGGTCCTTTCCCGTTGCAGGTCCTCAATTTGCGAGAGAATGGCTACTATTTCGTCTTTCCTTGGATCTATCATCGTTGAGTGGATTTTGCCTATCTGAATTTCCTTTGAATTCGTCGCCCCTATTGCTTTCATCGCAAGGCACAACGAACGGGAGCGACCCTATTCTATAGAATATCCTAGATGAGCCCGCTTGCATCAATCTCTCCCGCCTCCCTTTCAAAAAAGCAGGACTCTAGCGGGAAGGATGTAAGCGGACTATTTGACTTGACCGTGACCCGGGGTCCTATGATATTTAAGTAAATTCCACATTCAATTGAGGGAACGGTGAGGATAACCCCTTTAACTCAAGGGAGAAAGTTTTATAACTAAAGCTGATTTATATAATTAGATTAATTTAATATATATATCTTACATCTTCAAACATCTACCTATAGAGAGATGAAAACTATATTTTTTTAAAAAAAAGTAAAATATTTATGTCAATAGAATGACGATTCTCAATAAAAATTATTTAATGACACCAGAATCTCGTTCAGTGTATTCATGGAGAGGGATGTGCTTTGGGCTAATCCCATGAAAAAATAAACTTAATAACGAACAACGCATAGGCCCTCTGTTCAACTCTTCTCATTTTAACCGGGAAACTCAACTGACAAATGTTGTTCTTGCTGACTGGAGCAAGGACCTGTATTTCAATCTCTGTGATTCCATCTCTAGGCGAGCGCTCGCGATCGTCTGAAGTTATACCACCTACTCAGGGTAGGAGAACCTGGGAATTGCCGATTAAAAGTGGGTCAGAATGATTGAGTTCCTCTAAATCCGGTCCCAGCCGCCTTCAGTTCGGGTAAGGGGTGAGTTCACCGAACTGGGGAAGATGAAAATAAATTTTTAGAAATCTCGTCAAAAATCCGGTCAACACAAAAATTGTCCACATTTATTATTTCAAAGGTTGGTACAATGAACAAAATTAACATATTAAATGTAACCATCGATAACTTAACCCAAAACGAGTTACTTCTTCTCCTGAAGGAGAAAGGCGGGGTGGTGGTCACCCCCAATGTCGATCATTTAATAAAACTGCAAAAGGACCCAGAGTTTCATCACATCTATCAAGAGGCAGATTATCGGGTTTGTGATAGTCAGATTTTAAAAATAGTCTCCAATTGGCTGGGCAGTCCGATTCGAGAAAAAATTTCTGGCTCGGACTTCTTTCCAGCTTTTTATAACTATTTCAAAGATGACCTAGATACTAAAATTTTTCTCCTTGGTGCAGCGGAGGGAGTCGCCCACAAGGCCCAGAAAAATATTAACGCTAAGTTAGACCGCGAGATGGTAATCGGCTGTTACTCCCCTTCATACGGGTTTGAGAAAAATCAAGCCGAGTGTCAAAAAATTATTGAGATGGTCAATGAATCCGGGGCCACGGTTTTAGCCGTGGGAGTCGGCGCGCCCAAACAGGAAAAATGGATTTACAAATATAAAAATCAGTTGCCGAATATTAAAGTCTTCATGGCAATTGGCGCCACCCTAGATTTTGAAGCCGGGAACCGTCCGAGATCCCCACAATGGATGAGCAAATATGGGGTGGAGTGGGCATTTCGACTGATGTCTGAACCACAACGCCTGTGGAAAAGGTATTTAGTAGAAGACCTCCCCTTTTTCTGGTTAGTGTTTCAACAAAAATTGAATCTCTACCAATACAAAAGTCCCATCGGTCAGCTACTCAAAAGAGCTGGCTTAATTTCCTCAGAACAAGTGGAAGAGATTTTGCAAGAACAAGCCTATCAGCGCCATTTGCGGTTTGGGGACTTGCTCGCCCGCCGAGGTTGGGTTAAACCGGAAACCGTTGACTTTTTTGCCGAACAGTTACCTTATTTAGAAACTGCTCATCCTCACCAGCCTTTAGGACAGTATCTGAAAAACGCGGCCTTGTTAAATGATGACCAAATCACCCGAATTTTAAATTATCAACATCAAACGGGCATGAAGTTTGGAGAAATTGCCGTTCTCAAAGGATGGGTTAAGCAAGAAACCATCGATTGGTTTCTGGAAACCGTGACGGCAGAACATAAAGCCCGGTCCTCGGAGGAGCAGCAAAAGTATGGAAAACCATCCATGACGCCGATCGCCTCTTAATTCAGCTTTCAAGCTGGAATCGTTTATCAAGTTATAAACGCAGATAATTATGATAAGTACCGAGGATTGAAGTCAATCAATCCTCGTTTTTATTGCATAATAAAATGGCAAGATTATCTTTATCAAACCTTTAAATTTTTATAAGTTTAAAATCAACAATTAGGGATAAAATAAACCTATAGACTTTAATAGTTTGCAGAGCAGGACATTTTGAAAACCGTTTATAAATAGCGAATTGGGTGATTAAATAAGGGAAGGGGACGTTATTATGCCCAAACTATTTTTTAACGCTCCCCGAGGGCTGACCCTTTTCGTTCGTTTCCGGAACCTTCAGTGGCAGTTGCCCTCGGTTTTATCAGTGCATTGCTCCTGAACCGTCAGCCCAAAACTAGCAATGCACAAGCTCTTACCACAGCGAATCAACAGGTCAAGGCTAAAGAGAAAGCAAAAATTGCTCTCCTATTATCAACGGGCGATCGCCTCTCCATCCCGCGACTCTATGTTTAGAAAAACCCTCAACTACACTGCCACATTTTCTCATCAAAGACCTCAATCATAAATTAAAGAAGAGGACCTGATTATGACCCGATTTTTCTTCAACCATCCCCGATTATTTGCGCTTTCCGCTGCCGTTCTGAGTTCACTAGGAGTATTGAGTGCAACTGAGGCCAATGCTTTAACATTTAATGCCACGATTTATGAATCTCCCTTTCCCTTTTTAGAAAACAGTGAAATTCAATATACCCTCGCGGATGGGATTTTCGATACCATCGTTTCTTCCCCAATTAATACCTTTTTCACCGATGAATATCCGCAATTTGGCCCTGAACCAACCGAACCGCTGACCCTTGTTCCCGAGGTGGTAACAGACTTTCAATGGAGCCTCGGAGGTCCCTTAGAACCTGTGGAATTTGGACGTTCAATTTTTGGCATTACCGATGCCGGATTATTCCTGCAAATTTTAGACCCCGATACAGCCCCAATTTACCAAAATATTTTTATGTCCACGATCCAAGCACCCGAAGGACTGCCTTTGAGCGCTTGTAAAACTCAGGCTTGTGAAGGATCGGCCATGATAGGCGGAAAAGGAGGATACGCGGGTTCTCGGATAATTCAAACTCCCTCGCAATCGGTTCCAGAACCTTCAGCCGCAGTCGCCCTGGGTTTGGTGAGTGCATTGATCCTCAAACGTCGCCGAAAAACTGTCAGCGTACCAGGGGTTGCCACTGCTGATCCGGAGTGAAAGCACCGATAAAAACCTTGAAATTGGGTCTTTGGATTGATTTTCTATCCGAATCTTGCGATCGCCCCTCTGACTCCTAGTTCCTCCTGAATTCAAGGCTCGAAAAATCCGCTCATAACAGACCCATTTGATTCCTTAAATAATAGGAGCATATTATGCCCAAACTACTCTTAAACACTCCCCGACTCTTGACCCTTTTGGTTGCCCTTTTTAGTTCAATGGGAGTGCTGAGTGCGACTCCGGCAAATGGGTTGACGTTTAAAGGCATTGTTTATGACTCTCCCATGATTTCTTTTGACAACTTTGAAATTGAATATACCCTCGCTGATGGGATTTTCGATACCATCGTTTCTTCTGAATTTAATACGTTTTTCATTGATGGAGAACACACTGTAGCGCCCGGTTCAACCGACACCCTAACCCTGGCGACGATGGTCCCGGAGGTTATAATGGATTTTAAATGGTCATGGGGGGGCAGCTTACAGCCATTAGACGTCGAACTTTCTATTTTTGGAATCACGGAGTCTGGATTATACCTGGAGATCCTAGACCCGAATCTACCCCCGCCTTACACAATGATTTTTAGTGCAAGCATACAAGCCCCCGAAGGCTTGTCGTTGAGCGCTTGTAAAACTCAAGCTTGTGAACTGGTTGGGAGTATTTGGGGAAAAAGCGGATACCCCAGTTTTCAGATGATTCAAACTCCAGTGATGGAATCGCAATCTGTTCCCGAACCCTCAGCCGCGATCGCCCTCGGTTTTGTCGGTGCATTGCTCTTGAACCGTCGCCGAAAAACTGTCAGCGCACAAGCTGTTGCCACTGTATATCCACAGTAAAAGCAACGATGACAGCAAAAATGGCGTTTTGGCTTGAGGGTTATTCATCGCCGATCACCCGGTAATAAATCCCCCGACCATTGGTCCCCACAAACACTAAGCCAAACTGCTGTTGACTCGCTGCCATCACATTGGGTTGATTGCCAATAGGAATCTCCAGGTCGCCAATATCAATCCAAGTTTCTCCTAAATCCGGAGACCAAAAAATACTCTCCGGTTGATTAACAACTTTTCCATATAAATACAGGGCCGGAACTTCCTGTCCTGGGGCCGCTTTCCCAAAGGCAAATAAATAAGCCAATTCTACCCCAGTAACTTTGGAAAAACTCTCTCCCCCATCGGGCGATCGATGTAATCCTTCCTGGTCCAAACTGACCCAAACCTCTCCCTCAACTCCCGGCATTGTTTTCAGAAAATGCCAGTCCGAGTCGGGCAGATTTTGATGAATCTGTGCAAAAGATAATCCCCCATCTTGACTCTGATAAACCGTACCTTCGTGGTAATAATAAAAACGGTTACCATTCACCGAATCAGCCGCTAAAGGTTGAGACCATTTCCAAGGGCCTTTAATACTATCCGGTAACCCTTGAATCGGTTGCCATGACCGTCCATTATCTTGGGTTTGGATGCCTTGAGTATCACTGAGGGTTACGACAAATTGCTGGGGATTGGTGGCTGAAACTGCAACCCGCATCGGCATCATTTCTTCGGGAAATTGGGAGAATCGTTGCCAAGTTAACCCGCCATCAGCAGAGGTGGCCCCGCCATAGCGAGAGTTCCAACGATCGCCTCCAACTCGCACTAAATTTTGAGGCGATTGGGCTGCATAATCTAGGCTATAAGTCTCTTGAAATGAATCGCGATCGGACCCAAAACGTTGAGGCGGAATCTGATCCAAACGCGAGTGATAAAATCCTTCCACATCGGCTACTGCACTCAGGAGTAAAGCACCCCTCGGGGGAGAAACGAGATCAAAGGTGACGATCTGTTCATGACCTTCGGTGTAGTTGGTCCAAATGGGTCGATTCTCGTTAAAGTTATCAGTTTTCCAGACTCCATACCAGTCCGATAACCAGACTCGACCCCGAATGAGCGGGTCAAATTCCAAAGCAGACAAATGATTACTAAAATAATCATCCGGCAACCAGGAAACGGTATTATTAATCTGGGATTTTTTCTCAGTCCAAGTCACCCCGCCATCTCGGGAATGGTAAAGTTGAGTTCGGGTGGTTTCGCCATGACTGACAATCAGTTCTTGGGGATTTTCGGGATGAAGACTTAACCCATTAAAGGGGGGAGTTTCGCGACCCATCAAGCGCCGAAAAGGGTTTTTCGGGGGCGTAATATCTTGCCAGGTTTCCTGGAGATATTTGCTAACGCCTTGGGCATGGGTTACATAGAGGGTGCTATCGGAGGCGATGGCTAATTTAAAGGCATGAGAGGGACTGTTAGGAAGGGGATTCCAGGTGGTTCCGCCATCGGTGGATTCATAGAGGCGATCGCCGTAAACGCTGGCATAAATTTGGTTGGCTTGGTTGGGGTCAAAAGCGATCGCCAGAATGCCAATTTTTGAGTCGGAAGGGGTGGGAAAACCGGGGACGGGGTTCCAGGTCATTCCGGCATCAATGGACCGCCACAAGCCATTTTGTCGGGACCCAAATAACAGCAAATTCGAGTCATGGGGACTGACTACCAGGCGATTTCCCGCCCCGCGCAGTTCTTCGTTGCCTCCCATTGGCAGGCGCAGATCCGACTGCACCCAAGTTTGACCGCGATCGCTAGACTTAAAAATTGTCCCAGGTTCGGCCCATAAATATTTGCCCGCAGCAATATACACTTGGTCGGGATTGTTGGGGTCAAGTGCTAAGGCTTCCCCGCCATAGTAACCACTTTCGGACCGAGTAAAGCGATCGGTCAGGGGTATCCACCGGGTATCGGTTGGGTCCCAGCGATAGAACCCTCCCATATCCGTGCGGATATATCCTAAGTTAGGCACTTGGGGATGGAGATAGATCCCCGTGACATATCCTCCACCCCCCACTGCCACATTATTCCACCCGGAGGGAAACTCGGTTTGGATCGCTTGGGGTTGAATCTCCTCTGGAGACTTGCAAGCCGTCAAGGCGATCAATTGTAAGAGGAACATGGCTAAAAGTGCGATACTTTTTCGGGAGTACATCCCCCAGTTCCAACCCCCGGGGGATCTATTCATGGGTGAGTTAATCTCGCTCAATTTCGGGGATATTCTCCATGATTATCTTTCCACACTTGCTCACCCAGCCAAGTTAAGTTGGTGGGATTCTCACAGCTATCGATATGATGACCTCCGCCATTATCCGTGGTGGTTAATTCAAAATTATCTCCCCCCCACCAAGCCCAAACAATCCGCCCGATATTGCGAGGGACGGCTGTATTGAACATGAACTCAACCGGAGACTTAAATTCGGCATTTTTTTCAATCCCATATTCTCCGATAATTAAGGGGATATTTTGGGCAGCAGCCCGGTCTAAATAATCGGCCATTTTGGTTTGAGAAAATTTCCATTGGTCATAGAAATGAACGCTAAACACTAAATTGTCGTAGCGTTTACCGTTAAAATTCATGAGTTTTTGAGACTGTCCTAAAATGGCACTTTTTTCCGAAGAAACCGATTTAGAATTCCACTCCCCCACATCTTGGCCCCAGTAATGCCCATCAATCACGATCATGTTGTCTGCGCCGACTTCATCGCGAATCACTTGAATGACTTCTTGATGAACTTTCAACCATTTATCAATATTGGCGCTACTCTCATGACCCCCGGGTTCATTCATGATATTGAACCAGACATAAGGGTTGTTTTTATAGGTGGTGGCTAGGTCCCGATAGAAATCTTTGAGGGTTTCTAAATCTTCACCTTCATAGTAAGACCCGGTGTGATCATGGGCTTCTACCATCGTAACTAAACCGCGCCCGGTGTAAATGTCAATGATTTCTTCAATCGTGCCATTTTCGTCGTAGGATATTTGGCCGCCTAAGAGTCGGATATTGACGCGGACGGTGTTAAAATTCCAGCAGTCGGCGACTAAATCGACATAGCTGGGGGTATTTCCCGGCCAGCCAAAATCAGGCCCGTTGATATTGGTTCCTTTAATCAGGAATTCTGAGCCATCTGGGGCATAAATTTTACCATTTTTCACTTCAAAATTGCCGCGATTTTGGGCCAGCAAATCGCGGTTTTCGAGGGCAAAGGACCCGATGGCGAACACCGTGGCAGATGCCGCCAATGCGATCGCAGTCCCCGCTAAAATAGAGTTTCGCATCTTTCCTTGAAACCAATGGTTAAACATTGTCACAATCCGATCAGGTTTTCAGTGGGTTTAGGCCAAATTTGGTTTGTAAAAACCTTAAATAGCACGCTATCATGGGGCTTAATCTGGAAAGCCCCAACCGGATGCGGTGAGGGCTATTTCTCCATGTTAACGCCCGATCGCAGGCGATCGCCAAGGGCTATTTTAGGGATACCCCAATTCCGACGCTGGATGGGGAGGTTTCGGGATGGCGATCGCGTTGAATTTGCTGGTGTTGGGTAGAACCATTCAACTGGTTGCCGCGATTCTCGATCCAAGTATAAACCGAGGCGGGTAACAACCACAGAACATAAGCCGCAATTAGGGTTAACAGGGTGCGTCGGGGTTGTTCCAGGAGGATGCGCCAGTAGGTGAATAGAGCGCGATTGATTAATTCTACGGCAACTTTGCCATTTTTAACGCGAATGGCACTGCGGGCGAGATATCGCAGTTCGTAGGCGATCGCCAGATCCCACCATTGGGCGATCGCTTCCGGTGCATAGGACCGGGTTTTTTCTAACACCTGTTCCCAACTTTCCATCTGCTTAAGATAGTTCGCCGAAAGACCTCCCGTATTCACCCGGTATAAGGTGAGTGCTTCGGGAATTCCCTCAATTTTCCAGTCCGTGGTTAAGGCAATTCTTAACCAACATTCAATATCTTCCGACTGCCGAAATGCTTCATCAAAGTAGAACGTTTCCACGGTTCCATAGCGGTTTTCTTCAAACTCAATCGCCTCAAAGACTTCTCGCCGAATCACAGGAGTTGAACCATTTCCTAAAGGACTGCCACGCAACAAACAAGGCACATCAATATCGGTTAATTGGGGCATCAAATAAGTGCCAGTGGGATTCCCCGATTCGTCAATTAAAGCCGAACGACTGAAACTAATTCCCACATCTACCGCCGATTCGAGATGTTCAAGATGTTTCGCCAGCTTATCGGGTTCCCACAAATCATCGCTATCTAAAAAGGCTAAATATTCCCCTTGAGCGTGACGAATCCCGGTATTTCTTGCGCCCGCTAATCCCCGATTGGCTTGGTGAATAATTTTAATTCTGGGGTCATCGAACTGTTGCTGACAAATTTCTATACTCCGGTCTGGTGACCCATCATCCACGATTAACAGTTCAAAATGGCGATAGGTTTGAGCCAAAACTGAGCGAATGGTATCAGCAATATATCCCTCGACATTGTAAACGGGAACAATCACAGAAACAAATTTCATCGGTTTAATCTCCTAAAAAAGCAATATTTGGAGTAGGGTGGGCATTGATAATTGATGTTAGGGTATCATCATACCTATTCCCATCCCGGTAATTAACTGCAAAAAAGGGGGGCTTAACGTCAGGATTAGCAATTGGAGTGAAAAAATTAGAAACCCTAAAAAATTGTTTAGAAATGCCTCGTTTCCCAAAATGAAAACGAAGCAAAATCTCGGATTTAACAAGAGGAATTAAATTTTAAATTGGGCAACTTTACGCTTTTGACTGCGGGCTGATAGTTTTATGCCCAGTTCTTCCAGTTGCTGATACAAAGACTTAGGAAGTAAAGACAAGAAACAGGCTGCTGCGAAGGTCACTCCAGTTCGGATCGGTTCTTCTATCCACATTTTCGGGTGAGTAACGCTCGCATCCCAGGCCAATTTTAGAGCGGTTGGACCATCGCGTAAGGTAACAGCACGGCGAGCGAGATATCGCAGGTGATAAGCCCGGGCTGGTTTTTCCCATTGAGCCATCTCTTTGGGGGCATAATTGCGGGTTTTTTCGAGAAGTCTTTCCCAAGACTCTTGTTTGCTTAATAATTTGGCGGAGAGTCCTTTAGAATTAATCCGATATAAAGTTAGGATTTCGCCAATTCCCTCCATTTTCCAGCCAGCTTGGAGAGCAATCCGGAACCAGAAATCAACATCTTCTGAGGATTGTAATGCCTTTTCTTCGTCCCAATAAAAATCGGTGAGTTCTCCATTGAGGTAATCTTGAAATTTAATCTGGTCAATCGCTTCCTTGCGAATAACTGCTGAGGAGCCATTGCTAATCGGATTACGGCAGAGGATATCTCGGATCGTAATGTCAGTCAGCTTTGGCATTTGATAGAGTCCCATCGGTTCTCCCGCTTCATCGATAAAAGCAGACTGGGTATAGCTGATCCCAATTTGAGGAGATTGCTCCAAATGCTCAACTTGCTTTTCGATTTTTTCAGGTAACCACAGATCATCCCCATCGAGAATGGCAATATAGTCTCCTTGAGCATGACGCATTGCGGTATTTCGTGCGGCACTTGCCCCTCTATTTTTCTGACGAATTAATTTCAGGCGGGGATCTTTAAAGGTTTCGCATACTTCAGCCGAGCGATCCGTTGATCCGTCATCAACCACGATAATTTCTAAGTGTTTGTAAGTCTGATTGAGGACGGACTGCAAGGTAGCAGCCAGAAGAGATTCCATGTTGTAAACTGAAATAATCACAGACACTAATTTCATAAATTTATACCTTTTTTGATGGTGATCCGAAAGTTGGTTTCAATTACATTCGATTGTATCAAAAGTTCTCCCTGAGTCAAAAATATCCTCAAAGTCACTCAGGGTGAATCAGTCTAAAATTTTCAAGAAATAGAAACTGCTGCCAAAAGATAGACTGATTGGGAGATGATTAATGAGGGCGGTTAAATGCGTATCGACTCGCCCAAATTGTATAGGCAGGTAAGGCGATCGCATGAACGATTAATACGGTAAATGCTAATCCAATAACTTGCCATTGAATACCCACAAATAAGCTGAGGGTAAAGACTATAGTAAAGATGATATTCCACCGAAAATCGATATCGGGTCGGCCAATTGCGATCATTAACTGAGAGGCGGCATCACCGAAGGGGCGAGGGATAGCTGAGATGCAGATAATCATTAAGACTGGAATGGCTTCAATCCATTTTTCTCCAAAAACAATGGGGACATAGAAGGGGGCCAAAGTCGATTGTAAGAGCGCCAAGGGAATGATTAATGCCCCAATCATCTTTAAACTCTTATAAAACTGCTGCTTCATTTTACCCCAGTCTTGCCGCATGGAACACAAATGAGGTAATAAGGCCGAGTTAATTGATTTAATGATACTCAGGCTAATCCCCAATCCAGCATTAAAGGCAAAGAAATAAATTCCTAACTCCTTAATCCCTAAGAAGCGACCTACAAGCAGATAATCTAGGTTTGTCCTGAGTGTTTTTAATAGTTCAACTCCTAAGACATTTTTACCAAATCCAAAAATTTCAGACCATTTTTCTTTGCGGAATTTTCCACTAGGACGCCAGGAATGGTTTCGCAAATAGATATAAACCCACAAGGGAGTGACGAGGAGTTGAGGAATGACGATCGCCCAGATGCCTAAACCCAATATGGCGAAGACGAGGGACAAAAGATTACTGGAACCCTGAACTAATGTCTGATTGAGAGCTTGGATTTCTAAGCGATTTTCTCGGCGCAGTAATATCGCTTGCACCACCCCTATAGGGGTTATTAAAAAGACCCCTCCCAAAACGGTGATGGGTAGAATCAGATTGTTATCGCCATAAAACCAGGCAATGGGAAAAGCCACAACTGCCTGAGCTAAGAACAAGCCGCTATAGAGGACCCAACACAACCAATAGGCGTTTCGACATAAGTCTTCCAGTTCTTCCGGTTCGGCTTGAATGAGTTTAGCACCAATTCCAATGTCGGTAAAGACCCGGGTAAATTCATAAGTGGTTAAAACAATGGCTGCCAACCCATAATCATATTGGGTTAAAAACCGGGCTAAAACCACGGTGGTCATTAAGCGCACAATTCGGATGGCAAATTCTGCCCCAGCCAGCCAGCCAATATTCTGAACAAATTTGTTATTGAGCTTCTTTTTAACTTTAGTTTGAAAGGTTGTAAAGTTCATGTTCCCACACCTTAGACCGCCAATATTGAGGTTTTTCTTCGAGAGAATGTCCATCTTCGAGCATAAATTGATAGCCCTGATAGGCACTCAATCGCACGATCGCCTTTGCCTCTGATAATGTGAGGTTTGGCCCAGAACGGCTAGAGAGAAACTCCACCGCATACTCAAACGCTTGAGTGGGAGACCGCTGCAAACACCAATAAGCGACTTGCAGGATGTAATACGCCAGATCGAGGTAGGGAAACCCTTCCGCTAGGCCATATTCCCAGTCAATGGCAAAAATCTGGCCATCGGGCGATCGCAACAGGTTCCAGGGGGAAAAATCCCCATGTAAGGCGACAATTGGCCAGGGGCGATTACCCAAGGCATCTAACCACTTCAGGGCGAAGGGGTCGGCAGTTTGTTGGAAGGATTGAACCCAAGGATGCGCATTCAGGGGAACAGGTTTGGCGATCGCATACTGATCCAGAAGGGTGAGAATTTCTGATTCCGGGGGAAGCGTTCCACAAGAGATATGTTTTCCCTGAATCGGTTCGATTAACAGGGCGGTTCCCTTACTCAACAGGCCAAATTTTAAGGGTCTGGGTTGGACATCCAATTGAGAAAGAACGGCATATTCCTGGGCGATGCGATCGCAGGCGATGGGTTTGGACGAGTATTTCAGATAGCCAATCACTTGATTGCGATCGTTCCAAAGTTGGGCGGTAATTTTCTGCGCTTTTCCAGGAACTCCTACGGATAGCGCAGTCCAACTAAAATCGGGAAAAATATCCCGGACAAACCCCTTAATATCGATTGATCCAGACTTTTTTCGGTTGGCAATTATCGTCGGCGACGGCCCTACAGCCACCCGAATTCGATACAAGATTCGCCCCAACTTTGGAGGCAAGGCAATGGCATCGGAATCAACCGAGGGAGCAGGACATAAGGAGCTTCCTTTCCATCGCTGCGAGCAATTTTCATCCGGAACAAAAAGCCGAGGATTATTCCAATCTGGCAAGGCGATAACTGGTGTTCCCCTCGTAAAAAAACGGTCCCAGCGCATGGACTTTTTCATTAATATCTTCCTTTCTGTAGATGCTTGACTGAGATTTGTTTTCTGATGTTTTTCGGTTATTTAAAAAAATGACAGAAGTTTTATTTTTGTGTTAATTCCACCAGTAAGTTTTCCCATTGAGTTAAAAATTGGTTTCGGGCATCTTTGACCGAGTTCCGCCCATTTTGGCCCCAAGTTAAGAGGTCACTTTCCCCCAAGGAGGCGATCGCAGAAGCCAATTTAACCGGATCTTCTGGGGGAACCAAGATCCCGCAATCGCGCAATTGTTCTCTTAACCCATCAATATCCGAGGCAATCACGGGTTTCCCGGCGGCTTTGGCTTCCATGCAGACTAACCCAAAGGGTTCCCAGCGCGATGAAATGACCACCGCATCACATCCTTCTAAAAACTGGGGGACATCCTCGATCTGCCCACAAAATTTGACATTTTTTAACCCGAGGGCGCGTGCTTTGAGGTCTTCCTGATCGGGGCCATCTCCTCCTAAATATAAATTAACGGTATGTTGGGGAATTAACTTCATCGCCTCTAGCAAGATATCAAATCCTTTTTGTTTGCAGAATCGACCATAAGCGGCTAAATGAATTTCTTTGCGGGGCTGGCGATCGGAAACTGCTAGGAATTCCTTCAGCTTGACCGCTGGATTAATTTGATACAGTTTATCGGCGTCTAATAAGTTGTTTTTAAACATCCAATCTGCTTGAGCCTCCGAAACCGCCACCACGCGATCAGCTAAGGCGTAGGAAATTTTTAGCATCAGCCGGAAGCGCTTTTTCTCCGGAACCTGATGGGTTTCAAATCCCGCCGTATAGTGATGCTCGATAATCACTACCTGGGTTTTTCTTTTGCGGATATTTAACCAGAGTAAATTAGGAATTCTCCTCCAGCTACAGGCTTTATTAATCACCACAATATCTGGATTGACTCGTTCCTTGATGGCTTCACGTGCATCTAAACAAACGGTTTTAAAATCAAATTGCTTGGATAGAGAGGAACGAGTCAAACTATCCACCATTGTCATGACACCCCCCATCTTTTTATCAGAGATCAGAAATAAGATACGTTTCTTGTTCATCAGCATCGCTCCAAACGATTAATTTTTCTTTAAATGCCATTCCCATCAGAATTAAACAGGGCCAATAGAGGTAAGCCAAACCCTGAACATTTTCGGCAAAGGCAAACAGAAACAAAACAATCAGAAAATGTAAAGAGACCTTGGCTGTTTGAGAGTGCTGGGCTTTAATCAGCATTTCTATGAAGGTCCAAATCAGGGGAATGACGATGGCAAAAAAGCCGACGATTCCGTGCAGAAACAACACCCCAAACCAAGTATGGTGAGAGCCAATAGGCATCTGTGCCACCACTCTAGGCCCTTTCGCTTGAAGAATGCCATGTCCCCAGATGGGAGCATCTGTTCTCCACCGATAAACGGCCATATCATTGAGTACATCTCGAACGTGGGAAGAACTAGCCCGGGCTTGAGTAAATCGAGTTTTGATAGCATTGAGAAACTCAATCAAGGCTGGTGCAAATAGCCCTAAGCCTAAACTGGCGAAACCTGAAGCAAAGATCATCCAAGGTCTTAAAAGATTGGTCAATCCCCACACTGCCACAGGAACAAAGGGCATGGCAATAATTCCTAAGCGAGAAACCGATGTCACGGCCATTGCTGCGGCCCCCACCATGCCCCAAAACCGCCATTTGTTGTGTTCCTCTTGCTGGACGATCCCCAAGTACATATTGCCAATCATTCCCAAAGCCGGTGCCCAGGGGGCGAACAAAAACATTCGCGTTTGAGCCCCTTCGGAATCATACTGATACAGCAAGTTGACGTTGTATAAAGAACTTCCTCCAAAGGCTTGCAAAGGAGAAGTATAGAGCTTACTCGGAAGACCCGCCATGCTAAACAGGTAGCCGAAGGGAATCAAAATCAAACTTTGAACACAGAGAATCGCGATCGCTCGATAAATTAACTTGGGGCGAATATCCAAATGAGCCGCCAGGGGAAATAGGGCCAAAAGCGCCCAGCTTCTGAGCCATCCATTCACCGTAGAGCGAATGATTTGCGGTAATCCCATTCCAAAGTCTATATGACCCATGACTAACGCGATGTGCATGATGAACATCGCCACGATCCACAGCCAATTCGAGGGGGTAAACCGGACCCGTTCTTCCGGGGGTGTCTCCTCAGTTTGGTTCCACCATTTTTTCAACACATAAAATAGCAGGACATAAGATAAGAGGGGGGCAAACACATACTGAGCACCCATAAAATAAATAATATAAGTGCCAATGATGTAATACCAAACTAACTTTTCAGGTAGATTTTCTGGCTTCATCGCTTAGACACTGCGGTTGATGAATTTTGCTGAGGGTACGCCGAGTTCACCGGAATCGGTTGGGGTTTAGGGTCTAATATTGCATTTTGTTTCCGCCGTTGATTTTTGACATCCCGCATCCACAGCAGGAGAAATCCAGCGGTAAAAAAGACCGAACTCATCCCGGCACCGAGTATGGCTAAGACTTTTTTCGGAGAACTGGGTTCTTCTGGCAAGGCCGGGTGCGTCAACAGTTGAATGCGCGGATAGCTGGCAAAAATGTTCGACTTACTCATGTCGAGTTGGGTTAAAGTGGAAGAAAATACCGCTTCGGCGATTTGAACGTCCCGCCGTAAATTTTCCAGTTCTGACCCCTGCACTGATAAGGTTTTTAATCGATTTTCTAAGCGGGCAATCTGCTTGCCTAACTCTTGCGATTGTGCTTCTAAGCCCACATTTTCTGTCTGAAATGTAATCAACTCTTGAAAGAAGACTTCTCGCGTAGAGGCATTTTCGCCATTTCCTAAGTTGGTTTCTTCCCAGATTTCCGGGTCAAAGGGTCGCCCCACAATTTGCTGACTCCGTTGGGTTAATTCCTCTCGGGCTTGATCAATTTCTTGTTGTTTAGCCAGAACCACGGGATGACGCGCAGTATAAACCGAGGTCAATGCGCTGATCTCACCTCGGGCGGTTTGGTATTTCAGCAGATAGTCTTGAAACAACCCATCCGACTGTAAGGCAAAGGCTTCGTTCGCGGATGCCGGGGAGAGCTCTAAGTTTTGAGCAATTTGGACCATTCGGGCATTACTTTGCCGATTCAGGGCATCCACTTCCGCTTTTTGCTTCCGTAACGCTTCAATGGTTTTTGAGAGGTCAACCAATTGCTCGGAAGACATAATGCTAGAGGTGACTTGATACTCTGATAATCGAGCCTGGGCCCTTTCTAAGTTTTGCTGAGACTGACTGAGCAACATTTCTAAGTTACGGTCATGCTCGCTGATTTCTTCTTCTCTGAGTGCCTCCAACTGCAGTAGGAACGCTTGGTGGAGGGCGGTTGCCTTTTGTTGAGTCAGTTGGGGAGTATCGCCGACAATTTCAAACTCCATCAGGGTGGAGTTGCCGATAATCTCGATCTGGGGTTTATTGAAGGCTTTCAGTTCGAGATTGAGCAGTTGGGCTGCACGGGTTCTAACTTCATCGCTGGCGGCGATATATTTGTAATTTTCCCGAGGGTCATGGTGGGAATCATATCGGTAGGGCGAGTCGGTTTGGGAAGAAGCTCCCCCAATGCCCGGTAAGTCTACGCGGCTTGTGGAGCCTGTACCGGGTAGGGTGACTGACCATTTGGTGGTATAACTTGGGGCTTTGAGGGTGATATAGGCGATCGCCAGTCCCCAAACCAACAAATTGGTTGTAATTCCTAAAAATAAGTAAATAGGCCACCGTCTTTTTCTAGTCACAGAGCCTGACTTGGTATTATAATGAGAAAAGATTTTTACAGCATCATTCATAAATTTATCCTCTTCCTATCAGCAGCGATACTCACGGGGGTCTGTTGATCAACTCAGACCCAGAAAATCAGTGCGATCGCACAGTGGTAAATGCGCCCGGTCTTCCGATACTTCAGAGGTTACTGGGTCAGATCATCCCACCCCCTTTCGGAGTCAAGCCCTTCTACTACTAGAGTTCGACCCGATAGAAAGTCTCCGCATCTCTAAGCGTTCTGTTTCGGATTTGCCCTCACACTGGCCAGTCCATTTCCGGTCCGCTTTCGACTCTGATGAGTTCTCTACCGCTTCCTTATAATTTTCATCGATCGGTTGCAAAGCTCTCATCTGCCATTGGGATGAAGTTTTGAGGGGATTCTGTTTAAAAAAAACGTCCAATAGCTGATGGCCAAGCGAAAAATGAAGATTTACAAACAATTTAACCAACCCATAGCATAACCCTCCGCCCTCTGTCATCTATACTTCAGGAGGAAAATTCTCAGCATGGATTAATCCCAGTGGGGAGAAGCGCGCTCTATTTGTTACCACGCCCCTGGATTCACCGGGCTGGATGGCAAATCCCACCGCCTAAACGGATAGAATCTCCTCAACCCCCCTCCTCCGAGGCGGGCTAAATTTAACCCAGGCTTTGGGAACACAAACCCCTTGTCTTTACACAATCTTTAAGAATTCGGGTTTTAACATAAAAACCAACACCCTCAAGGGTGGGTCTACAGGGACGAAGCCCTTCAAGCGCGGGCTCAAACAGCAATTGTAGGGTTGATTCGCTTAAGGGGATTGCAAAATATAAATCCTCCAAACGTTCAACTGAAAGGAAGGTATGTGTCGGAGTAAATGCTTGCGCCCCAAGGGCGCAAGCATTTACTCCGACATTGACGGGGCTACGAACGAACGTTTTGGAGATTTTATTTTTTGGAGTTCCCTTAAGGAAAAACCTGACCCAGTTTTATTGGGTCAGATTTTGAAACGCTTATCCAGCCGGTCGGCTGTATCCATCAACATTCCCATGAAGCCACTGACCATTAAATTGGCGAAGGTATTGAATTTCTAACCAAAGTTTCTTAAAATTACTTAAATGCGTCAATTAATTTGGAAAACGCGGATAGTTCAGCCTTGTAAGCCTAGTGATGGAAAGGTCTTGGAAGATCCAAGCTAGGAACTAAGCATCAAATGATTAAGTTTGAGTAAGTTTTAGAGAGCGGCGAGTTCGATTAAGCCGACGCCTAGGCTGTAGAGGCGAATGGTTTTACCTTCTTGATCCGGGAGGGCCGGGATGACTAAGGCCGCTAGGAGCGGGAAAAGAATTATAGTGGTTAGCCAGTTCAAGTCTAGGGTGAACATAGAGAGATGGTAATAAATACTTACTGCCTACTCGTTTAGTTTATGAAGCGATGTAAAGTTTTGAAAAGGGATGTTAAGTAAAAATCATCAATATGACTGATAAGCCAGCATAAATGCTTATCATCCTGAACATTTAAGTCCCTGTTGGGGGATTAAGGCCCCTCGAATTCCCGGGAAGTCTTTCCTGGCGATCGCCATCACCACTACTGATCCGGTTAGATCACATCAAAACCTCGTTAGAATCACGGAGGAGGCTTCGGTAGCATCACGGACGATCGCGAAAAAATACGGGATTATAAAGATGTCGAGTTCAAAACTACGCTGATGTATTACCTCAACTTGCTCCCCGGTGCCATTCCTGAACTACTTGCCACGGTCCAAGATACCCACTGCATCACCAAAGCCGATCGCTATGGACTGATGGCCGCGATTTTAGATGAATCCCTCAGCGACGAGGACCGCTTCAGTCTCGATCGCCTCCTCCGTTCTCTTGGCCGGGGACGGGTGCAAGTGGTGGATCAACTCTCCATCGTCCGGTAAACTCTCCGAGGCCCATCCATTCCCTTCAGGGTTCTATTCAATCTAGGACAACGGCATCGAACTCGACACTCGCCCCCGTTGATTCCTGAATTGAAGTCTCCCCAGTTACCCCTTCCGCCATCACCGCCGAGGATCCACAGATGGAGCCGGTCCCCCACGATGCCTGGTTTGCTGCCATCAGAGAGGCTTTTTCTTGTACAGGACTTACGCATATTTTGAGAACTCACCCTAAATGTAGAGGCGATTCGCTTTCTCGCCTCTACATTTAGGGGTAATGCGTAAGCCCTATTGTATTAAAAAATTCCCTCTAAAAGCGGGTCTGACCCACTTGTTTATCAAATCTTGGACCTTGAGATTTTATTAAGTTTTTTAAAATTATCACCGGAGCCGAAACAAATAGCCCTATAATTGCTTAATGTTTTGTGCTGGTTAGGGAAGGGTCAAATCCTTGTCAAGTATGACTCTCTAGCGCTAGATGAATTATCTATCCAATCAGCCAAAAACACCAGAAATTCGAGGAACTTTTCAAGTTTATGAGTGAAACGCCGAACTACCGCTTTGAGACCCTACAAGTTCATGCCGGACAGGAACCAGCCCCAGGGACAAATGCCCGTGCTGTTCCGATTTACCAAACCACTTCTTATGTCTTCAATGACGCGGACCACGGCGCAAATCTGTTTGCGCTAAAAGAATTCGGGAATATTTATACCCGAATTATGAACCCGACCACCGATGCCTTTGAGAAGCGGATTGCTGCGTTAGAAGGAGGGGTAGCTGCCTTAGCCACATCCAGTGGTCAAGCGGCCCAATTTTTGGCGATCGCCACGATATGTGAAGCCGGAGATAATATTGTTTCTACCAGCTTTGTCTATGGCGGAACCTACAATCAATTTAAAGTAGCCCTACCCCGTTTAGGCATTAACGTTAAGTTTGTCGATGGAGATAATCCAGAAGATTTCCGAAAGGCGATCGATGACAAAACCAAAGCAATTTATTTAGAAAGTATCGGGAATCCCAAATGCAATATTCCTGATTTTTCTGCTATCGCCGATATCGCCCATGAACATGGAATTCCCTTAATTGTAGATAATACCTTTGGTTGTGGGGGTTACTTATGTAAACCCTTGGCACATGGTGCAGATATCATTACGGAATCGGCCACAAAATGGATTGGCGGTCATGGAACTTCCATTGGTGGGGTGATTGTAGATTCGGGTAAATTTGATTGGGGAAATGGCAAATTCCCCATCTTTACCGAACCCTCTCCCGGTTATCATGGCATGAATTTCTATGAAACCTTTGGGCCAAAAAGTCCATTTGGAAATATTGCCTTTATCATTCGCGCCCGAGTAGAAGGATTGCGCGATTTTGGACCGGCCATGAGTCCATTTAATGCCTTCTTACTCTTACAGGGTTTAGAAACCCTTTCTCTGCGAGTTCAGCGTCATGCTGATAATGCGATGGAGTTAGCAAAATGGCTCTCCAAGCATCCCAAGGTGGAATGGGTTAAATATTCAGGACTCAAGAAAAATCCCTATCACGATTTAGCCAAAAAATACCTGACCAATGGGTTTGGCTGTGTGGTCAATTTTGGGATTAAAGGTGGCATGGAAGCGGGCCGAGAATTTATCAATAATGTGCAGTTAGCCAGTCATTTAGCTAATGTTGGCGATGCCAAAACTCTGGTGATTCATCCCGCCTCAACGACTCACCAACAATTGAGTGAAGCGGAACAACTATCCTCTGGGGTTACCCCGGATATGATTCGGGTCTCTGTGGGAATTGAACATATTGAGGATATTAAGGCGGATTTCGACCAAGCTTTTAAAAAGGCTTAGGAATTAACCTTGTCCCGGGTTGGCAGGTGACTGGGTTGATTAGCGGTGCTTTCACAGAGGCGATCGCCTCTGTGATGCAGCCTCCTGTACTCATAAAAACCCGCAGGCTGAAGCCTGGGGCTACACGGACAAAGCCTGCCTGCGCAGGCTAATACATAAAACCGACTTAAGAGAACCGGATTTGGTATTAAAGCACCGCTAACCCCTGGAACTTCATTCAGAACACTGGGCCTTTTTAGTCCGCTTTTATCCGCCTAATCCTCACCGGATGAGCAATTCGTGAGCTAAAAAACAGAAGCCAGAACGAGATTGGATTACAATAGGAACAACAAAAATTAAGGGGACTCGGTGACCGGCGAGGGGTTGAAGGTAGCAACAAGCCGTCAGCGAATGCCCAACGCTAACGGTTATAAGACGCCAGGAGCGTTTATTAGCCGATTGTTCACTGACCCACGATGCGATCGCCAGCAAAAGAGATGAAAGATTATGAATGAAACCCGATATATTTCCCCGGAAACCCAGTTTTGTGAGCTCACGCAACCCGTTATCCTAGAATCTGGACAGGTTTTGATCGGGGTGCAAGTCGCCTATCGCACCTGGGGAAAGCTCAATCCAGAACGAGATAATGCCGTGGTGATCTGCCATGCTTTAACCGGATGGGCGGATGCGGATCAATGGTGGGACCCTTTATTTGGACCCGGAAAAGCCCTGGATCCGGAAAAAGATTTTATTATTTGCAGCAACGTCCTGGGGAGTTGTTACGGCACCACTGGACCCACCTCGGTCAATCCAGAAACCGGATGTCCCTACGGTCCCGATTTCCCTCGGATTACGATTCGGGATATGGTGCGAGTCCAGGCGGCATTGCTGGATGAGTTGGAAGTTGCCAAAGTCAAGCTGGCGATCGGGGGGTCATTGGGCGGGATGCAGGTCCTGGAATGGGGGGTGATGTATCCGGAAAAAGTGGAGGCGATCGCCACCTTTGCCGCCTCGGGAAGACATTCTCCCTGGTGCATCGGACTCAGCGAAGCCCAACGCCAAGCCATTTATGCGGACCCCTACTGGCGCGGTGGCTATTACACCATTGAACAACCCCCTGCTGCCGGATTGTCTGCGGCGCGGATGATGGCGATGTGTTCTTATCGCAGTTGGGCCAGTTTAGAGCAAAAATTCGGGCGCAACAAGAGTGCCGATGGCAATTGGGAAATCGTCAATTACCTGCAATATCAAGGCCAAAAACTGGTGAATCGCTTTGATGCGAATAGTTACATTACCCTGACTTACGCGATGGATAGTCACGATGTCTCTCGCGGAATCGGGGATTATAATTCGGTACTCGCCAGTATCCAGCAACCGACTCTGGTGGTGGCGATCGACTCTGATGTGCTTTATCCTCCGGTGGAACAGGAGAAGTTAGCCGAGTTGATTCCGAATTCGGAATTGGGGTGGTTGAATTCTCCCCACGGTCACGATGCGTTTTTAATTGATATGGAAGATTTGAATGCAATGGTGGTGAGTTTCCGCCAGTCCCTGGAGTGGAATGCCGCCAATCGCGATCGCTCTCATCTGTCCCGGATTTGGCGGGTGGATAATTAGTAATCATCCGCAATCCGGTTTTTAAAGGTCTATAACAACCCGCAGGCTAAAGCCTGGGGCTACACGGACGAAGCCCGCCTGCGCGGGCTAAGAAAGAAAAAGGTCTATAAAAATCCGCACCCTGAAGGGTGCGGGTTTTTACTCTTGAGCCCGCGCAGGCGGGCTTCGTCCGTATAGCCCCACCCTTCAGGGTGCGGGTTTTTACAGACCTTTGACAACCGAATTCCGTATAACATCGAACCCTAAATGATGTAGAGGCGATTCGCGAATCGCCTCTACATTACTTTAGGGTTAAGGAGTGCGGTAAGCGGAGCTATGCCGTAGGCTTTGCATCTTGCTCGCTCTAATGCTTATCCCGGGGTAGAAAAGTTAGCGGGTTCTTTCAGGGGAGCTTTTGTTTCCACGCTTACGGACCCTCGGATATCAATTTGTACCGATTGCGCGTGGGATTTAATTCCGGCTTTCTGCCATGCTTCCACCATTGCGATCGCCACATCTGCGGACTGTACTGGGGAGGATAAGGCCAACAGGGTGGGACCGGCACCACTAATGGTCAACCCGTAGGCTCCCGCATTTAACGCTGCTGCATGAACCGCATCATAACCGGGAATCAAATCCTTGCGATAGGGTTGATGGAGGCGATCGCTCATGGCAACGCGCAACCATTGACCATTGTTGGTGGCTAATCCCCGCAGGAGTAACCCCAAATGGGCGGTATTGTAAATCGCATCCGCCCGGGTGTAGTGGGTTGGTAGGACCTGGCGCGCTGTTTCGGTGGCTAACTCAAAATCCGGAATTGCTACCACGGGGACAATTTCTGAATGCCAGGGCACGTCACAGATTTCCCAACCCTGTGCCTCCGTTGCCAGTTCTGACGGGATGGATGCTGCCAGACGACATCCCCCGAGTAAGGCGGGAACGACGTTATCGGGATGCTTTTCCATGTCGATCGCCAGATCCACCAGTTGCAGTGGAGTCAGGGGTTTTCCGGCGAGGTGATTGGCCCCCATTAAGCCACCGGCGATCGCCGTTGCGGAACTTCCCAGTCCTCGCGCCAGGGGAACTCCCAGTTCTATCTCGATTTTTACCGGGGGTGGGGATTGGCCGAGATGGGCGTAGAATTTAGCAAAGGCTTTATAGACGAGGTTGGTTTCATCAGCAATCACGCGATCGGCTTCTAATCCCTTGACGAGAATCCGCAGGGTTTTTTGGTCCGGTGTGGATGGATTGAGGGCGATCGCTGAAAATTTAAACTGGTTGTACAGGGTCAATGCAGCCCCAAAACAGTCAAAACCAGGCCCGAGGTTAGCAGTGGTAGCCGGAACGGTAACGGTAACGGTGGAGTGGGTAGAAGACATCAAAGGTTTTAAGGGAGTACGTTTCGTCGATTGAGAAAAAAGTTAAAAAATTTCTAAGGCGTCAGTTCCGGATTAAATCCGTAGGACAAGAAACCCGGTTTCTGTGGCGAATTGGTTGCTGATTAGCAGAAATTTTCTCAAGAAACCGGGTTTCTAACCTCTGGCAAAATCTAATTAGAGGAATTTGCACAGAGGTCTCATCAAATAACAGTCAGAGTTCCGCGCCTGAGAGGATGAGGATCTGCTATTTCTTATCTTCACATTTAACAGGAATGACGCATCTAAAATTTTCGCTTTTTCTGTTCTTTATCCAAGACGATCGCGCCCACCCAAGCCAAGAACCCGATCGCCACGGGAAAGGATGCTTTTCCGATGGCCCAAAATAAAAAGGCCCCACAGATGACGACTAAAGCCGTCATCACTGCATCAGGAACAACGACTTTTTTCTCCTTGGGGGTAGCGGCGAGAATTTGCACCCAGGCATAGCCGACTCCCACCACCCCAATCCAGGCAGAATTCGCGATTCTCTGGGATAGAGCAGGTTCCTCTAGGACGCCTATCCAGGTTTGAGTGGCGATGATTCCACCCACGGCTAAAACGGTAGCCCCGGCCCCAGCTAAATAGAGAATATCAAGTTCTACCGCACTTAATTTTTTGAGGAGGAGGCGAAACAGATAATGACAGGCGATCGCCACGAGCAAAGCCGCGAGGGTCACCGCGAAGGATTGGAACCCGAACAGGGCCGTTGCTTTGGCGGTAGCCCCACGCCTAGTAATGGCCCAAAACCCGGCGAGTAGAAAGGCTCCTACCCCAGTTACCGCACTGACCCCCATGATCATTTTAGTCAGGAACTTGAGGATAGATTCAATCACGCATTCCCGTCTATTTCCCACCGAGAGTAATGAACGGTTGGCAATATGCTGGGCGATCGGCCAAAACAGGACCAATCCAGCCGGTATTGATAACGCTAGTTTCCAGGTTACGGAGTCGAGTCCGACTACCACCCAACCCCATATTCCCCCCACAGCTACAACCAGGGAGAGTCCAAGAAGAAAGAGCGAGCGTTGCATCCCCATTGGGTAAATCGCAGGTAGTTATGAGTTTTTCATTGTTAAAGGATTTTATCGCATTTATTCTGGCGCGCCCAAAAATCTCCGACAACCATCCCGAGAGTTCTTACCCCTGTTCCGGGGTAGGACCCGTAAGGGAGCGGGACTTTTTTGGCGATCGGGGGTGCCTCAACTGCTGTCGGTGCCATGCCGGTGATTCCCCCGCTTGCTGCTTCACCATCAGGGAGTTAACTCCCTAACTCATCGGCGCACTCACGACTCGCTCGGATTCATAGCTGGAACTGCCGCCTGTGGTTAAATAAAAGTAGCGCCTCGTCAGTTCCGGTAAAACCGCATCGGCAAAATTCGCGCCCTCCACATTGGTTCCCACCAAGGTGGCATGACTCAGATCCGCTTCCACCAATTCCGCCCGATTTAAAGAGGCCCAATTTAAGTTAGCTTTCTGAAGAGAGGCTCCCATTAAATTGGCTCCAGTGAGGTCCGCCCCCATTAAACTCGCCGATCGCAGGGTGGCATAAGCCAGATTAGCCGCAATCAGGTTCGCCCCCTCTAAATTAGAGTTACTCAGTTTAGCTTGCTTGAGATTAATGCCATTGAGATTGACCCCATTCAGGTCCACCCCGTTTAAATAGGCGCCCTCTAAGGTAATGCCGTTTAAATTCGCACCATAAAGCATCGCACCGCTGAGTCGGGCAGAATTTAGGATGGCCCAACTGAGGTTGGTCCCCGTAAGATTAGCCGCTCGCAGATTGACCCATTCCATATTGGCCCCAGACAAATTTGCACTCCGCAGGTTGGCGCTTCTGAGGTTCGTGCTATTGAGGTTCGCCGCGCTGAGTTTGGCTCTCGGTAATTTTGCTTTGACTAAAATTGCACCGGAAAGCGCCGCTTTGGTCAGATCCGCATCCATCAATTTCGCGTTTTCCATCTTGGCATAGCTCAGATTCGCCCATTGCAAGGCAGCCTTACTCAAGTCAGCTTTAGTCAGATTTGCCCGACTCAAATTCGTTCCCCGCAGCACAGCATTGCTGAGATTTATCCCGACGAGGTAGGATCGGCTGAGATCGGCTCCACTCAGGTCCACCCCAGAAAAGTCCCTCTGACCCATTTCATACCGTTCAAGTAATTCGCTAACGTTCATCCCATTCATTGCTCCCTCGATTTTTGTAAAAAACTCAGCTCTCTCAACGTTTTTGTATTGGGACGGGGTTTAGGGTTGGCTAGGATCAACAGAATCCTCTAAAAATTTAACGGTCTGACCTAGTTCTGCCTCTAGCCCTAAATCGCTGACTGTCCAAAAAATTAAATAATTTCTTCATATTGTCATTGTACGCTTAAAGAAGGCTACATCATAATAAGTTTTGTTCCAAATATTCTCTGCATCGCGGGGGCACTGAGATCGGGTAGAAATCTGGTTCGAGAAGCCGCACTCTTTCCCTAGTATTCCCCTGTTGAGGCAGTAGAATAACTTACTCCCTCAACAGCCCAGTCCCGGCTTTGCTCATCGCAGTCTTGGCAATGGAGATTTTCAGGGGTCGAGGATTCATCCCAGATTGATGCTTGAGTATCCCGGGGAGGCGATCGCCTTTTTCCCACCCCGAGCAAAAGTCCGTAGATTTGCCGACTTATTCTGCTTCGGCTGTAATCAGATCCAAGGCGCGATCAATCAGTTCTGCTCGATTTACTTTCTCTTCTAACTCCCGCACCTCGTAACGCCCTTCTTCCACTTCTAGGGATGCTTCATCAATCGCATTAATATAGGCTTCTTCTACCGTTTCCAGTAACTCTTCCCGACTCAAGTAATAACCCCCAGCTTTCCGCCGCTTGTTTTCCCGTTGAATTTCCCGAACTGAATTGCGAATCGAGACATCCCAAGACCGCGTAGACCGATTTTCGACTTGTTGCCTAATCAAATGAATCAGTAAAATCACCGCATAACTGCGGATAGTCTTGATGATGTCTTTTCGTCCCATTTCTGTCAATTCTTCAAGCAGTTCTAAAGAGCCTTTAATATCGCCTTGAAGGAGCTTTTCTTTAAGTTCTAATAGTTCTTCCATAATTCAACCCGGAGATTGGTCCACTTATTCTGAGTCTGCTGTAATTAAACCCAAAGCGCGATCAATAATTTCTGGGCGATTTACTTTGTCTTCTAACTCCCGAACCTCATACCGCCCTTCTTCCACTTCTAGGGATGCTTTATTAATGGCTTGTGGGTAGGCGCTCTCTAAAACCTCCTGTAATTCCCCAGCGGATAGGTAAAATCCCGCTGATTTGGGGCGCTTATTTTCTTCCTTAATTTCTAAAATAGAATTGCGAATCGAGACATCCCAAGACCGAGTAGACCGATTTTCTACTTGCTGCTTAATCAGATGAATCAGTAAAATCACCGCATAACTGCGAATAGTCTTGATGATGTCTTTGCGTCCCATTTCTGTCAATTCTTCAACCAGTTCTAAAGAGCCTTTAATATCGCCTTGAAGGAGCTTTTCTTTAAGTTCTAGCAATTCTTCCATCAGTCAACTGGGGTTGGGGTAGGGTTTGATGATTGTGAGGTCATTGTCAGTTTATGATGCCAAACTCAAATTTGGGTTAATTTTAAAAGAGGCATCCCATATTCTTTCCTTTGTGAAAGCGATGAATGGCTTGTATGGCTGTTGGGTTAAAGGGCGATCGCATCGCTATAGCCTAGAGTAGGATATTTCTGTCCAAACATACAGCATGGGTTCCACTCTGGCAACCCATCCTCCCGTCTCAGAGAAAGTTTAGCAGGCCCAGAGCCGAAATCATAGGGGGGAAGGTTTCATGGGGGACCGGCGTTGGGAGGGCCTGTTCAGCGATCGCCTGATGGGATAAAATACAACAATAGACACTCCATTCTGCGAAAACTTGTAGCTTGGAGCGCCTCTAATCCGGGTTCAATTTATAGAATTAAATACCATGACCGATGGGATTCCTGAAGAATTTTGGCAAGCAGTAGACCAATTTAATGCTCAAGATTTTTATGCCTGCCATGACACCTTAGAAGCCTTATGGATGGATGCAGTAGAACCGGACAAAAAGTTTTATCAAGGGGTGCTACAAATTGCCGTATCCCTTTATCATTTGGGAAATTTAAACTGGCGAGGTGCGGCGATTTTATTGGGAGAAGGGATAAGTCGATTAGGCTATTATTCGCCGGAATATTATACCATAAATGTGGAAAATTTACTCACGGAAAGCCAAGAAATTTTACGGGCTTTGCAAGCATCGGGTCCTGACAATGTGGCAGAGTTCGCGCAGCAGTTATTTACTTCGGACGTTGTAGCAGGAAGCGATAAAATAGCGAGATTGCAAGTTCCTCAAATTGTGAAAGTTATCCATAGCGACCCTAAATAACTCAAAAAAATCCTCATGTAATTCCTCATGGAGGAGCGGGAGCGAGACGCTCCCACTCTTACATTCTCTGGTCATCATGATTTAAACCCCCTATAAAATCACCCTTATAAACCCACTTGATTGACCCTAGAACTTGATTTAAAACAGCCAAAAAGGACAAGACATTGCCTTGTCCCTCCCTTTGTAATTCCTGACGAGTCTTGGAATTGTTTAAACCACCCAAGTTGCTAAATAGGCATCGGTTCCCCCTAATGGATTGGGATTGATAGCATTGGAGGTTGTCGCCACACCAGGATTATTAACCGTTCCAAAAATCACCGCGCGATCGCCTGCCACGGCAAAAGAATTGACCGTTCCCGAGGACCCATTGAGATCACCCGATTCAGTTAACGGAGTCCAGAATTTGCGGGTGGTAAAATCTGCGGAAACTCCCAACACTGCCATTTCCCCGAGGGTATAATTCCCCACCGGATCCCCATTAATGGTTTTTAAATTCCGGTTTTGGATAGAGGCAGCAGCACCACCGCCAATGTAAACATTTCCCGATTCATCGACAGCAATAGAATTGGGATTGAAACTATTGGCATTGCCATTACTCAGGCGAGTGGCGATAAATTGACCCCGGTCAATGATGCCGGTATTGCTATCAATTTTAGCAAAAAACGTAAATGACCCACTGCCAGCGCCGGATAAATTATTATACTCGTCCTGCTGAATTAACCGACTGCCAAGGTTCGTGGTAATCGTATTCTCATCCCGAGTAAAAACGTTATTTCCGCCATCAGTTTTGCCGAGGAAATAGAGAGTACCATCATCGGCAATGGTGAGCTGTTCTCCCCGAGTATCTGCTCCTAAATTTTGGGATGTGACTTGAGTGGCACTGTAATCCCAGGTATTCCACAGCAGATTTAAGTTGGTATCAAATCCTCGGATAAAGGGGGTTTGCAAGTCAGCGGAAACTTGATTAAATCCGGTGACATAAACCTGATTATTCAGGGGGTTGATGGCAATATCCGAGGGACGAATATCGCTGCCAGTTAAGGTGGTGGAGGCGAGGGGAGTGCCAGTTCCACTCCAGAGGGTGACGGTATCTGTGGCGATGTTTAAAGTCGCGATCGCACCATTATTGGCGACTGCAACTCGATCCACCGTTCCCGCTTGGGACCAGAGCAGATTAGTGCCGGTACTGTCAAATACTTTAATCCCAAAATCCCCAGCGGTGACAATTTCTCCACTGTCGCGATCGATATCTAAATCCTTGACAGTCCCGCCTAAATCTGTTTGCGATAGGAGGGTATCGCCGCGATCAGAAAATCGCAGGAGTTGCGCCATCCCGTTTAAATTACCCGCAACAGTAATGGCGCGATCAATCGGAGAAATCCCCACAGCATTCGCTTCGTCATTTCCAGCACCTCCGAGATAGGTTGCCTGGGTGAGTTCTAAATTATTAGGATTATCATTGTCCAAAATTTCCAAAATGGCGGTATTTTGAGTTGCTAATACTACACCACCGGAGAGATTTCCCAGGGATAAATTGAGGGGTTCTGTGGGTTCGACTTCGGTATCATCAATGATGGTAATCGGGACGGTTTTAGGGGTAATATCTCCCGCGCCAAAGGTGATGGTGATGGGTTGATTGGTGTAATCGGCGGGTGCAGTTGCGGTGCCATCGCTGAGGATCAGATCGGCACTAATTGCGCCATCACTGCCATCAGTCCGAACAACAGTGACAGCGGCGATCGCTGTGCCATCTTCTTTTATCGTAAAGATCGGTACACTAAATCCCACCGCGCCTGGTGTGAGTTCCGGTGTGGGTTCCACGATGGGGTCCGGGGTGGGTGTGGGTTCCACGATGGGGTCCGGGGTGGGTTCCGGAGTGGGTGTGGGTTCGGGATTAGAGATTCCGACAGATGGCGTGGGTGCAAACACAATCTCTGGATCAGAAGAAGAGGGGGGAGAAAGGGATATAAAATCATTCCGATCTAGGGTGGTGAAATCGACCCCATTTAAGATTGCTAAATAGTCAGCGGTGATTCTATCTTGAATGATGGTATGACTAGCATAAGCACCTGTCCCCTGAAAAATATGCAGGTCTTCAAATGCCAGTCCACCCTCTAGGTAAATGCGATCAAGATTGTGTTTAAAATCCATAATCCAGTCCGCTTCTGGCAAGTTGGCGCTGCCGGTTGACCGAAAACCGGGGAAATCATCTCTCCTGGCGATCGCAAACACATTATTGCCACTGCCGCCAGTTAACGTATCCGCACCCAAATCCCCATAAAGGGTATCATCTCCTAAGTCTCCAAATAGGAAATCATTTTCCTGACCCCCTCGCAACACATCATTCCCTTGTCCCCCATGAAGGGTATCATGGCCTTGGTTGCCATTGATGAAGTCATCTCCCTGATTGCCATTAATAAAGTCATTTCCTTCTAATCCGAAAAGGCGATCGTCTCCATCCAGTGCGAGAAGAAAATCCGCTTGGTTAGTCGCTACAACCCCATCGGCATTGTCCGTTAAAAAGTAAGCGGTATTGTATCCGGCGATCGGTTGACGGCCTTCCTGTTTTCCATGCCTTTGAAAATGTTCTAATCCCGAGGTAAATATCCCACTCTCTACCGCAACTTTGACGTCCGGATTAGCTGTTAAATAGTCCGTCTCATCTACAAGGACGGCAAAGGTATTTAACTCTAAAAATCCTTCCACGGGAATTCCTCCAGTTCAACTTGAATAAGTGCTATTCCATGTCCAAAAAACCCCTATTTTCCAGCCAAAATTTAGGCAATAGCTGAATGAATACGAGAATTTTTGAACCCAATACTGTCTCGCTATTGCATCTTTCTATAGTTAGCTTTTCAATGGTTATAATAATTTTCCGGCAAATTCAATGAAGGAATTAAAGCTAGATCTAAAAATGAATGTTTCAGATTACACCCTGAGTTATTGTTCAATCAGCAACGTTAAATATCAACCCATCACCAGACAAAAACTCGCTTTATACCCACGCAAATTTTACTGAGCCGAGAGTTTATTTAGGCGCAGTCATATTTTTTTAAATGTTTAATTGTGACCGTAATATTTTCCCGTTTTTGTCCCATGTTGGGACCCAATCGCCCCTGATTTGGGAAAAGTTTGATTCAAATATTTCTAAAAACTAGCCTTAGCTTGCTGAGGTAGAGAATAATTTTAAATGAATTCCGGGTGACCCTGTTATAGCGGTTCTCATGAATATCCGGTACAGCCCTCACCCCTTGGACGACGGAGGCCCAAAGGGGGAGATGTTTGGGGTGAGGGCATGAGTCCACCGAACCGCTATATAGCAATCCTAAATGATTTGTAACATTTCTTGCTCCCCTCTCCCGTTCTGGGCCGCCGTCGGTTGGGGGCCGCCGACGTCTTCCACAACTGAGATAGGACCGCTATATTAGGATAATCAAACTTTTAAAGTTTTTTATCGGGGATAACACTTAAGTTTTTAAGGATTTAGATAAGTTAAATTAAATTTATTCGCCAGAAAATCAAGGGGATTATAAAATTTTCAAATCTAGAACTTAAAATCCGGAAATATGACCCAGACGCCATTACTGCGAAGGGAAAAAGGCCGCCCCAGGAGGGATGAAGGAGGAAAAGTCAGCCTTGATTTTTCTTCCTTCATTCTTAGCGAAAAATTACCTAATTTATAGGAGTAAATCCCCCTCCAGATAGATGTTGTCTCAGTACGGGACAAAAAGCTTGAAAAAGATGTAGAGAGAGGGTTTTATAGAAATTAGCACAACCCAAACCAAACCCTCATGAGCCAAATTAGCGAAATTCGAGCCCAATTGCGACCCCACCTCGGATGGCATGGAGCCAGACTGTCATTCGTCGCCCTGTTCCTGATGGCACTATAGTGAAGCTGTGGGAAGTCAGCAGTGGCGAACTCCTCCACTCCCTTGAGGCTCATTCGGCTTGGGTCACGACGGCGGAATTTAATGGGGATGGCACTCAGGTGGTCTCGGCTTCATCAGACGGAACCGTGAAGCTGTGGGATGTCAGCAGTGGGGAACTCCTCCACTCCCTTGAGGCTCATTCGGGTCCGGTCTTCAGTGCGGAGTTTAATGGGGATGGCACGATGGTGGTCTCGGCTTCATCAGACGGAACAGTGAAGCTGTGGGAAGTGGGAACCTTAGATTAACTCCTCCCTACGGTGTTTTTCTCTTTCTGGGAGAATGGGTCGGATGGGTTCGTGATTCCCTGTTTCTGTTCCCTGTTCCCTCCTGCTACAACAGTAGATGTATTCATTCA
>JAABSJ010000322.1 GCA_011390515.1 Oscillatoria sp.
GGCTTGGTCGGGGATGAGAGAGATTTGTCCTTCGGTGACGATGCTGGTGGGGGTGGGGGTTTCGGCGATAAAACCGGCGGCCCAGACTTTTTCTCCGGCTTTTAATCTCACATCGGGGTTCGTGAAGGTTCCGACATCATAAATGCGATCGGCGTTAAACTCCAGCAAGCCTAAATCGTTATCCTGAAAGTCGATGTTGTCACGGTTAACGAGGGTGGCGGGATAATCTAAGCCGTCTGGGGTTTGGATGCGGATATTTGGGACAAAGTTGGGGTCTGAGGGTTGGCTATTCCCGGCTTGGACTGCCCGCAAGACGTGCTGATTGGTGACGACGGTATAGGTTGAGCCGACTTTTCTGATGATGGTTCCGGAACCTGCGGACTCACCGCCCATGACTTTGACGGTAATGGCGCGGGCGAGTTGGTGCAACTCTTCCTGGGATAAATTGGGGTTAATTTGTGCTTGGGAAATCCCGGTGGGGATTTGGCAGCTATGCAGGGTGGGGGTGAGCAAGAGTAGCGCACCCATGAGGAGCAGTTCTGAGGGTTTTTTAATCACGTTTTCCTCCGGTAGTGGTTGACTGGTAGCCGGGGAGGGAGAATCTGGAAAGGTTTTAATTCTCCCGGATTTGAAGGTTATTCAAGGGGAGCATTTTGGAGAATTTCGCTCAGGGGAATATGGACTTTAAAACTGCCACTTTGCGGAATGGGATTCATGGCGCTGCCTTTACCCATGTCGATTAACATTTCTCGGATGGTTTTGGGGTTATCTTCCGATCGCAGGGTAAATAACATTAAGCCGCATCGTTCGTTATCGTTAATGGCTGCACAAACGACGGGTAAATTATTCTGAGTATCGTTGGTGATGTAATTGAGTTGGTTATTATCGGCAGCTTGTTGAAATTTGGGGGAAACTTCTTGGCAACGGGCTTGGGGAGTCCAGCCGGATGCGGTGAAATATTCGGATTTCCAGCGGATGATGGCTTGTTTTCCTCGGGGGGTTTCGGCGTAGGTGGTGTAGGTGCCTTGGGCGTCTTGTTCGCAGAAGAAGCGCGGGGTGGCAACGGCACTGTTGCTGGTTTGTGCGCCGCAACTGGCTAAACCTAGGGCGAGTAGGGCTAAACCAAAGCCGGTGCAAAGTTTAGGGGTGAAGGTCTGAGTGAACATAGGGGTAAGCTCCCTTGGCTTGAGGGATTATGATGTTTATCATACCCATTTATTAGGGTGGGAGCTATGAAATGATGCAGATTGTCATTTGGAAAAGTCCGGTAGGCGTTTGTAACCGCCTGTAGGGGCGATTCGAGAATCGCCAGTGCATCATTTAGGGCGGGGTCGGAAAATATGGGGAAGTCTTGGAATTAACATGGTTTGGGGATAAATCCGTGAATTTAGGACTGGCGATTCTCGAATCGCCCCTACATTTAGGGCTGGCGATTCTCGAATCGCCCCTACATTTAGGACTGGCGATTCTCGAATCGCCCCTACATTTAGGGCTGGGGAAGTGCTGGAATTAACTGGGGTTGAGGATTTATCTGTGAATTCTGGACTGGCGATTCTCGAATCGCCCCTACATTTAGGGCTGGGGAAGGATGCAAAGCCTAGGGCATAGCTTCCTTTACTGCACTCCCAAATTGTACGCGAATAACTCGGGGAAATGCTAAATGCTACAATTAATTTAAAGAGTAAAATAAACCATGACAATAGCTGAATTAAGAACTCAACTGCTGGCTTTAACACCAGCGGAAAAAGCGGAGGCTATCCAGACTTTAATCCAAACTTTAGGCAATGGTTCCCTAGGCATTACCAAAACTCCCGGGGTTTGTGGGGGAGATGCTTGTATTGCCAATACCCGGATTCCCCTTTGGTCTGTGATCAATTATCGTCGTCTTGGGGCTGGCGATCGCGTTATTCTTGAAGCCTTTCCCCATCTGACTGCGGCAGATTTAGTCAATGTTTGGGCTTATGCTGAGGCACATCCGGAGGAAATTGAACGTGCTATCCAAGAAAATGAAGAAATAATGCAAGGGGACAAAGAAGACTAGAGAATGGCACGTTTTTATGTAGATGAAAACTTTCCTCTCCCCGTTGTAGAATTATTACGGAATTTAGGACATGATCTGTTGACGGTGAGGGAAGCCGGAAAAGCCAATTTGGGGATTCCCGATGCAGAAGTCTTGGCTTTTTCTATAGAATGCGATCGCGCGGTTTTGACGGGAAATCGTCGAGATTACATCAAGCTGCATCGCGTGCAACCGAACCATGCAGGTATTGTTGTCTGCACGGAAGATCCAAATTTTGAGAGACTGGCACAGCGGATTGATCAGGCAATTTCTGAGGAGGAATCCTTACAGGGTAAATTGATTCGAGTCAACCGTCCCCTGGAATTAACATAGCTTGCTTTGGGATTTATCCCTCAATTATGGACTGGCGATTCTCGAATCGCCTCTACAGGGTGTTAAAAACTAAAAACACTACACCATAAGACTTTCAGTCGGTTTCAACCGACTTGAGCTGTTAGGCGGGGGTTTGAACCCCCGCCGTAGTGGCGCTATCCCCAGCCGGTTCCTCAACACAACCTGGGAGTTTATCCCCCGCTATGTCCTGAATTTAAGAACGCATCAAGTTATCAAAGAGTTCTGTCTCGCGAACGGAGTTAAAGTCAGACTCATGTTGAGCCATTTCTCTAATTTCGGGATTGAGAGAAATGGCCTGCCGGAGGTTATCGACTGCCATATCTGTATCAGTTTTCAAGGCATAGCAGCGCGCTTTTCCGTACCAGGCATCGGCTTTGTCCGAACTGGTGCGAATGGCTTTGTTATAAGCTGCGATCGCCTCGTCGTAGCGTTCCAATCGGGTATAGGCGACTCCCTGACCTAAAAACGCTTCATAACACTCGGGATTAATTTCCGTTGCTTTGTCATACATCTCCACGGCATTTTCATATTTCCCTTCCCGAAATAGCTCATTGCCTTGCTTGACATAAATGCCAAAGATTTCCTGGAAGGGTTCTTCCATCCGATTTTGCATTTTCATCGACTCTTCCAGGGTGGTGCGAGCTTCTGAAATTAGGTTTTGAGTCGCTAAGGCCATTGAAATCAACTCGTTTAATTGAGCGGTACTCTTCGGTTCTTCTGAGAGAGCTAGAGGCATTCCGCCTTTCTCACTTTTCACCAATCCTCCCCCCTTTTGTGAGGCGGGAAGTTGTGAAGGAGGGGTTTGTCCGAATTGTTCTCTCACCTCACTTGCGACCTGATTGGCGACGCTTTTTCTGAGCAGCCAAATTCCGCCCAAGGTTGCTGCTACCGGAAGAACCACTAATCCGGCGATCGCAGCAGCTAAGGGACTCATGGTCCGCATAAAGGCCCGGTCTACTTCCGATTGGATCTGCTGTTGAATGGCTGGATCGAGTTCTGAAGTTTGTTGTAACACCTCTTGCTGGGCCGCTTCTGATTCCGGGGCATTCTCCGGCTCATCCTCAGTCTCATTCTCCGCTGTGGCTGCCGGAGTGGTTTCAGCCGGTGGGGTGGGGTCAGCCGAGGGGGACGGATTGGCCGCTTCCGGGGTGGAGGATGCCGGAGTCTGTTCAACCGGGACCAGGGGTCTGGGTGGAGGGGGAGGGGTCGGACGTTGTGCCGTCGCTGCACCCACGGACAGCAAAAGCATTACCAGCATCAGGGTACTTTGTCCAGCGATCCTCGCGCACAGGGCGGTGAGCGGCGCTAGATCCATTGCAGGCGGCATCTCTGGACGAACCGCCTGCTTCGACATAGAAAAGGGACGCCTGACCCTGAGAGGCCCCCTTGTGTTCCCGACTCGATTTGTCATGGTCATGGAAATCTCACCTATTAATCGCTCGACGACTTCACCACTTTGGCATTACTGTAGATGATTCTACCGATTTTTCGGGTCTTAATTCTGTGATTTTTAAGGCCAAAAGTCTGCCAATCCAGACAATCCAGGACCGGAGCAATGCTGAGTGGGTTATCTTTTTTTATCGGTCAAGTTTTTAATCATATCATTGCCTCGATCGCCTATCAAGACGGTCAAATCCATCTCCCCGGGCATCGGGCTAGGTATTAAATAAAAACGACCAGAAACCGAGTTTCTAGCCCAGATTTGGTGCTAATTGGCAGGGATTTGGTAATGAAACCCGGGTTTTAACCGTGACTTAACCGATCGCCGACTCTGGTATAAAGGGGATGGAAACTCAAGATTCTCTCTAAATTTCA
>JAABSJ010000323.1 GCA_011390515.1 Oscillatoria sp.
ATGACTTCTCCATCACGAAACATGACAATTCGTTTACTGGCGCGGGCGACTTCCGGTTCGTGGGTGACCATGACAATGGTCATGCCACTGGCATTCAGTTCTGAAAAAATATGGATGACTTCTTCCGTGGTTTTGGTATCTAAAGCGCCGGTGGGTTCATCCGCTAAAAGTAAAACAGGCTGGTTGACGATCGCCCGGGCGATCGCCACCCGTTGTTGTTGTCCCCCAGACATCTGATTCGGCTTATTATTCATCCGATTTTCTAAACCAACTCGCGTTAATGCCTCCCTCGCTCGTTCGCGCCGTTCCGAGGCAGAAATTCCCGCATAAACCATCGGCAACATCACATTTTCTAAAGCGATCAGTTGCGGTAACAGATGATATTGTTGAAAAACAAATCCTAATTTTAAATTACGAATTTTGGCTAAATTCGCATCTTCCATTTGAGTAACATCTACTTCATCCAGGTAATAATATCCGCTACTAGGTCTATCCAAGCAGCCAATAATATTCATGGCCGTAGATTTTCCCGAACCGGATGCCCCCATAATTGAGCAATATTCCCCTTCATGAATCGTTAAATTCACCCCTTTAAGGGCTTGCACTTCTGTATTCCCAGACCCATAAATCTTGTAAACATCTTTGAGTTCTACAATGGCTGATTTTTCTTCGGGAATCGGTAGAGTGGATTGGACTTGATTTTGAGAGTTCATAGTAATCTTTAATTCAGTAAATTAACAGCTTCACAAATGTCATTGGTCATTGGTCATTGGTCATTGGTCATTGGTCATTTGTTGATAGGGAAAATGTTCGTAGTAACGACTTCAGTCGTTATCTTTCTTAGTTCGTAGTAACGACTTCAGTCGTTTCCTTTCTTAGTTCGTAGTAACGACTTCAGTCGTTTCCTTTCTTAGTTCGTAGTAACGACTTCAGTCGTTTCCTAGTGACGCGGCAGCAGCCCATTCACGAGGACCAATGACCAACAACCCATGACAAATCACTCACTTCTTAAAGCCACAATCGGGTCCAGTTGGGCTGCACGACGGGCCGGAACCACGCCAAAAAATAAGCCGATGCCTCCAGAGACGGTGGTTGCCAGGGCGATCGCCATTCCGGAAACTCCCGCCTCAAAGGGCGTGACTAGGGCAATCAAAAAAATCCCCCCCATCCCAATACCAATACCGACTGCACCCCCCGCTACCGAGAGAATCACTGCTTCTATAATGAACTGAATTAAAATATCTTGCTGAGTTGCCCCGATCGCCTTGCGTAACCCAATCTCCTGAGTCCGTTCTGTCACCGACACCAACATAATATTCATAATCCCAATCCCACCCACCAGCAGGGAAATGCTCGCCACTGCTGCGAGTAACACCGTTAACGCCCCGGTAATCGCATCAAAGGTATTCATTAAATCTTGCTGATTCTGAACGAAGAAATCATCTTCGTCCGTAATCCGATGGCGCAGACGCAGCAAATTTTCAATCTGAAACTGCGCCATTCCCATCCCTTCTTCATTGGCGACCCCCACCCAAATGAAAGAAAGTGGCAGTCCATAAGGCGATTGCCGTCCCTGGATTCTATTCGCCATAGTCGTGATGGGAATTAAGGCGGTTTCGTCGTAGTTCGTCCCAAAGGATCCTCCTTTGGGTTTCATCACCCCAATCACTTCTAGACTGACATTTTTGATGCGGACTTTTTCTCCAATGGGGTTGCTGTCCCCAAATAATGCAATGGCTAAATCTGAACCTAACGCCACCACGGGATTGCTGCGTTTAACATCTAATTCATTGAAAAATCGTCCCGTTTCCACCTCAAAGTTGCGGACGTTGAGAAAATCTGGCAGGGTGCCAAATATTAAGGCTGAAAAGTTTTGATTGCCATAGCGCACCAGTTCGCTGCCGTTGAGTTCTGGAGAGACCCCATTAATCCCCGGGACTTGGGAGGCGATCGCCTCTGCATCGTCCAAGACCAAGGTTTGTGGCGGTCCTCCTAATCTTCGGCTATTCCGATTTCCTGGGGCAATAATCAATACATTGGTTCCCAGGGATTCTATTTGTCCCCCAATAAAATTTTGCGCGCCTGACCCCACCCCAACGGTAGCAATCACCGCAGCATTCCCGATAATAATCCCCAACATGGTGAGGGTACTGCGGGTTTTGTTGGCCACTAGGGTTTTAGTGGCCATATCTAGGCTTTCCCATAGGTTCATGGCTGTTTCTGGTTCCCCTCAAATCAACTTTTGATGCTTTAAGTGTTATCCCCCCTAAAACCCCTTTAATTTAACGTAAAAATATAAAGATGCAGTAAAAGCCGGGATGCTTTTGTTTCTAGTTAGACGGCATCAAGAGGAGAATTATTCGGGTTTGTTCCGAGAAAATGCCAGGACTGCCTATCGGGAGAAATATGCCGGTTTGTTCGTTGAAAATTGACCGATTTTATGGAGCCGTAGCTCGCCAAATTTTAATGGTTTGGTCGGCACTGGCACTGGCAAGGGCCTGTCCATCGGGACTAAAGGCAACGGAGAGAACTCTCCCTTGATGATTGTTAAAGAGGGTTCGCAGGGAACCATTTCCGACATTCCACAGGCGCAGGGTGCGATCGGCACCCCCACTGGCGAGCAGTTGACCATCGGGACTAAATGCCACCGTTAGGACCCAATCTGAATGACCCGTTAAGGTGCTTTTCAAAGATCCGGTGTTCACATCCCATAACTTGATGGTGTGATCGGCACTGGCACTGGCGACGGTTTGTCCATCGGGACTAAAGGCGATCGCGGTAATCGGGCTAGAATGCCCTTCAATGGAGCGCCACTTTTTCCCCCTGGGCATTCTCCAAAAGCGGATGGTGTTATCGTAACCCCCACTTACCAGGGTATTGCCATCGGGACTGACGGCGACTGCCCAGACAAAGCTGGAATGCCAATTGAGGGTCCGCCTTTCTCGTTCTGTGGTGACATCCCAGAGGATGATGCTGCGATCGGCACTGGCAGAGGCGAGGGTTTGTCCATCAGGGGTGAAGGTGACCCCATGAACCGCAAAGGTATGACCCAATCGCGTCCCGGTTAAAATGCCCTGATTCACATCCCACAACTTGACAGTGAGATCCGTACTGGCACTGGCTAACCCTTGTCCATCGGGACTAAACGCGAGGGAATTGACATCTGCCGAATGTCCAAATAGGGTGCGAATCAATTCCCCACTGTTCCAGTTCCAGAGATTGATGGTATTATCTCGACTGCCACTGGCTAGGATGCTGCCATCGGGACTAAATTTTAGGGTCTTTACCCAACTGGTATGTCCTTCCAGGGTTTTGTCTAAAATAAAGCTGGGTCCGGATTGGGGGTTCAGGCGCTCGGTTGCGGGAGGCTGGATTTGGGAATGGGCCACTTGCGAGGGATTCTGGAGGCCGATCGCGAGGGTTAAGCTCATTAAGCTAGACAGTAAAAACCAGCGCCAAGATAATCTCATGTTCAGGGTCCGATCCTCTATATTTCTTTGGTTCGCGATCAAGAAGATACTCTTTTTTTTTGAAAAGTTCATCTTTAATCCATATTTATACCCTTAGAGGGGTTAGTTTTGCGCGATCGGCTAGGTCTTACCCATCCTCCATCTCCCCTTCCTGCGGTGGCCTTGTTCAGTGGGCAAAAGTTGGACAGACCTCCTGGATGACCCTGCACCTCCCCCTACCGGCTTCAGTGTTTTTTCATAGGCCAATCTGGGCTATTTTCATGATACTTCATAATTTTTTGATATTTTCTATTCTACAATAAAATACTTTAAATTGAGGAGATAAATATTTTAAATTTCTATAAAAAAATCGCTATTTTAAGTGGTTTGTTCGAGTTTTATACCTTCAATAGACTGAGGTAATTCACCTCTAAGTGGGTCATGAAATACCCATCAATTCATCAAAAATCCACCCGTCACAACCCTTAGATATGTTCCCAAAGCAAGGGTTTGGAGATGTTTTATTCCTAGAAATCATGGTTTGCCGGTTGTGCTGTGGAGGAGTCACTGCATTCACCGGAGAAACTTGGCAGGCGATCGCCTCTTAAGGGAACTCCAAAAAATAAAATCTCCAAAACGTTCGTTCGTAGTGAATGCTCAACGAAGTCAATGTAGGGGCGCAATGCTTGCGCCCCAGGGGCGC
>JAABSJ010000324.1 GCA_011390515.1 Oscillatoria sp.
CTCAATCCGATGTAGAACAACTGAATCAAGCACTGCAGGACGTTACCGCCAACCTGGCAGAAGTGCGAGAACTCACCACCTCCCTGGAAAACCCGAGTGAAGTGAGCAGTCGCCTCAGTCAACTGGATAGCATCGTCAGCGAACTGAACTCACGCATTGACGAAACCCTGCCGCAAGAACGGGATGCCTTGCGCCAAGAGGTGCAGAGTCTGCGGGAACAACTGGAATGGCAAGGGAGTGGCGTTCCCAATGCGGTATCCAGTGAGGTGACTCACCAAATCCACCAACTGCTAGAACAGTTCAATTCTCGTCCAGAATTGGAGCAAATTGAAAGCCTGACTGCCAGTGTGAGTGAACTGGATCGGCGATTGGAACAATTGCCCAATCCCAGCCAATCCACGACAGAGGAAGGGGATGGCGAAGCGATCGATGTCCTGCGACTGGAAATTTCTGAGTTGCGATCGGCCCTGGCGCAAGTGAGCGAATCCATCGGTCATTTATCCGATGTGACACCGGAGAGAATCGAACGGTTAGAAGCGGCTTTAGGACAACTGGAAGGACAACTGGAACAGTGGCGTAATCGCCCGGGACAAGTTTCAGTGCAACCGCAGATTGAGCAACTGAGTCAGCAACTTAAAGCCCTGGCCAATCATCCAGAAGTGCCTCACACTGCCCCAGAAAGCGGTCATCTGCAATCCCTAATTTCTCCGGCGATCGCCCAGCAACTCTATCAAATCGAATCCTTACTGGAAGGGATTAAAGCCCATCAGTATGAGTTGGTATTTGACCGACCCTCGATTAGAGCCCAACTGGAAGAGGCGATCGATACCGCTCAACATCGTCTGATTTTAGTCTGTCCTTGGGTCAGTCGGGCGGGATTGGATGGTACGCTGTTACAAAAATTGGAAGGACTGCTGCAACAGGGTGTTCAAGTCGAAATCGGTTGGGGACATCTGCGGGATATTGAAGCCGGAGAATTCCCGATTCGGATTAATGAACATTGGCAACTGGACCCGATGGCGAAACGCGGGTTATATGATGCCTTGAATGATTTGGAACATCTGCGGAGTCAATATGGCGATCGCCTGCAATTAAAAGTCCTCGGCACCCATGAAAACTTTTTGGTGTGCGATGACAAATGGGCAATGTTAGCCACCCATCATTTCCTGAGTAGCAGTGATGCCCTACCGGAACGGGAAGTGGGATTACGGACGACAGATCCGAAGATTATTCACGGGTTGATTGAGCGCTTTAGTGAACCGTTGCTGAATCCTGCCAATGCCAGCGCCTATTACAATCGCGGATTTGAGCGGTTGGATATTGGGGATTACGAAGGGGCGGTTGATGATTATACTCGGGCATTGCAGATTGATGGCAATCAGCCGACGGCGTATAATAATCGCGGATTGGCAAAGTTCCAAATCGGTGATTTTGCCGGGGCAATTTCCGACTATACGCGATCGCTGGAACTGAATGACAATGAAGCAGTGGTGTATTTTAACCGAGGATTTGCCCGGTTTAACCAGGGAGATTATACCGGGGCAATTGGGGATTACACCGAGTCCATCCTGAAAGCGCCGGAACAGACAGGGGCTTATTTCTATCGCGGAGAAGCCTACGGACGTTTGGGGAATTATCAACAAGCGGCAGAGGATTACAGTCGCGCCATTCAACTGAATCCCCAGGATGCGGTAGCGTACAATAACCGAGGATTAGCCCGGTATAACCAAGGGGACTATGCTGGGGCGATCGCCGATTATACCGAAGCCTTGCGTCTGAAACCCGATGATGCTGTCGCCTACTTAAATCGGGGGGTTGCCCGGTCTGCCGGGGCGGATTATCATGGGGCAATTGAGGACTTTACCCAAGCCCTGAGTCTGAATGAGAAGTATGCCAGCGCCTATAACTATCGGGGTCGGGCGAGGGCAGAAATGGGCGATCGCCAAGGGGCGATCGGGGATTTACAAACGGCAGCGAATTTGTTTTCTCGTCAAGGAGATGCCATCCATCACCAAGAGGCGATCGCGGCCCTAACTGCCTTGGCGAGTGCAGAGTAATCCCTCGGATGTCCCCTGAGATTCAGGGGACCCGAAACCGGGGTTCTAAAATCATCCTGTAGAGGCGATTCGCGAATCGCCTCTACATTTATTAAGGAGCAAAGGGGGCTTTTTTCCACCCTCCAATTACTGTATTAGCCCGCGCAGGCGGGCTTCGTCCGTATAGCCCCACCGTTGACGGGTGCCGGGTACTAGCCCGAATAAAAAATTCCCGCTTTTTTGTGGAAGTGACTATAATTGGTGCAAAACCGGGCATCCTACCACCAATCATGCAAACGATAAAACCTTCCAGTCAAAGTTTTAGGGGCAATCTCAACTCCTATCCCTGGCAAACCCTAGTTGAAGGCACTTGTGTTGCCGGATCCGCCGTGGGAACCGTCGTGGCAGCTATTTCCGGACAAGTCGTCTATGCGGCGGTGCCTCTCACCTTGGCGTTAAGTCTAAATTTGTCCAATCGAATGCGATCGCAACAGGAAACCGCACAACAAACCACCTCGGCGATCGCGGATGTCCGTCAGATGGTGGACTCTCTCCAAACTGCCATCCGCCAACAACCCCCCGTGGAAAAGGTGAATCTGCATCCTTTACATGAGGCAATTTCTCAGGTGCAAACCCTCACCCAACGCCTCGAAAAAACTGCCGTCCGCGAAGATGACTGGGAGACGGTGAATGTCCGCCTTTTATTAATGCAGGAACAGTTAGACCAACTCGCCACTCAACCCCGGGCAGAATCAGAATATGCCCACTCTCCCGGGACCGAGGAAACCCTCCCCCCATCTCTGAATTTGGCTGAATTCCAGTTCCAAATAAAAACAGAAATGGAACCCTTAGCCCAACGAGTCAAAACATTAGAACAACAAAACAAACAAATTGTCAAGCCCTATCTGCAACGTCTCACCCAAGCGGTTAAAAAATTGGAACAAACCAGTTCTCTGACTGCCTTAAAACGCAACTTAGACCGATTACGGGCTGAATTTCAACAGCAGCATCCCGAATCCGAGGACATTACCGCCCTCCAACAGGAAATGACCCGAATCAGCGAGGGATTGGCACAGCTACAACAGCGGTTTGAAGCACTACCTCCCTTGAGCAACCTTGAACAACTCGGAACCATTGAAGCGGCGATTACAGAGTTATTTGAGAAAGTCTCAACCCTCAATACACAGATGCAAAGGCGGCTGAATTGTTTAGAAAAAGAAGAAGTGGAACGCCTCCATCAAGAGATTGATTTTCAGGCAACCACGATCGCCTCCTTACAAGATGGATACGATCGCCTTTATCATTCCGTCACCGATTTGAGCAGCCGCCTAGAAACCTTGCCTCACAGTGAGCATCGAGAATACGAACATTTTTAGTCCCGTCGGGTGGGTGATGCCCACCCTAAATCCGGTATCCTATCCCCAAGGGAAGCGAATCCCTCTCTCGGCATAAAACCCATTCATTTTAAACCCAGTGTTATGGAGCTTTGAGCATTATAATTTTCCGGGAGTGTCCGGCGCAATATCAATCCCTCCTCCTTGTTTCATTTCATGCTGAGGAGTAATCAAATCCCTGAGTTCAGTAATTTCAATCCCAATCTCCTGGCAAGCTGCTTTTAGTTGTTGGGAAAATAAGCTAGTATTCTGCCCATAGCCACTCTGTTCAGCCGCTGTTGCTAAACCCTGTTCAGCATTCGCTTTGGCACAGTCAATCAGTTCTAGTCCTTGGAGTTGTTTACTTGCTGCCATACAGTTAGCCCTATCTCACTCATTGTAGATTATTCAATTACTCTAGCAAGACTCTAGTCAAAATTCATCCCCCCCAAGGATGAATTAGATAACGACTGAAGTCGTTACTACAAACCTGACAAGAACCGAGTCGGCTTCATCCGTCCCCAGGATGAATCAGATAACGACTGAAGTCGTTGCTACAAACGGTCCCCCATTTCCCCCCAAGGATGAATCAGATAACGACTGAAGTCGTTACTACAAACAGCCTCCAATCTCCCCCATCTCCCCCCCCCCAAGGATGAATCAGATAACGACTGAAGTCGTTACTACAAACAGTCTCCCGAGGACAAATGACAAATGACAGATGAATCAGA
>JAABSJ010000325.1 GCA_011390515.1 Oscillatoria sp.
GGGTCTGTATGCGGCCCCTGCCTTATGAGTTCCTGGATGGGGTCAGTCTCTATTTAGAGCAGGCTTATGATTATATGCTGAATCAGCCCTATCGGGTGCGGGTGTTGAAGTTGGTCCCGAAGGGCGATCGCATTGAAATCGAAAACTACAAGGTCCAGGATGAGGCATCCTTCTACGGATCCGCCCGCGATCGCCAGCTTCTGCAATCCCTCACCCCAGACAAGCTAGAAAAAATTCCCGGGTCCAGTTTCATCACCGCATGGACTGGATCCAGTTTCAAGGGCGAGGTAGAACCGGGCAAAAATTGCATTGTGGTTCGCAAGGGTCGCACCACTTATCTGGATAGCACCTTTGAAATTGATGAAAATGTCTTTATCAGTCACGATCGCGGACTGGACCCCGATACCGATGAGATGGTTTGGGGTTCGGTTGCCGGTCCTTTTGTGTTTAACAAGCGGATAGCGAGTTTTGCTGATGAGGTGGTGGTGAATTGATACTCAACCCGCAGGCTGAAGCCTGGGGCTACACGGACAAAGCCTGCCTCCGCAGCGTCAGAGAGAAAACCGAGATCTTGCACCCTGCTCAACTCCGGCGGGGGATCAATCGATTGGCGGCCTCATAGCTAAAGTCGGTTAAAAACCGACTAGAAACCTTATATTAAGAGCATTTTCAGTCGGTTTCAACCGACTTAAGTTGTTAGGCGGGGGTTTGAACCCCCGCCGGTTGTTGCAACGCGCACAAGATGTCAAAAAACCGACTTTTGACAACCTGATTTGGGATGAGGGGTAGAATTTCTCCAAAATCAGGGTTTTTCCAGTCAATTCTATAGAGTAGCCTGCGGAGGCAGGCTTCGTCCGTATAGCCCCAGGCTTCAGCCTGCGGGTTAAAGGTGGGATTTTCTAGTCTGGTATTCCTTAATGCAGATTTTTTTCGGAATTCTGTCAAGTCGCCGGTGGGAAATATCCCACAGGTGGCACAAACCTGGTAGAGTTACCGAGTATTGGCAAGCAAGATTCATCTACCTATGAGAGTCCTGGTTATTGGCGGTGACGGCTATTGCGGTTGGGCAACTGCGCTTTACCTATCCAATCACGGTTACGATGTCGCAATTTTAGATAGCTTGGTGCGTCGGCACTGGGATGCACAACTTTGCGTTGAAACCCTAACACCGATCGCCCCGATTCAGCAACGATTGCAGCGTTGGCGCGATCTAACTGGCAAGTCTATTGATCTGTTCGTTGGGGATATCACTGATTACGCTTTCTTAAGTAAGGCCCTCCATCAGTTTGAACCCGATACGATTGTTCACTTTGGTGAGCAGCGATCGGCCCCCTTCTCCATGATTGATCGCGACCATGCGGTTCTCACTCAAGTGAATAACGTCGTGGGAACCCTGAATCTGCTTTACGCCATGAAGGAAGATTTCCCTGACTGCCATCTGGTGAAGTTAGGCACGATGGGGGAATACGGCACGCCGAATATCGATATTGAAGAAGGCTATATCACTATCGAGCATAACGGGCGCAAAGATACCCTCCCCTATCCGAAGCAACCGGGAAGTTTCTATCACTTAAGTAAGGTTCACGATAGTCACAATATCCAGTTTGCTTGCAAAATTTGGGGTCTGCGTGCCACAGATTTGAACCAAGGGGTCGTCTATGGGGTCCTGACGGAAGAAACCGGCATGGATGAGATGCTAATCAACCGTCTCGATTACGATGGCGTGTTTGGAACGGCACTCAACCGCTTCTGCATTCAAGCAGCAGTGGGACATCCCCTGACGGTGTATGGCAAAGGCGGACAAACCCGAGGATTTTTGGATATTCGGGACACGGTACGCTGCATGGAACTGGCGATCGCCAACCCAGCAGAACCCGGACAATTCCGTGTCTTTAACCAATTTACCGAACTATTCAACATCGGTGAACTGGCATTGAAAGTGAAACAAGCAGGAATTGGAATGGGATTGAACATCGAGATTGACCACCTGGAAAACCCCAGAGTTGAACTCGAAGAACATTACTTTAATGCCAAAAATACCAAACTTTTGGATTTAGGTTTACAACCCCATTATCTATCCGATTCCCTACTCGATTCTCTGTTGAATTTCGCCGTCAAATACCAGAACCGAATCGACAAAAACCAGATTCTACCCAAAGTATCTTGGCGACGTTAAACCCTGGTGCAGCGTTACTGTTATGAGGTACATTTTTTTTTGGAGTGCGTTCGCGTAGCGTGTGCGTCAGCACAAACATCTTGCTCGCTTTCTAAAATAGCGAGCAAGATGCTCGCACTCCTTAATAGACTTCTTGCAAAATTCTAAGAAGCCCCCCTTCTTAAGGGGGGTTGGGGGGATCTATCCGGTATTTGGCAAAAGGTCTAATAATTAATAGCATCTGTACCTCATGAGTTCGGGAACCGCTATACCGTGCCTACATTTCTTAAAAGAGTGCGAGCATCTTGCTCGCCAGTCAACACAGCTAGAAACTCGCACTATCATTTATCAATTGAAAATGCTGAAGTTGCTCAGAGGCTGACCTCAAACCCTTGCGTAACTAAAATTTGATATGAGAATTGCACTTTTTACCGAAACCTTTTATCCCAAAGTTGATGGCATTGTCACCCGACTTTGCCGCACTGTCGAACAACTGCAACGCGCTGGCGATCGGGTACTCGTCTTTTCTCCCGATTACGGCATTACTGAATACAAAGGAGCCGAAGTTTACGGCGTCACCGGGTATCCCTTACCCCTCTATCCCGAACTCAAATTAGCCTTTCCCACCCCATCTTTAGGGCGAAAACTCGAAGCCTTTAACCCCGATTTAATTCATGTCGTCAACCCCGCTGTGTTAGGAGTCGGAGGAATTTACTACGCCAAAAGTCTGAAAATTCCCTTAGTCGCCTCCTACCATACCCACCTCCCCAAATATTTGCAACATTATGGGTTAGGCGTGTTAGAACCCCTACTCTGGGAACTGCTGAAAGCGGCTCATAATCAAGCGGAATTGAACCTATGCACCTCAATGGCAATGGTGGAAGAATTGAGAAACCATGACATTGAACGGGTAGATTTGTGGCAGCGTGGGGTGGATACGGAATTGTTTCAACCTCATTTAGCCAGTCGAGAAATGCGCGATCGCCTCAGTCAAGGACATCCCGACAGTCCCCTGCTGCTGTATGTGGGACGACTCGGTGCCGAGAAAGAAATCGATCGCATTAAACCCGTCCTAGAAGCCATTCCCGATGCCAGATTAGCCTTAGTCGGTGATGGACCCACCCGGCAACAACTCGAACAACACTTTGCCGGAACCCCCACCAATTTTGTCGGCTATTTACACGGCGAAGAATTAGCCAGCGCCTTCGCCTCTGCCGATGCCTTTATTTTCCCATCCAGAACCGAAACCCTGGGGTTAGTGCTGTTAGAAGCAATGGCAGCCGGTTGTCCCGTAGTTGCTGCCGCCAGAGGAGGGATTCTGGATATTGTCACCGATGGAGTCAACGGATACCTGTTTGATCCCGATGAGGACAACGGTGCGATCGCCGCCACCCAACGCCTCCTCGCCAACCAAATCGAACGCCAATCCCTGCGCCAAAATGCGCGCAAAGAAGCCGAACAATGGGGATGGCAAGCGGCAACAGCGCAACTCCGACGCTATTATCAAACCATCCTAAATTCGCGTCGTTTGCCTCTAGCTGCCTGACAGAGTTCATGTTCGTAGTAACGACTTCAGTCGTTACCGCGTGACTTGGCACCAGCCAAGTCACGCAGATGCGGGTAGTTTGCCTCTAGCTGCCTGACGGAATTCATGTTCGTAGTAACGACTTCAGTCGTTACCGCGTGACTTGGCACCAGCCAAGTCACGCACCCCTGTCTGGAGCCTAAATTCGCGTCGTTTGCCTCTAGCTGCCTGACGGAATTCATGTTCGTAGTAACGACTTCAGTCGTTACCGCGTGACTTGGCACCAGCCAAGTCACGCACCCCTGTCCGGAGCCTAAATTCGGCTTGTTTACCTCT
>JAABSJ010000326.1 GCA_011390515.1 Oscillatoria sp.
CGGGACGAGTCCCTTTATCTAACCCAAGGGGGTTAGAGCCTCACTGGGGGTTATTTCAGGCATTTCAGCCTTATTTCACTCCCAAACGTTTCGCACTTCGTCATTAAATTTACCACCAATTCAGGGCTAGGGCTTAAAGATTTATTCCTCTGGCCTCCCCCAGGAATTAAAGATTTATTCCTCTGGCCTCCCCCTTCTTAAGGGGGACGGGAGGGGGATCCAAGGGGGACAGGAGGGGGATCTCAGGGGGAAAGGGGGATCAATCCGTTATTTGGCAAGAGGTCTAATGAATCCGGGATGGGAAGGGTTTAAACCTGACCTTTGCCTTGAATGATATGTTTGACCGTGGTCAGACTTTCCAGGCCAATTAAGCCCCGGCGATGACCTTTTTGGTTAGACATTCCCAGAAAAATGGCATCTCCCTGTTTGGGATAGCGGTAAAAGCGAGGGGAAGCGTTGATATAGGTTGAGGCGCTGTTGACTCCTCCCCCAAATTGAGAACTTTCCAGATAGGATTCGGTGACGATACAATCGGCATGACCGCTACTGTAGTGATTGATCCAGGAGATCGCCGCTTCCAGATTATCCACCACTTTAAAAGCGACAGTTTTGGTTAAATAGGCCGAAGACCATTCTGATTCTTCTACTTTTTTTAATTCGGGAAACTCTTCGCTGAGAATGTCATCCACCCGAACTTCAAACCCTTTATCCTGCAAGCTGTTAAACAGCATCGACAGGGAAGAGGGTTTTTGATTGCGATGAATCAGAACTTTTTCAATGGCATTGACGGGATCCGGTTCACTTTGGTGGGAGTCTTGAATCATCCATCGCGCCAAATCCATACTGCCGCTGGGGGACCAATAGAGATAACAGTTTCCCATGCCGGATTTGAGTACGGGGACCGTCGCTTGACGAATCACCTGCTGGACGAGACTAGGGCGACCGTAGGGGATGACTAAACTGATATATTTATCTTGGCGGACTAAATCTCGGGTGGAAACTCCCATTTCTGCCGGAATCATTTCCAGACAGCCTTCAGGCATTTCCACTTTGAACAGCGCGCGTTGTAAAGCATCTGCGATCGCCGCATTGGTGTGAGCTCCATACATTCCGCCTTTGAGAATCAGACAGTTGCCAGTTTTGATGCACAACCCAGCGGCGATCGCGCCTAAATCCGGTAACGCTTCATAAACTAAACTGATCACCCCTAAAGGCATCAATTGGCAATAAGATTGTGACCCTTCTACTTGGTAGGAGGCATTCATCACTCGGCGCATCGGATCGGACAACTCCGCCAACCGTTGCAGAATTTGCACCGTTATCTGGATCCGTTCTGGGGTCAACTTCAGCCATTCCAGAATCAAATCAGGCACCGCCATTTCCCGGGAGGCTTCCAAATCAAGGGTATTGGCTTCTAAAATATCATCCGAGGCTTGCTTGAGGGATTTTGCCATCTCCTCCAGAGCACGGGTTCTTTGTTGGCTGGAAGTCTGCGCCATTATCAAAGAAGCTTGATAGACGCTCTCTACGATAGCCATTGCATCAGGATTTGGGGGAAAAGTAGAATCTGTTGTCATCGAGCTCATCTATCGCCTGTAAGCCAACCAAACCATTAAGGCTGGCAAGGTTGCCAGCAACACCGCTAAAATGACCCAAGGGATCACGCTTGGGCCTAGGGGTAAACCCAAAGCGTAGGGTAACCAGAATACCACTAGGCCGATGATAATCACGAGGGACATGGGTAAGTAGCTCTCCCTGAGACGGGTATTGGCTACACACCATTGATTGCCGTTCCAGTTCCAACACCGTTTATAGGGGGAATTGGTCGGGAGTTGCTCGATCCCCTGTCCATCTTCGGTGACCACAAAAATATTTTGACATCGATCGCACCCCAAGGCTTCCGTGAGGGTGATCGGGACCAAACGTCCCCTCCGCCTACAGGGACAGGGGTACTCTGCATTGAGGTCGATCTTTTGGGATTTTTGAGATGGCACAGGCGCTAATCCATAAAAATTCCACGACTTTACAACATAGACTTGCCAATCTCTGCGATCGGTGATTCTCGGCGATCGCCTGGAAATTTTGACAGCTTATGATAGGAGCATGCAGCTCGGTTTTTCCCGTTTATATTACAGGACTGATTGTAGCATTCGGGAGTTTTCATGCCCTCCCCTTGAAGTTGTCTGCCCGGATCTTAACATCGTTTTTTTGACTGGCTTCCCAGATTAAACACCACCCAGGTCTTCCAACTGGATCATAACAACTGCAATCCGGATTCTCAACCGAACTGCCGATACTATAACCCGTTTCTGCGGGGTTAATTGATTGATAATTTAAAAAGCGGGTAACGCGATTCGAACGCGCGACATTCACCTTGGCAAGGTGACGCTCTACCACTGAGCTATACCCGCAAATCTTTGACTTTATTAGTATGGCAGATTCACCCAGGTTTGTCAAGGCGATCGCTCAAAAAAATTTTGAGCGTCGCTCAAAGCCCCGAAACTACCAGCAGGCAAGGCTTATGCGCCTTCGACATTGGTAGAAACCTGGGCAGACCGAGAGGGATTTAATGAAGAAGGAGGTAACGAGCGATCGCCACCGCTGAGGGCCGCCCCATGAGAGCCAGTCCCCTCCCCGGGACCCACCTGATTTAAGCGCCGCATTAAACTAGCCATTTCCAGGGCATTCATCCCATAATCCCAGCCCTTATTACTCTTCACCCCCGCCCGTTCTAGGGCTTGCTGCATCGTATCTGCCGTAATAATGCCAAAAATCACCGGCACCCCCGACTGATATCCAGCCGCAGCAATCCCTTTCGAGACCTCTGCTGCCACATAATCAAAATGAGGCGTTTGACCTCGGATCACAGCACCTAAGCAAATCACCGCATCATAGCGCCCTGACAGAGCCAATTGACGGGCCACAATCGGCACCTCAAAACTCCCGGGAATCCACACATAATCCACCTGAGTCCCCTGGGGGTCTACATCCACACCGTGACGCTTGAGAGCATCTTCACAGCCCTGTAACAGTTTGCCTACAATCAAATCATTGAAGCGACTGATCACGATCGCAAACCGCAAGCCCTCAGTCTGGGTAAACGTTCCCTCAAAAACCGCCATATTAGTTTTAGGTCTAATTGATTATCGATAAAGTTGTAGGGGTAAGCCTTCATGCTCCCCCGGTGCAATGGGCGATCGGGAATCGAAAGGACAAAAGACCATCGGCATCAAACCGATCGCCCCTTGCACCTTTCGACCACTGCCCCCCATAGCAGGGTGCTTATACCACCAAAAAGTTTAAAACTCCCACCAGAATCACCAGAGCAAACCAAACACCCGACCCAATGAACAGCAGGGGTTTAGATTGAGCCCAGTTTTGGGGAGAGGCATAAGCGACAGGGACGCCAACGACCATCACAAAAGACAAGAAAACCAGGGCGGCAAGAGCCAGTTGAAAAATAATTGTCATTTTTTTTCTTCCTTCGACAGCGGGTCTAGTAATCAGGGTTTGAACTAGAGCAAATATCGGTTAATTAATCGCTCTGATTCTTAACCTACCAAAAAATGACCCAATCTCATAGAGGGGGTACAGGCTTTATTGTTAAGGAGATGGGGGGATTGGTCATTGGTCATTGGTCATTGGTCATTGGTCGTTGGTCGTTGGTTGGTGGGGGAGATAGGGAGGATAGGGTCCATGTTCGTAGTAACGACTTCAGTCGTTCTCCTCTTTTGTTCGTAGTAACGACTTCAGTCGTTCTCCTCTTTTGTTCGTAGTAACGACTTCAGTCGTTCTCCTCTTTTGTTCGTAGTAACGACTTCAGTCGTTCTCCTCTTTTGTTCGTAGTAACGACTTCAGTCGTTCTCCTCTTTTGTTCGTAGTAACGACTTCAGTCGTTCTCCTCTTTTGTTCGTAGTAACGACTTCAGTCGTTCTC
>JAABSJ010000327.1 GCA_011390515.1 Oscillatoria sp.
TAATTTTCTATATGTTTTGGAGAAAATGGGGGTTTTTTTTCGGGCGATTCTCGAATCGCCCCTACATGGGGTTGGGGTGAACATGGGGGTTTTTTTTCGGGCGATTCTCGAATCGCCCCTACATGGGGTTGGGGTGAACATGGGGGGTTTTTTTTCGGGCGATTCCCGAATCGCCCCTACATGGGGTTTTTTGGAGAAAATGGGGGTTTTTTTCGGGCGATTCTCGAATCGCCGCTACAGATTTTGGCCCGCCGTTTGTAAAGTTTTGTAATAATCATGCCTTGCCTGCATAATTTCGCGAGGTTGATCCTAATAAGACTATAGAAGCGTCACCCCGGCGCTTCTGTGTTGAGTCTCGAACCCTGGATGCGATCGCCATGAACCCCCAACCCCTCTCCTCCGAAAACCCCTATCACCACTGGATTTGTCCCAACCTCGGCCCTTACTGGCAACTTGCTAGGGTTCGGGGTTCGGATACGGTGGTGTTGAAGTCTCGCCAAGGGAATGGTCAATTTCCGTTTTCCCCGATGGAAGGATTTGCTTTACAGCATTTCACCGGGAAGTTGGCGATCGCCCAAATTCAACGGCGTTGTCATCAGCAATTTGGCGACTCGGTTTCTGAGACTCTCGTCTGGGAACTGCTGCAAAAACTCATCGAATTCGGCATTTTAGCATCGGACGAGGAAACCCCGATGGATTGGATTTGTCCGGATTTAACCCCATACTGGACTCTCACCCCCATTCCCGATTCTGACCAAATTCTCCTTAAGGCGATCGATGGCAATTTGCGGGTAATTTTTTCTGCTGCTGAAGGGTATGCTTTAGCCTATTTTACTGGAAAACACACGGTTTTTGACATTCAAACCCGCTGTGAACAACAGTTTCCTGGGGGAATTTCGGCTGATTTTATCGAAGTTTTACTGGACAAACTGATTGAATTAAATATTTTAGCCGAAGAGAGTCCATGCGGGGAAAAAAGTTCATCGGATGCGGAACCATCGGCAGGCGATCGCCCCAAAAATTCTCAGCAACTCAAATCCTGTGTGCAGTGGATTAATCATCCCGATGGATATTGGATTCTTCGTAACCCCGAGGATTTCACGTTTTTACAAATGAGTGATTCCGATAAGGTAATTATCGACCAACTCGGACGGCGATCGCCTACGGCAATTATTGAAGAATTCTGCATCACCCCACAAGAGTTGAAAAATCTCCTGCGACTGTTAACCACCTCCGCCATGTTGGAAGGGACGACGTTGCCAACTCCGCCTCGGGGCAAATTTAACCCGATGCAGTTGCTCTATTTTCGGATTCCTTTATTCAATCCCGACCCTTGGCTGAATCGACATATTGACGGCATCCGCTGGATTTGGACAAAACCCTTTGCGGTGATTTTATTCCTCTGTTTAGCTGCTTCTGCCGTCCTGGGAATTCGTCAGCGAGAAGTCATTCTTTTTACGGGACAGCAACTCATGGAAGCCAATGGCCCCGCTTTAATTATTCCCTTTGCTATGCTATCGATGCTGGTGGTGGCATTCCATGAATTGGGTCATGCGTTTACGTTAAAAAACTTTGGCGGCGTGGTGCCGAATATGGGATTGCTGCTGATGATGTTTATGCCTGCGGCTTATACCAATACTACGGATTCCTACTGTTTATCGCGATTTAAACGAGTGTTGGTTGTGGGGGCTGGGTTGTTGGTACAATTCGCAATTTGGGCCGGGGCTTTGTGGTTTTGGAATTGGACTAATCCCAGTAGTTGGCTGCATACGGCAAGCTATTTACTGATGGTGGCTGCTTTAGTGACGGTGGCGATTAACCTGAATCCAATGGCTAAGTTTGATGGCTATTATTTGGCGGTTGCTATGACGGGAATTAATAATCTGCGGGGGCGATCGTTTGCTTTGTATGGGAATCTCTTGCAGGGGAAACCGTTACGAGAAACTGCTGGAAATATCTGGATTTTAGCGATTTATGCTCCATTGAGTTTGGCTTATATTTATTTCGTTTTTGGTTTTTTATTCGCGAGAATTGCGGATTGGAGTTTAACTAAGATTCCGATGACGGCTTTAATGCTGTTAACAATTTGGCTAGTTTACTTTTTCTTTCCTCGGGACAAACGGTAAAGTTCACATTCTATTTACACTCTCAAATAAGGACATCTACTGCTATGACTGCTACAAATAATCCCTCTCCAAAGTCTCCTCTGAAAGTGGTTCCTCCGAAGGCGATCGCGCAACCTTCACCAGTCCCCACACCCCCAGTCACGCCGACACCACCGGCAGCTTCCCCTTCAAAAGTACCGACTCCATCGAAGTCTTATGGGAAATGGTTGATGATGGCGATAGTTTTGGCAGGTGGGGTGATGGTTGCCCGAATGCCAATTTCTAATTACGTCATCGGCGAAGCAGAAGTCACCTCCCGTTTGGATGAACGTCAGCGTCTAGTTATGCCGGTATCGGGTCAGATTCAGCTAAAAGTGAAGAGTAATGCAGAAGTCGAGGAGGGGGACATTCTGGCGGAAGTTTCTAGTCCAGAAATCGAGAATCAAGTGGCGGAGGCAGAACGCAGTTTACAGCATGGCAATGCCGCTCTTTTTGCAGCCCAAAAGCGGTTGAGTATTGCGCAGACGGAACTACAGTATGCTCAAAAGAATGTCGAGATTGCCCAAGATAGGGCGGAGAAAAAACAGCGAGAAGTTCAAGAGGTGATTGCCGGAAATAAGTTGCCGAGAATCCGGCAAATTGAATCTGAAATTAGCAGTATTGAAAGTGAAATTGATGGAGTTAAAAATAGTCAAGTCGGGCTGGATAGTAAAATCGTTGAAATTCAGCATCAAATTACTGCCCTAGAGTCCGAGAAAACTAGCTTACAAGAAAATCTTGTCAGTTTAGAAGAGACAATCGAAGATTATCAATTTGCCGTGGATGAAGGCGCTTTGGCCCGGAATGTTTTACGGCAAGAAAAAGATAAAAAACTTCTGCTGACAAACCAGATTAACCAGCAAAATTTTGCTATTAAAGGTAAGCATGAGCAAATCGAGCAAACTCAGAGTGAAATCCTTCAACGCCACAATATTATTGAGCAAAAACAACAATTGATTGCGGGTAAATATGAGCAGATTAAGCAGGTGGAAAAGGAAATAGAGGAATTGCGCGATGAACGAGAAAATGAGGTAGAGCAACAATTAGGGTTACAACGTTCCGTGGAACAGAAAGTGGAAGCGGCAAAGGTGGATATCCAGAGTGAAACGCAACGGGTTCAGAAGGCGGAAGCGGAATTGGACCGATTGCGCGATCGCCAAGCAACCCTGATTCTCACCGCAGATACTGCCGGGACCGTTCTCACACCGGATTTAGACTTACTGGATCAGAACACCGTCCAAAGTGGGCAAGAAATTATGAGAATTGTCAACTTGTCCCAACTTACGGCAACAGTCCAGGTTTCCCAAGAAGATGGAAATTTGGTGCAAGAGAATCAAACCGTGGTATTTAAGGTTCGCGACCCTTACAGTCCCAGTTATCGCGCCACTGTTCAGGACATTTCGCCGATGATCGCCCCGGATAAATCTGGGAGTAATCCCATGTTAACTCTAACGATTTTAATTGACAATCCCGACCAGATTTTACGCCCAGGGGGTCAAGGATTTGCTCATATTGAAACGGGAAAACTGCTGGTTTATCAGAAAGTTCAGCATGAATTAAACAAGTTGTTTAATCTGGATAAATATTTTGTGGGATTTTCCAAAGAGTAATATCCAATCCGGGAACAGGTGTCAATCTGGGGATTGATCACACCCCTGTAGGGGCGATTCGAGAATCGCCAGAAAAACCCATTGTATCCAAAAACCCCTGTAGGGGCGATTCGAGAATCGCCAGAAAAACCCA
>JAABSJ010000328.1 GCA_011390515.1 Oscillatoria sp.
TATCAAACTGATTTAGACTAGCTATATGCCCGTCGCTGGGGCATTGAGACGCTTTTCGGTGCGCTCTAGACTCGCGGCTTCAACCTCGAAGCGACCCATTTTCGAGACTCACAGAAGTTGAGCAAGCTGCTGGCATTACTCGCGATCGCTTTCACATGGGCGATGACTTGACTGCCGGTCTCTGGCTACACCAACAGCAGCCTCTCAAGCGCAAGTCTCATGGACGGCGCGAGCAGAGGTTGTGTTTCGCCTTGGCTTGGATTTTATCCGCCGCTTCTGCCTCGATTTCTACCTCCACCGCTCCGAGTTTCGTCAGGCTCTACAATTTTTTTCCCCCTACTAAGTATTCAATCAATTACATAACCAAACTCATATAATTTGTGTGAACCAATATTTATAAATATTGGTTCATTCGGTGTTCCTTGAAAGTGAATTCTATACTTTTCATTAATTCTCATTCTATAAAATGATATTTGGTTAGACAGGGTAATTTTCTTTAACTTGATTCCAGAAAAGCTTCCGCTTATTAAATTGCTAATTGCTTTTTCTGCCAACCTTTTTATATGGTCTTCAAGCATAGAGAAAGATTCTTCAAATTTTTTTGTTGTTTTCAATCCCTCAAATCTACTAAGATTTCCTGTGATTTTAGGGTCTACAGACAAAAGCAAATCTTCAGCATTATCAAGAAAGTTTGCTATGGCTACATCTAAATTGCAGGCTAACGATGACGAAACTATAGAATCTCTATTAGTAAAACCATTCGGCTTTAAAAATTCTGCAACTTTCAATTTATTACAAAAAAAATCTTCTTTTTGAGACTCAATTATTGATATACCCGTCAAAACAGTTTCTAACAAATTTGAATCTAAATCATTACGCATAAAATTTCGTTTGACCAGATATTTGTATCGTGTATTAATCACTAGCAAGCAGGGTAAAAATTCTTCTGTATTTTGAAAAATACTTTGGTAAAAAAGTTGTTCTAGGACTATACGTTTCTGAGCAGTTAAGCCAAGTTCAAAACATTGCTGCATCAACGAGATTGACTGATTAGAGATTTGTGAAGGACACTGCTCTCTCCATTTTGAATAAAGATAAGCACGGAATTCTTCATTAGAAGGTAGAAAATCAAGAAAAAGTATCTTTTCATTAGAAATAGAAGCTAAATCAGGAATACTGCTTTTTATTTTATTTATGGAAGCGGGTGAATTTTCAATATGTTCACCATAGAAGAAAGCAATAATCCAACTAAATTCCCCTATACATCTAGAAACAATCAGGTTAGCCTCATTCTGATCCAATTGACATAAAACTAAAGGTGAAAAGCCCATGACTTAGAGTTCCTTATTAAATTACTTTTTTGAAGAATTGAATTGAGCGATTGAAAGCAACTTTCGCTTTCAACCAAAATATTACAACTTTGTCCGCTTCAATGATTCGTTACGCCCCGATCTCTTCTTAATTCTTAAACTTTGCGATCGCCTCAACAGTCATCTTTTCAAGTTTGTATGAGGCGATCCTCAGTACAGGGACAAAAATCTGTGATGAATAGCTGAAACCTTGCCAGGGATGTGAATTGACAGATTAGAGAAAGAGGAGGTTGAGTGGAATAACCACAAACAACCCAACCCCCTCATGAAAGAGCAATGTCTAATCGTGAGGTTGGGAAGCCCTCGGTGTAATCTTTAGATTCACCGAGGGAGGATGTCACCCCAAAATGCACCCACTGCGAGGGGAAACAGTTAAACTGAGCTTGTCATCCTGCCAAGACACTTGAGCCTTCCCATATAACAACTTCTCAGGATGAGAGTTTAACCCTGAGACATCCACCGTTTGCTCACAGGCATTTGTGCCGACATTAACGGCGACAATCAGTTCTTCCTCGGGTAACTGCCTTGCGAAGACATAGAGGGTTCCCTGAGCGGATAATACCTTGTAAGTGCCGGTCCGCAAAGCGGGATGAGCATGACGCAGGGCAATCAGTTCGCGGTGATAGTCGAGCACTTCCCGGTCCCAATCTTCTTCGTTGGGAAAACCGCGACGGGAGTCGGGGTCCACACGACCCGGTAAACCGACTTCATCCCCATAGTAGATACTCGGAGCACCGGGGAAGGTCATTAATAGGAGTGTTGCCAATTCTACAGAAGGTTTATCATCTCCGGCGATCGAAAGCAGACGTGCCGTATCATGGGAAGCCAGAAGGTTAAGCTGAGTCAGTTGGATTTCCCAGGGGTACATTTCCAACAACTGCTGGATTTTTTCCGCATAATCCCCGGCAAACAGGGGAGGGGTGGTTTGGTAGTCCCGGTCCTTGACTTGAGCCAAATCAACGCGATCGCCCGCAGTAAAGGCAATGGTAGCTCCGGTAAATAAATAGTTCATCACCCCATCGAACTGAGTGCCATCCAACCAGGGACGGGAGTCACCCCAGACTTCGCCGACAATGTAGGCATCGGGATTAATTGCTTTGACGCGATCGCGAAACTCCTGCCAAAACCCTTCGGTTTTCACCTCAAACGGCACATCCAACCGCCACCCATCAATCCCGAACTTAATCCAATATTCCGCAATCTCCATAATGTATTCCCGCACCTCAGGATTATCATGGTTGAACACCGGCAACGCCCGATTATCCGCCCACCCTTCATAATTAGCCGGAAAATCCCCATTGTAAGGATACACCGGCCAATCATGAATTTTAAACCAATCTACCCAGGGAGAATTAGGGCCATTTTCCAAAATATCGTGAAAAAAGAAAAAGCCCCGACTGGCATGATTAAAGACCCCATCGAGCACCACTTTAATATTCCGGTTATGTGCCTCTAACAACAGTTCTCGAAACGCCCCTGTTTTCCCCAACATCGGGTCCACCTGATAGTAATCATGGGTGTGATAACGGTGGTTACTCGCCGATTGAAAAATTGGGGTAAAATAAATGGCATTAATCCCCAACTCTTGTAAATAGTCCAGTTTGTCTATAACGCCCCAGAGATTTCCTCCTTTATATCCTTGCAGAGTCGGAATAGCGTGCCAATCTTCCCAACGACTGTGCTTCAAGAGTAGCTCACGAGGCTGAGTCCCTCGGGCGAAGCGGTCCGGAAAGATTTGATAAAAAACCGCGTGTTTAACCCAATCGGGTGTTTGAATTTCCATAGATTTTCTTATGCCTCCAACGCCAATGCTACAATCGTGGGCGGACAAAGGGATCTAACCTCCGGTAGAAAATCTCCGCCACAATATTGCAGAAGGTCAAGAAAAGTCAAAGTTAATGAAATTTCGGCAGAGTTAGAAACCGGGTTTCTCGACAAAATCTATGGCTATTTGCAACAAATTAGACCGAGAAACCCGGTTTCTGGTCCGGTTGAGTCCAGACTGGCCCTGGGGTCTTAGGGAAGGAAGGGGTAGAGGACCGATCGCCCTGAACAAAACCAGCCCGCAGTTCAAGGCAGAAGCAGGTCCGAAGTGTTCTACAATACTCCCTGCGGGTTTAAACCGCAATCCGTTTAGCGGTCTGGCTAGAACTTGTCCTCATCCCATAAATTTAGGAGAAATTATAACGATGTCTGGTGAAATTTTCACAACAGCCTCTTTAGCCTTTGCCTTAGTCATGGTCGGTTTAGTCCTCGGGTTCGCCTTACTCAAAATTCAAGGCGCAGAAGAATAAGCCCCTGGTGTGGGCCGATCGCCCCCAACACCAAACCCCATCCTTAAAACAAGCGATCGCCTTCTTGAGGATTCAGGAAGGCGATCGCTTGTTTTATTCTTTAACCGCTAGAAACCCGCACCCTCAAGGGTGGGGCTATACGGACGAAGCCCGCCTGCGCGGGCTACTCTATCAATCAGTGAGCACTGGACACTTCAACCGGGGGACTGGCTGCCTCCGATC
>JAABSJ010000329.1 GCA_011390515.1 Oscillatoria sp.
AATACTGGGTTTTCTGAGCCCGTGCGATCGCCCTCCAAAATAACGGGGGCGATCGCACCCACAAAAAACCCCCCAGAGGGCCTGGAGGGGTTCAAAATGTGACATGAGGGCATGATTTTTGAAATTTTACCTCTCCTGACATTCACCCAGCGATCTTTGAATGAATGCAAGGATTGAGGTGTGTTGTACTTAACTCTGACATAAGGACCAAACCAAACGAAATACGCCGAGGGGATCAGAGGGTGTCAACGCTCTAATCCAGTGGCATTGCTTGCGTCCAGCTAGTGATTAATATATCCAGGCCATATTGCGTTCGTATGAAATAGGTATGAAGTTTGCGTGACAGTTCCCAGCAATCCTCAGACAGTTTGAGCCTGACTCAAGTCTAAAAATAATCCCGGCGATCGGCAACAATATCGGGCTTTCTTTTGGTTATCTGCTGACTATCCTCAAGTTAAGTACAGGTAAATCTCCACCCTTGTCAAGTATCCCCGGAGGAATTTTAACTTGATCCCCTCCGGGGATTAATGATTTTTTAAAAAATGCTGATTTAAGCTCAAAATCGGGAAAACTAAGAAGAGGAAGGACATAATCCAGTAGGATCAACCCCAACACCTTAAACCGTCATTATTGAGGATAACGCTATGCTAGGCCCCACCTTTGAAGCCCAACGACATCAATCCACCTCCCTTGAGGGGTCTGCAACCCCATCCCGGACCTATCGAACCGACTCTCGCAACGACGTTTGTCGTCGCAATGGTTGGGAGAAAGAAGAAATGGAAATGGAGAAAATGCTGCGGGATCTTCCCGATCGCCTATCCTCCCTAGAAAGCTTCCGCGAACGGTCTACTCGGTGGTAAACTTATCAGTCAATTAACTGGAAAACGTTTGATTTTTACAAACTCTTGCGATCGCTGGCCTCCAACCCACCTGACTGCCGCCCTATCTCATGGCAGAATGACCCCCAGGATCGCCAATTCCACCGATGAAACTGCTTCTCGTCTTTCCTTCCGCCTCGGTTGCGTATTTCTGATTTCTGTTCCTGTTGGGTGCCACGCCTAAAACCCCAACAGGACAAGATTTCAACCCAGCATGACACAGCATCCCAGTCCCTCCCCACCGCCACCCGCTACAATTTCGGCCAGGGAACTACAATATTTAATTCAAGTTCGTAGTAACGACTTCAGTCGTTTCTTATTGTTCGTAGTAACGACTTCAGTCGTTTCTTATTGTTCGTAGTAACGACTTCAGTCGTTTCTTATTGTTCGTAGTAACGACTTCAGTCGTTCTCTTAGTTTGTAGTAACGACTTCAGTCGTTTCCGGGTTCATAGAAACTGATATAGCAGTTCCTGGACCCATGAGGTACAGATATTGAGAGGAGTGCGAGCATCTTGCTCGCTAGAATAATAGCGAGCAAGATGCTCGCACTGCCAAAATGTACCGCATAACTGTGGGAAAAGCTATATCTTGCAGGAGTGGCAAGAACTGGCATGGATTTGACCTCCAGCGCGTGTTTTTTGAAGAGAACGACTGAAGTCGTTACTACGAACTAAGAAACGACTTCAGTCGTTACTACGAACTGAAGATAACGCCTGAAGGCGTTACTACGAACTAAGACTTATAACGGTAAAACTAGATGAACCTGCCATCTTCCCCATTAGACCGAACCGAATGGAATGCTGAACTGTACGATCGCAAACATGGATTTGTCAGTCAGTATGGCACCGATTTATTAGAACTACTGCAACCCCAAAGCGGCGATCGCATCCTCGATTTAGGCTGTGGTACAGGTTATCTCGCTCAACAAATTGCCGCCAAGGGTGCTGAAGTCATCGGCGTAGATCAGTCTATTTCCATGATTGCTCAAGCGCGCCAATCCTATCCCCACCTCACCTTTGAAGTCAAAAATGGAGAAAAATTAGACTTTTCTGAACAATTTGATAAAGTCTTTTCCAACGCGGCAATCCACTGGATGAAGGCAGCCGAAAAGGTCATTGAGGGAATTTTTAAATCCCTAAAACCCGGTGGATTATTTGTAGCCGAATTTGGCGGAAAAGGAAATGTTCAGCAAATTATTCAAACCTGCTATCATAGCATAGAATCGGCAGGTTATCCCCTTGATATCACTCTCAATCCGTGGTATTTCCCCAGTATTAGTGCCTATACTACCCTATTAGAAAACAGAGGATTTGAAGTTGATTTCGCCCAATTGTTTGACCGTCCGACTCCGTTAGAAGATGGAGAAAACGGATTAAGAAATTGGATTGCCATGTTTGGAAATAGCTTATTTGCAGAAATTCCCCAGGAGGCGCAAGGGGCAATTTTGGCCGATATCGAAACTCACCTGTCACCGCAATTGTATCGAGAGGGGACTTGGTTTGCCGATTATAAACGAATTCGAGTTAGAGCCAAAAAATTAGGATAGTTTCCAAAAAAAATCCCACGGTTTGCTGCCGTGGGGTTTGAACGGGGGTTTCCCCTATGCGATGCCGCTTCTGTCTGGTAGAATCCAACAGAGTAAAGGGCAGTAAACGATGCTGAACGTCGTTATGACCAGCAGAATCCATAAGCTGTTGATAATTTCAGGTGTCATGGTTTTATATGGCTTCCCATCCTATCCGGGGTTAACTCAGATTCAGATGCTTGCCATCCTCGAATTCAATAAGGGTTTTAGGCTATCTAATTTAATTATGACCGATCGCCTCTCAATTTGTAGTGAAATTTACATAAAACTTTATATATTCATGATAGGCCGCCAGCAAATCTACTCATGTCAAAAGCCATAAAAATCGCCCTCCCCCGATCGCCGGAAGAGGACGAATTGACCCAACACTGGCTCCAATCTGGCTTAAGTTCGGGCTAACAGAGGGGCCGCACCAAGCAGGGTTTTGGTGTAGGGATGTTGAGGATTTGTGAAAATCTCGCGGGTGTTGCCGAGTTCTACAATCTGCCCGGAATTCATCACCGCAATGCGATCGCAGAAAAACCGCGCCACCCACAAATCATGGGTAATAAACAAATAAGTCAGGTCAAATTCCTGCTTTAACTCCAACATCAACTCCAAAACTTGAGTTTGAACGCTGGCATCCAACATACTCACCGGCTCATCACAAATCAGTAACTGGGGCTGGGTAATCAAAGCACGGGCGATCGCCACCCGTTGCTGTTGACCCCCAGACAAATCCGAAGGATAGCGCTCATAAAACTCCGATGCTGGAGTTAACCCCACCCGTTCCAACATCTGAATCACCAATTGTTTAGCTTTCTCCGGAGTCGCTAAATTATGAATAAACAGAGGGTCAGCAATGCTTTGTCCTACCGTCATCATCGGATTAAGACAAGCGTGAGGGTCTTGAAACACCATCTGGATCTGTCTGCGTTGCTGCTGCATAGACCGACGGGACAGTTGGGTGAGTTCCTGACCTAAAAATTCCACATTGCCACCCGTAGGGGTCACCAATTGTAAAATCGTGCGCGAGAGGGTACTCTTTCCACAGCCGGATTCTCCCACTAACCCGAGAATTTCTCCTTTATAAATCTGTAAATTGACCCCATCCACTGCTTTAATCGTCTGGTTTTGTTTTCCTGACAGCCAGCGATCGAGTAAGTTGGTTTCTAGGGTATAATGTTGCTGCAAGTCTTTTAGAGAAAGCAGAGGAGTAGATTTGAGGTCGGGAGGGGTTTGTACCGCATCCGGGTTGATCGCCTGAATATGTAAAGCAGCTTTGAGCAGGGATTGTGTATAAGGATGTTGCGGATTAAACAACACCTCTTGAGTTTTGCCGGTTTCCACCATTTCGCCTTTATACATGACCGCAATGCGATCGCAATATTCCCCGACCATTGCCAAATCGTGAGAAATCAGCAA
>JAABSJ010000330.1 GCA_011390515.1 Oscillatoria sp.
CCGTATCGGGATTATAAATTGCTTGTCCCTCAGCGCGTCCATGAATGCCAATTAGACGACCCAAGCTATCTAAAACTGGACCGCCACTCATTCCCGATCGCGTGATATTGGTATAAATCAGTTCATATCCAGACTCGGTTCCTGACTGCGATCGCCCGGAAATTTGACCCTGGGTGATTTGAAAGATCCGTTCTGTAATGGCAAGTCCCGGATGGGGCCATCCCGCGATATAGACCAAGGTTCCCGGTTGGGCGATATCGGAATCTCCCATCTCGGCGATCGCATAGCGTTGGTTACTGATAAACTGAACTAAAGCTAAATCTAAATTCGGTAATCTCCGAACTGTGGTATAATTAACCGGATGTTGGATGCCATCTGCCGTGACAATTTGATATTCATCAGGACTGGCAACCACATGATGAGCAGTTAACACCGTATAGGTGTTGCCTTGCTGGCCAATAATTACTCCTGAACCCGGATTTTGGCCGTTGATTACCACCGTAACTTGCTGCGTCAGGGTGGCAATATCAGATTGAGTAACTTGAACCTGGGAGAGAGAAGACTGGGGGAGGGGTTGTAAATGTGCCGGTTGGGTGAACGCCGCTAATTCTAGGGTGAGAATGGCGGCAGTCCCAAGGGAACAAAGGGTCAAAGTGCGCTGAATCATCACAATCAAAGGGGATAAGTGGACTGAGTTTTGACGAGAAGAAGGGCGGTAAAATTTAGATGCACCGAGGGGTTTCACGTCTGAGGAGGAATCAATGGTCGAGCTTTTTCAATCAGGCGATCGCTCCAAAAAATGCCCAACCATCCTCCAGATTCCCCTGTCACTGCGTCCTGGGAGTCTTCCGATTGGATCTCCTGGAGTAAGACATCCGCCCGATCGCTTTGGCCGGTTTCCTGTAAGGCGACTGCGAGTGCTAACATCACTCGGGGGTCATTTTTATATTTATCCAGGATGATTTGAAAGTAGGGAATCGCTGCCTGAACTTGTCCCAATTCGTAGAGAACCTGTCCCTGATTGAATTCTGGAGGTAATTCACCCGCTTCGGTGGATAGGATTTTTTCAGCGTATTGTTGCAGGGGGACTGCATCACTCCGCAGGCGACTACTGGCAAAATCCGGTTGAAAGAGTTTGTCTCTCACTAGCTGGTTATTATATTCCAAAAGACCCACGAGCAGATTTAATCCCTCAAGGCGATCGCCGGATGTAAACAACAGGGTCGCTAAGGCCAATTCTACATTGACATTATTATTATACGATAGGAGTTCCAAGGTATTCATCGCTGCGAAGCGTTCCATTTCAGCGCGAGTTAATTCTACTGCCTTTTCAAACTGACTCAACGCCATGTTGCGATCGCCGGATTCATAGTACACCTGTCCGAGTCCAAATATCGCCTCTAAATACTCCGGATTCACCTCCGTCGCCCGCTTGTATAAACTGAGGGCATCGGTCACACGGTTTTCTCCTAATGCCTGTTTTGCTGCCGTGGTAAGGGGAGTGGCAAAGGAAGGGTTAGTGGATAAAACCGTTGAATCCATTGCTTCAATGGATTCTATAAAAGTATCCAGGGGAATGCCTAAATTAAACCCGGATTTGATATCCACTGTATCTCCGGTATCGGGATTATAAATCGCTTGTCCTTCAGCGCGTCCGTGAATCCCAATCAGGCGACCGAAGGTATCTAAAACGGGACCGCCACTCATGCCCGATCGCGTGATATTGGTATAAACCAGTTCATATCCCGACTCCGTTCCTGACTGCGATCGCCCGGAAATTTGACCCGGCGTCATTTGAAAGATCCGTTCCGTAATGGCAATTCCCGGATGGGGCCAACCCGCAATATACACCAAGGTTCCCGGTTGGGCAAGATCGGAATCTCCTATCTGGGCGATCGCATAAGTTTGGTTACTGGTAAACTCAACCAAAGCTAAATCTAAATTCGGCAATCTCCGAACTTTGGTATAATTGAGCGCATATTCTACCCCATCTGCTGTGACAATTTGATATTCATCGGGACTGGCAACCACATGATTAGCAGTTAACACCGTATAGGTGTTCCCTTGCTTGCCAATAATTACTCCTGAACCCGGATTTTGGCCGTTGATTACCACCGTAACTTGCTGCGTCAGGGTGGCAATGTCGGCTTGAGTAACTTGACCCAAGGCGATCGGCATGACACTGCTGATGATCGCAGGAATGACAATTGCTGCTGTGGTTTGATGAAAATTGAACCTGAAAGTGTGACTCATGTTTTCCTCTGTAAGCGAGTTGGATTTAAGGCTTTAAGGATGCGATCGCCAAACACTCAAAAATTGAGCACCCGTACCTGAACCTCCTTTCTCATAACTTCCCGTCACAAAAATTTGACCGTCAGGACTGAAGGCAGCAACGGTTTTTCCCTGGGGAAAAAACAAGCGATTGCCCGTTTGAACATTCCACATCAACACCGATTCTTCATCCTCAACCGACCCTCCTGCCAACACTAATCTTTGTCCAGAAGGGTCAAAAAACAAAGAACAATTGAATTTAATATGGGTTTTAGGAATCGCCCAATTTTTGAGGATTTCCCCCGTTTGAATATCCCAGACAATCACTCGACCCGAGCGATTAGACCGGGGCATTAAGGCCGTGGCAAATGTTGTTCCCTCGGGACTCAGGGCAACACATCGCACGGTTTTTTTCGCGGGAATATCCAGGGGATATTGCACCGTTTGAACAGGGTCTTGAGTGGCTAGATTCAAAAGTCTCCCGTGATAAGCATTCGCCACAGCAATCCATTGACCATCGTTACTAAAGGCCATATCGGTGACTTCATTTTCCAGGGCGATCGCAGTTTTGAGGGTTCCGGTTTCCACCTCCCACACATTAATCACATTCTCCCCATGATTTCCCGTGGCAATCAGTTGACCGTCGGGACTCATTGCTGTGAAAAAATTGCCATTAAAACTCCGTTGAATCGTCCCCGTTCCTAAGTCCCAAACCTGAATAATATCCGGTTCTGCATCCCGCCGATGTAAACTGACTAAAGATTTTCCATCGGGGGTGATGTGGACTTTTTTGGTGAGATGGCGACTGCCTTGATCCCAGGTTTGTTTTAACTCTCCCGTAGACAAATCCCATAAGCGAATTATCCCATCTCCATACCCCGCAATCACCGTCTGATTATCCGGTGCGATCGCTGCCGAAGTCACGAAAAACCGATCCTCAACTTTCAAATCCTGCACAGAAAAGAAATTAAATCGAGCATAGGGTAAATTCACCCCAACTTCAGCAGCAGTTTCTAAAAATAAATTCAGGGGAATCCCTAAATTAAACCCGGATTTGACCGCCACGGTATCCCCAGTGTCGGGATTATAAATCGGTTCCCCTTCGGCGCGTCCGTGAATGCCAATCAACACCCCAGTTTCATCAAAAACCGGGCCGCCACTCATGCCCGATCGCGTCACATTGGTGTACACTAATTCATAACCCTCATCTGCCGCCCCCATCGCTCGCCCTGAAAGTTTTCCCGAGGTCATTTGAAAGATTCGCTGAGTAATCGCCTCTCCCGGATGCGGCCATCCAGAAATATAAAGCCCCGTTCCTTCTGTGGTCGTATCCGAGTTCCCCATCACCGCCACGGGATAATCTTCAGAACTGGTAAATTGGGCCAAGGCCAGGTCTAAATTCGGCAGTTTAGTCACCTGGTTATAGTTGAGCGGATATTCAGTACCCCCGGGGGTGACAATTTGATAAGTATCCTCAGTTGCCAGAACGTGCTTCGCCGTTAAAACCGTGTAAGTGTTCCCCTGTTTGGCAATAATAATTCCCGAACCCGGATTTTGACCATGAATAATCACCGTCATGGATTTGGCGAT
>JAABSJ010000331.1 GCA_011390515.1 Oscillatoria sp.
GACTTTAATTTCCCTATTAGTTGCCTTAATTCCGACGACTATTGGCGGATTATTAAGTGCGATCGGGATTGCCGGGATGGATCGGGTTGCCCAGTTTAATGTGATTGCCACCTCGGGACGGGCGGTGGAAGCGTGTGGCGATGTGAATACGCTGGTTTTGGATAAAACGGGCACGATTACTTTAGGAAATCGGTTGGCGGAAGAGTTTATTCCGGTGAATGGTCATTCTCAGGCAGAGGTGGCAACAATGGCCCTAGCTGCGAGTTTGTTTGATGAAACTCCCGAGGGGAAATCGATTGTTAGATTAGCGGAAAAACTAGGCGCAACGATCGCCTTTAATCCCAGTCAGGCGGAGGGGGTGGATTTTTCCGCCCGAACCCGAATTAGCGGGACGAATTTACCCCAAGGATTGCAGGTGAGAAAAGGGGCAGTAGAGGCGATTAAAGGGTTTGTGCGATCGCGCGGAGGAACGATTTCACCGGATCTGGATAGCGCTTATGAACGGGTTTCCCGCCTCGGTGGTACTCCCCTGGCGGTTTGTCAGAATGATCAACTCTATGGGGTGATTTATCTCAAAGATATTATCAAACCCGGAATTCGCGATCGCTTTGATCAACTCCGTCGCATGGGAGTTCGGACGGTAATGTTAACCGGAGATAACCGGATTACTGCCTCTGTGATTGCACAAGAAGCGGGAGTCGATGATTTTATTGCCGAAGCGACTCCTGAAGATAAAATTGAAGTGATTAGAAATGAACAATCCAAGGGTAAATTAGTGGCGATGACGGGGGATGGCACCAATGATGCCCCTGCCCTAGCCCAAGCTAATGTCGGTTTAGCGATGAATTCCGGTACTCAAGCGGCGAAAGAAGCGGCCAATATGGTGGATTTAGATTCGGATCCGACTAAGTTAATTGATTTGGTCACCATTGGCAAACAATTGTTAATTACTCGCGGTGCTTTAACGACTTTTTCTCTGGCAAATGATATCGCCAAATATTTTGCGATCGTCCCCGCGATGTTTGCCACTGTCGGGATTAGCACCCTCAATATCATGGGTTTAGCCAGTAGTCAATCGGCAGTTTTATCGGCGTTAATTTATAACGCTTTAATCATTCCGGCGTTAATTCCTTTAGCCCTCAAAGGGGTAAAATTTCGCCCCCTGAGTTCCAATCAGTTATTGCAGCAAAATATCTTAATCTACGGATTAGGAGGCGTCGTCACTCCCTTTATCGGAATTAAACTCATTGACTGGGCCATTGTGTTAATTGGCTTGGCCTAGACTGGTTTGAAGTTTCACGAACTTAAAATTTGTTTGAAATCGGAGAATACACCATGAAAAAAAATAGAGAATTACCCCAACTCCAGGTTTTAGGAAAAAAACAGTTCCTTCCCCAATTACTAGAAGAATTTGAGAATTTTATCAAATTATGGCAACGACACCCCATCGCCATGCGGTTACTTTTTGTCATGGTTTTTAACCTATTAATTGCTCCAGCCCTCTATGCTTCAAATGGGGATTCCTTAACGCGCCAATCGGCTTGGACTCTTGGCCTATTGGGACTCTTAACCCTGGGTTTGTCCATTTACTTATTTACCGTCATCATTCAACCTGAACGGTTTTAACCGGGGTGGTTTCCATTGACAAAACAGCCCCATACCCTCCCTGGCTTTGCCAGGGAATGCCAGCATAAGAGACATCATTTCTGGGAAAAAAGAAAACCATTAGGGAACTCCAAAAAATAAAGCCGCCAAAATGTTCGTAGTGACTCCTTCAGGAGTCATCTTTAAAGAAACCCCTGAAGGGGTTACTACGAACGTTTGAATGATTTATTATTGCAATCCACTTAACGATTCCAACCCTCATCATTGAACTGAATTAATCCAGGAGAAATAACCATGACCATGACGCTTATTAAAGATATACTAATCGGCCTTCGTGCTACCCTGATTTTATGGCTAATCACGGCTGTAATTTATCCCTTTTTTATTTTGTTTGTAGGCCAAGTATTCGTTCCCAATATCGCCAATGGCAGTTTAATTCAAAACCAGGGGGGTGAAGTCGTCGGTTCTGCATTAATCGGTCAAGAGTTTACCGAACCGGGCTATTTTTGGAGTCGTCCGAGTGTGATTAACTATAGTCAAGGTGAAGATGCACAACCCACGGGCGTCTCTGGTGCCAGCAATCTAGCACCGAGTAATCCCGAATTGATGACCCGAATTACGGAAGAAATTGCTACATTAACGAGGGCTGGAGTTAATCCAACGGGGGATTTACTGTACAGTTCTGGATCGGGTTTAGATCCGCATATTACCCCGGAAGCTGCCCGGGTTCAGGTACAACGGGTTGCCACAGCTAGAGGACTCTCCCCCAGTCAAATTGAAGACTTGATTTCTAACTATATCGAAGGTCGCTTTTTAGGAATTTTTGGGGAACCTGGAGTTAACGTTTTGAAACTCAATTTAGAGTTAGACCAAATCTCGGGAGTCTAAATTCTGTTGACCCTTTGCTTCCCCTTCCCTCCGAGGGAAGGGGGCTGGGGGGGTTAGGTCTAGCCCTGTCAAGGCGTATTTGTAGGGGCGTATTGCATACGCCCTCTGATTTATGCAATACGCCTCTACAAGAAACTTAGGATGAGGCGGGATTCCATTGAGGGATAAAGAGGGCGTATGCAATACGCCCCTACAAGAAACAAGGATGAGGTGGGATTCCATTTACCACCAATTCAGGGCTAGGGTTTAGGTCTCTTGAAAAAATTGAAATGCTCCCTAAAATTCAGATTAACGGCTTCAAAAAAAGGAGGAATAATCTGCTTGTTTTATTCTCATCAACATACGGAATTTCAAGAACAATTACCTGAATCCGATTCCCTGTATCAGCCCTCTCGTCGTCGGGGTAAACATAAAATTTATATTGGCATGGCCCCTGGGGTCGGCAAAACCTTCCGAATGCTAGAAGAAGCACTCGCGCTCAAACAGGAAGGGATTGATGTGGTGGTTGGACTATTAGAAACTCATGGACGTCGAGAAACCGCCGAAAAAGCAGAAGGATTGGAAATTATCCCGCGCCAAAAAATTCAACGGGGCGGCATTGTTTTGACTGAAATGGATGTGGAGGCGATTTTAGCCCGTTGTCCTCAATTAGTCTTAGTCGATGAACTGGCTCATACTAATATCCCCGGTTCCCTGCGAGAAAAACGCTATCAAGATGTGGAATTTATTTTAGAGGCGGGAATTGATGTTTATTCTACGGTTAATATTCAGCATCTTGAAAGTCTCAATGATTTAGTGGCGAGAATTACGGGAGTTGTGGTGCGAGAACGGATTCCCGATCGCCTATTAGAAGAAGCCTCCGAGGTGCTGGTGGTGGATATCACCCCAGAAACCCTAGAAGAACGATTGCGCGAGGGCAAAATCTATGCTCCCGCTAAAATTCAACAATCCCTCGCTAATTTTTTCCAACGCCGGAATTTAGTGGCTTTGCGAGAATTAGCCTTAAGAGAAGTTGCGGATAATATAGAAGAAAATGTCTTCTCTGGAACTCGTCCGGGATTAACTTGTAGTATCCAAGAGCGGGTCTTAGTCTGTGTTTCCACTTATCCCAAATCTTTATTATTAATTCGGCGGGGGGCGAGACTGGCAAATTATATGAATGCGCCATTTTATGTGATGTTTGTTTCATCCCCAGAGCGGTTTTTAACGAAGGAGGAAAGTCTGCATATTGAAACCTGTGAAAAGCTCTGTGAGGAATTTGGCGGTGAATTTGTCCGGGTCGAGAGTCTGGATATTAAGGAAGCCATTTCTAAGATTGCTGCTCAATATCGCATC
>JAABSJ010000033.1 GCA_011390515.1 Oscillatoria sp.
TATCGTCGGGATACGGTGGATGCCACTCATGCGGCAGTGTTCCATCAGATTGAAATTTTGGCTATAGATAAGGGGATTACCTTCACGGACCTCAAAGGCACGTTGAAAGAGTTTGTCCGCCAAATGTTTGGGGAAGATTTACCCTTGCGCTTCCGTCCGAGTTATTTCCCGTTCACTGAACCTTCTGCTGAGGTGGATGTGCAGTGGAAAGGGAAATGGTTGGAGGTGTTAGGATGCGGCACTGTTGACCCGAATGTGTTAAAAGCGGTGGGTTATGATCCGGAGGTTTATACAGGATTTGCCGCTGGATTTGGGGTGGAACGGTTTGCGATGGTGTTGTATCAAATTGATGATATTCGCCGAGTTTATAGCAGTGATTTGCGCTTTTTGCGGCAATTGTAGGGCGTTTAAATCATTGGGATAGAAAGTGCGGAGTGGGAGCGAGACGGTCTATTTTACATATTTTGCAGTAGGGAGCGAGACGCTCCCACTCCCACAAGAATTTCTAAATCCTATAGCGCATTTACCGGGCAATCTTCTAAGCCAGAATTGCTTCTATCCCCTGTCGCACCTGCTGGATCTGCTGATGTTGTTGTTCGATCCATGCCTTTTCTGCCTCCCGTTGTTCCGGGGTTTCCTGCTGATAGCGTTCCTGCTTTTCGAGCAATTCGTTATAAAAGGTCATGCGTTCTTCGATCGCCTCAAGCGCGATTTGGATGCGATCGCTAAATAGGGCTTTAATCCTTTCCTCCAGAATGGGAACAAACTTTTCGCAGAATTTTTCTAACCCGTCTACATTCATGCCAAGCATATTCTGCTTGCCGAAATTATTTAACTCTTCATTATAAATTTCGGTAAAATCTCGAATACCATTCGGTAAATCTTTCGTGGGATCGCTGAACTTCTGTTCAACCTTGCTCTCGGTTGAGTTAATCCGCTCTTGCCAGTTTTCTTTATTTCGTTGGTCTAGGCGAGTGATACAGTCATTCAGGGTATCAGCCGTGATGGATTCCAGTTCTTGATAAATTAGGTTTAACCCCGCTGGGGTAATTTCAAGAAAATTTTGGTTCAAGGCTTCTAGCGCAGAACGTAACTCTTTAAGCAAATCCTCTTTTTCAAATACATTAATTGATTTTTTATATTCCTTCTTTTTGTCATCAAAAAACCATTTATTCTGGAGTTGAGTTGCCTTTTTACTCCACAAGTCGTTAATTTTTGTAACAACTTCAAGTTGAGATTGCTCACCTAAGTGACGAATTCTGAAATTGCATCCACTCAGTTCGCCCACTTGTTCCCAAATTTCAGGTCTAGGTGCTTGACTAATCCAGGGTTTGCTCAACCAAACATCGTTAGCCCCCTCCAAATCCGTGACACAAACTTGGGTCAAGCCGTGGAGTCTGGCTGCCGATTGCCGTAACTCCTCAAAACAGGGTTGCAGCGATTCAGATAGCCGTTTTGCTGAGTTCTTGAGATCTAACGAACGTGACTGATCGCTCCCAATCTGATCAATAGCCTCGTTAATAGCCTGAAAGGTCGCCATGTATTCATTCATATCAGAGCTTTTCCTTATTACTCATAACGATTATAATAAAACAATCATCACTAAATCTAGCCCAATTTGGTAAAAATTATGATATTCGTCTTTCCTCCCAGCATTCAGGCCGCGATCGCCTCCGGTGCCTATGAAGTTGTCAAGAATAATGCAGGGGTTGCCCTGGGTATGGCACGAGACAAGGTGACGGGTCAATTCGTTGCTCATGCCGTTGGGGTCACAGCGCAGCCATTTTTATCCTTCGCACCCCTACAAATAGGATTAAGTGGGATGCAAATGGCTCAAACCCATCTCGGTTTTCAAAAAACATACAGTATGCTTAATGATGTGCTAAACAGTGTAGCAGTGCTGCAAGCGAGTACAGCTTTGATTGGAGTCGGTACGTTAGCCGGAGTAGGATTGTCAGCAGTCAACATTTGGCAAACTTTGAAGTTGCGGGAAGATATTAAGCAACTCCGGTTAGAAGTCAAAGACGGTTTCATTGACCTGAAACGCGCATTGCATGACCAGAGTGAAGAAATTCTCCAACGCATTGACCGAATGTCTGAAGATATTGAATTTAAACATCATCGGACGATTTTATCCGTGTCTTATGGGGAATTTACAGCAGCAATTAATTGGCTAGGGAATGCCTTGAAGGTTGAGGATCCCGATGCGCGAAACTCTGCTCTGTCTGGGGTGGAAAATATGTTGCATCATGCTCTAGCCAATTACAACAATCCAGCTTTATACCAACAGACTTCGGCGGCTGGACAACTGCGCCGGATGGAATGTAGTTGGGTGATTGATCAAACAATTACTACAATTTACCAGATCCGAGGGGAGCATCAAGTGGTGAGTGCGCGCCTATCTGATTTACGAAAAAAAATCCGAGACAGTTCTCTCCAAATTATTGAGTTATGCGAATGTGACAATGAACTCGATTTTCTGTTTCCGGAAGTCACGCGGATTCATACCCAGGATTTACCATTATTAGAATCTTGGCAAAATCAAGTGGATTGGATGAAAAGCCTATCGCCCTCGGAACTCAAAGAATTAGCCAGCTTAGAATTACCGGATGAGGAGAAGTCAGCCACGACAGCAAATACCAATTTAGCTGAACCGCCCGTGGAACTGTCCTTTTATGAAACATTAAAGCAAAAATCGCATTATGATTCTCTGCGGGATCAACTTCGCTTTATTGTGAAACCGGAATTGCGCCAACAACATGAATCTTATGTATTTCAGCGCGCCAATGCTACGGGATATCCGGCTTTAGCGCCCTCAAATTGGCAAGAAGTCCCCGATTTGACGGTGGCGAATCTTTATCACTATTTTAAACAACAAGAGAAGTACGCATACTCTGCAATGCTCTAATAAAGTAACGGGCGATCGCAAGCAATTTTGGGGTAGATTCGGTTGCGATCGCTGTTATCTCATCACATCACATCACATCATAACCAATCATTATTTTCAGCCAGCAGGCGGGTAGCCTCCTCCGAACCCAGAGATGGACTAAACAAATATCCCTGCATTTCATAGCAGTTGAGATTCAGCAAACAATCCCGTTGGACCGATGTTTCCACCCCTTCCGCCACCACACTCATATTCAGCTTTTGTCCGAGGGTAATAATCGCTGAGACGATCGCCGCTTCTTTGGCATTGAGTGCCACATCCCAGACAAAAGACTTGTCAATTTTCAGGGTTTGGAAGCAAAATTTTTTTAAATAATTCAGGGAAGCATAGCCAATCCCAAAATCATCGATCGCCGTGGAAATTCCCATTGTGCGAAACTGACGCAAAATGCTATCCGTTAAGTTTGGGTCATGCATCGCCGTAGTTTCGCTGATTTCCAACCCCAACCAATGGGGGTCTAGCTTCGCCTCCCCGAGCATTTGAGAGACTCTTTCGGCTAAATCCGGATGGTAGAACTGACGAGTCGAGAGATTCACCATCATCCGAATCGGAGGTAATCCGGCATCTTGCCATGTTTTGTTTTGGACGATCGCCTGCTGTAACACCCACCAGCCTAAATTGATAATCTCACAGTTGTCTTCAGCGATCGGGATAAACGTATGGGGAGGGACTAATCCCAAATTAGGGTGTTGCCACCTCACCAGGGCCTCCATCCCTGCCACTGCGCCGGTTTTAAGATTCACCTGGGGTTGGAATTCCAAAAAAAACTCTTCTTTTGTTAACGCCTCATGGAGTGAATTGTCCAAAACCAGTAACTCAGACGCTTCCGAACTCATAGCGGGAGAGTAAATCTGGTAGTGATTTCGGCCTTGTTCTTTGACGCGATAGAGGGCGGTATCCGCATTTTTAATTAAGGTTTCCGGGTCCTCCCCATCCTGGGGATAAAGTGCCATACCAATACTGCCGGTAATATAGAGTTGATTGCCTTCAATCTCAAAAGCCGGACGGAGACATTCTAGGAGACGTTGAGCAATCTGGGAAGCATCTTCCGTACTGGTAATTCCTTCTAACAACAGGATAAATTCATCTCCACCCCATCGCACAATAATATCACTCTCGCGCAGACAACTTCGCAGGCGTAAGGCAGCGGTGAGGAGGAGTTCATCACCCACGGCATGACCGAGGGTATCGTTAATGATTTTGAAGCGATCGAGGTCCAGAAACATCACCGCTAATTGGTCTTTTTCCTGTTTAGCAATTTCGATCGCCATCGGCAGGCGTTCATCCAACAGTTGCCGGTTGGGTAAACCCGTGAGACGGTCATGATAGGCTTGATGGCGAATCATTTCCTCTTGGTGATGACGGTGGAGTGCACCGCCTATACTCGCGGCGATCGCACTTAAAATCGAGACTTCGCTTTTGGACCAAGGACGATCAACTTCAATGTCATCAAAGCCGATGTATCCCCAAAATTCATTATTCACCAGGATCGGAACCATCAAACTCGATCGCGTTCCCTCTTGAGCAAACAGTTGTTGTTCGGCTGGATTCAAGTTCTGAGCCATCAAACTGACCGTTTCACCGACTAACAAAGTATCGAGCAGACTGGAGCGCAACTGGACGACGGAACAGGCCCCATTTTTAAACCCAACCTGGGGAGTTCGGGTCCACTCAAACCGAATCCACAGTTGACACTGTTCCCGAGAGGTACAGTCGGAACAAGAGGAGAGGATCGGGTGGGATTCCGAGGAACTGCCGAAGTTGTAGGGTGTGGTGGGATTGGATAACTCACAGATATAGACGCGATCGACCCCTGCCGCTTCTCCGAGGGTGGCGAGAGCATCCAATGCCGCTTGAGCGGTGTTGGTATTGGTCAGCAGGTGATTCATTGCTTGGGCGACCCCCAGCAATAAGTTATCCCGTTGATGCAGTTCGGCTTCGGCTTGTTTGCGCTGGGTGATATCGACCACAGTGCCTTCATAGCCGATGATTTCACCGTGGCTATCGCGAATGGTCCGCGCACATTCAGAAATCCAGATGATGCGGCGATCGCGGCGATAAACCTGGGACTCAAACCCCCAGACAGTTTCTTGTTCTTGTAACAAGCGGCGAAACTCCGACCGGCGCTGGGGGTCCACATACAATTGATGCTCGATATCGGTCAAGACTTGGATTAATTCGTCCGGGGAATTATATCCATAGATAGAGGCCAACATGGGATTGGCGGTGAGGTACTGTCCATCGGGGGTGGTTTGAAAAATCCCCTCCACGGCATTTTCAAAAATGCTGCGATATTTCCGTTCCGCCTGCCGCAGGGCTTCTTCGGTTTGCTTACGTTGATAATAACTGGAGAGCATTTGGGCAATTACGCGCAGGAGTTGAGCATGGCTGGCGGACCAATTGGGTTGGATTTGGCGATCGTCAAATCCTAGAAATCCGACTAATCGTTCTTCCTGGGAAAAAAGTGGGACAATCAGCAATGATTGGATATTTTGAGAGAGCAAGAAGGCTTTTTCGGCATGGGCGGCTTTGGGTAGCCATTCGACATTGCAGATATCTAAGAGTTCCAGGACCGTGAGTTGGTCCATCAGCCAAGGGAAATCGGCAACTTGCAGGTTTTGGCGGTTTTGGATTTGCGAGATGGCTGGAGTGGAACACCATTCATAAGTGTTGCTAAATTGACTGAGGCGATCGTCGAACTCGAAAATGTAGGCCCGTTCTACACCGGCAGCAATGCCGACTCGGGCGAGGATTTTATGGAAGTTGGGTTCTCGGGTGGAGACGAACAAGCGGGAAATTTGAGATAATGCTGCTTCGATGACCAGTCGCTGATGGAGTTGTTCTTCGGCTTCTTTGCGTTGGGTGATATCCCGCGAATTGATGACAATTCCTTGGATGCTGGGATCATCTAGGCGGTTATTGGTTACGGATTCTAAGTAGACCCAAGTTCCATCGGCATGGCGAAACCGATATTCAATGGGTTTTAAGGAGAAGTCCGGGCGAGTATTTAGGGTGACGGGGGAAAAATCTGCCATGATTTTGGAGGGGTGCGGGTTATTGAATTTGGAGGGGTGCAGCGATCGCTTTGCTTTGGGGGCTTTGGGTCGAGGCATGATCACTTCGCGAACCATTGCCACATCTTCGGGATGGACGTAATCCAGGAGGCAGTGACCGAGTAAGCTATCGGGTTGATATCCTAAAATGCGATCGAGGGAGGGAGATCCATATATAATTTTGCCGTCAGCGGATAAAATGGCGATGGTGTCTGAGGAGTTCTGGACCAACGCTGCAAACCGTTCTTCTGCCTGTTTGCGATCGGTAATATCTTTTACGGTGCCTTCATAGGCAATGATTTTGCCCTTGGCATCCCGGATCGTCCGCGCATTTTCAGAAATCCAAATGATGCTGCCATCTTTGCGATAACACTGGGATTGGAAGTCCCACACCGCATCTTTTTCTTGTAACAGGTGATTGAGTTCGATCCGTCGCGATGGGTCCACATAAAGCTGATGTTGGATATCCCTAATCGAGTTCATCACTTCCGTTGGTGAGTCGTACCCATAAATATGGGCTAGGGTGGAGTTGACGAGGAGGTACTCCCCGGATGGGTTACTTTGAAACATTCCTTCGATGGAACGCTCAAAAATATTCCGATATTTTTGTTCGGCTTTTCGCAAGGCTTCTTCTGAGCGTTTCTGGAACAGTGCGGATCCCAGTCCCCGGAGCATTTCCGAGACCAATTCAACGGTCTGCCGATCTTCTGGGTGGGACTCTACCATGAAGAAGACCAGGACGGTCAGAATTTCGTTGTTAGCAAGAATCGGTACACCCAGGGCTGCTTTGATGCCCAGTTTGCGGGCGAGTTTGGCCCGATGAAAAATGGCCTGGGGCAGTTTCGATACATCTTTGGCCCATTCTGGCTTTTGTTGAACCCAGACCCGTCCCGGTAGACCGATTCCCGGTAAAAATGTTAGGGTTTCGCTTTGTTGGCGGAATTTTTCTATCTCTGGCAAGGGTCGCCCGAGGGCGTTGATTTTTCCGGCGTACCATGAGGGGCTACATTCAAGGTATCCGCCTTCGCAATTGAAGGACCACGCTTCTCCATAATCCCATCCGGCGATTTCGCAGACTCGTCGCAGGGCCCAGCTTAATGCGGTGTCAAAATCCTCAGCTTGTGCAACGCCGAGGGTCAGTTGTTGTAAAACAGAGGCGCGGCTTGGGTTCATGAGTTGTTTGCTGGATTCCCGTTTGCTGATCTCTTGGCATAAGCCAAGAATCCCGCAAATGCTGCCTTCTAGGTTTTGCATGGGTCGTCGTCTCACGCTATTGGTTTGGGATAGAGAAATCGGCAGGCAGGATTGGACTAGAGTTGGTGTAGATTGCACAATTAAGCGGTTTTTCCTGCCTTTGGCTTCTAGGGAGAAGCCGGTCCTTAAAACTCTGGACTCACCAGATGCGATCGGGCTGGGCTGCCAGTGAACAGGGTTGAGGAAACTGAGGGTCCGTTCAGGTCGCCTCTTTTCTGGGGAGAAGCCTGCTGGAGTCGGCATTCAGACAGTCCCCTGAATGCCTTTCTTCCCTTCAGCAGTGCCGCACTTGTGGGGTCTGAACTGTTGGCCGCAATCCCGCAAAATTTCCCTTCAACTGATTTGGGTCTCTCAATGGCTAAATCGGAAGCAGCATCATCCCTCCCGAGTAACCAGAACCCTTGCGGGAACTGTTCTAGCCTTGAATCACTTGAATCGGTTAGGTTTCCGATTGCAGTATTGACATCATTGGGCTGAACCCCGGCACTGACTGCATCTGAATGAGACATCTGAAGGGCCAATGCTAACTGACTAGAGAAAGATTTTAACTTCTCTAAAAGAATGTATCCTATATCTCGTTGTAATTTCGGCAACAAATTACACAAAAGAACAACTATTTTTAACTTAATCTTAAAGAATTAGGCTCTTACCTCAAAAGGGGATTTTTGGCAATATTTAATTTTTTTAAAAAAGGTAAACTTTTGTCAAGAAAATGTTGCGTCAACTCAGCAGGGAAAGAGCAGGGAAAGCCAAAGTTATCCCCACAATTGCTGGGAATGATGGCATTGGGTTGGGATTCCGGAGCCTGATTGCTCTGCGATTGGCTGTGATTGAGCTAGAGGGTTTACAAATTTTTTGCAATCCATTTAATCCAAATCAAGGCCGTGAAATACAGGGATAAATGTCAGGAAGGAAAAGCTTTTCAACCCCCATGCCTGGGCAGAAAGCCGCTCCCCTTCATGGGGCTGAACTTTTGCATTCATAAAGTGAAGGTTTCCCTGATTTCCTCCCTCTACTCCCCTTTCATGCCGGGGGAAAACACCAGGAAGCCAGGGACTTGTTGTTATTTGTAGTGTAAGTGAATCCCAGTCACTTCCGTGATTTCTACAGATTTAATTCATAATTGGGGAGGAGCATCTCGGGTGTAAGGGCCGATCGCCTTTGCAGTCGAGATAGAATACACTCATACTCCATCCAATTGTCAAAGGTCTATAAAAACCCGCACCCTAAAGGGTGGGGCTATACGGACGAAGCCCGCCTGCGCGGGCTAAAAGCGAAAACCGACTTTTAACAACCGGATTTGGTATCATCCCCTCTAAGCCCCGTCTCCTTGAATCATGTCTCTTGCACCGTGGCGATCGCCCCTATCCCATGCCCTTGAGCGCAACCGTAGCAGCCCCGAATCTTGCTACTTCCAACTCGCCACCATCCGCCCAGACGGAACCCCCGCGAATCGCACCGTGGTCTTTCGCGGCTTTTTAGACGAAACTAACCAACTCAAAATCGTCACCGATGCCCGCAGCCAAAAAGTCAAGCAAATCTCCGCCCTTCCTCATGGCGAAGTCTGCTGGTACTTCCCGATCACCCGGGAACAGTTCCGCCTCCAGGGTCCCCTGACCTTAGTAGACTCTTATACCCCTAACCGGGCCTTACAACAAGCCCGTTGCCGGGAATGGCAGCAACTCTCCGACAGTACCCGACGCCAGTTTTCTTGGCCCGATCCCGCTGCACCCTGTGGCGATCGCGATGATTTCTCTCCCCCAGTCCTGGATACCACTCAACCCCTGCCCCAGTTTTGTTTAATCTTACTCAATCCCATTACCGTGGATTGGTTAGAATTGCGCTCAGAACCCCACAACCGCTGGTTCTATCAATTGAATGGCGATCGCACCTGGTCTCAGCAAGCCATTAATCCTTAAACATCAGGCTCACCCCCAATTATAAAAAATTTTGACAGCAACTCATCAAAATTTTGATAGGTCAAACCCCAGACTTGAATGAGAGTCTCGAAGGGTCTTCGTTAGAATAGGCACGATATCCGATGAAAGCATCTAGGGGTCAAATGGGCAATCTTGTTGAAACTAACCCGTTACAAAATACCACTCAGACGATTGAAGTCCCACCACAGCGAAACCGAGTGGATTATCTGAGGATTAGTTTAATTGACCGCTGCAACTTTCGCTGCCAATACTGTATGCCAGAAGGGGCAGAACTGGACTATATCCGGCAACAGGATTTACTCACTCGGGAGGAACTGTTAACGTTACTCCAAGAAGTGTTTATCCCCGTCGGATTTACGCGGTTTCGGTTAACCGGAGGGGAACCCCTAATTCGGGCGGATGTAGTGGAAATTGTCCAGGCGATCGCTAATCTACCCCAAACCCAAGATTTAGCCCTAACCACCAATGGCTTTTTCCTAGCCCAAAAAGCCCAAACCCTCTATGATGCGGGACTGCGCCGGATTAATATTAGCCTCGACTCTCTGGACGCTCAAACCTTTGATTTTCTAGCCGGAACTCGGGGAACTAGCCGCTGGCAACAAGTTTGGGATGGAATTCAGGAAGCCTATCGGGTTGGATTTAACCCTTTAAAATTAAATGTCGTGGTGATTCCCGGCGTGAACGATCGCGAAGTTTTAGATTTAGCTGAATTAACCATTGCCCGAAATTGGCACGTTCGCTTTATCGAATTCATGCCGATCGGGAATGGGGAATTATTTGGCGATCGGGGTTGGATTCCCTCAGAAGAACTGCGCCAACGCATTCGCGATCGCTGGGGATTAAGCACAGGACAAGTCACCGGAAATGGTCCAGCAGATGTGTTTCAGATCCCCAACGCCAAAGGCACCGTGGGATTTATTTCTCAGATGTCCGAATGTTTTTGCGATCGGTGTAACCGAATGCGCCTCAGTGCCGAAGGCTGGTTAAGGCCCTGTCTCCTCAACGAAACCGGCCAAATCAACCTCAAAACCGCCCTCCGCAACGGCACCCCCCTCCCCGAACTCCGCCAGCAAGTCGCCCATTTACTCGACCTCAAACCCGAAATCAACTACAAACAGCGAGACTCCGGCACCGAAACCGGCAGCTACAGCCGTACCATGTCGCAAATTGGAGGATGAGGGATGGAAGTTCAAGTTTGTAGTAACGACTTCAGTCGTTTCCTCCGTACCATGTCGCAAATTGGAGGATGAGGGATGGGGGTTCAAGTTTGTAGTAACGACTTCAGTCGTTACCGCGTGGCGTAAGCGTTAGCTTACGTCACGCCCCTGTGGATGCTCTGCCTCCAGTCCCCAATCAGGCACTTTAGCCGCCAATCGTGCGTGTCACGGCTTCCTCCGTGACACGAGAGTAACGACTGAAGTCGTTACTACAAACATCTAGTGCCTCTAGTCCCCAATCAGGCAGTTCACTCTCCAATTGAGCGTGTCACGGCTTCCTCCGTGACACGAGAGCAACGACTGATACCAAATCCGATTGGTAAAAGTCGGTTTTCGCTTTTAGCCCGCGCAGGCGGGCTTCGTCCGTATAGCCCCAGGCTTGAGCCTGCGGGTTTTAACAGACCTTTGACAACCGGATTCCGTATGACCAGTCAACTCGCCCCAATCATGGATCCACCTAAACGGAAAGCTCCCTTTTTGCGACGTTCATCACTCCTCAAATACAATAAGAATTTAGAGATGCAAGGATTTTTTCCTGCTATCTCTTCAATTATTTATTCAATCTATTCTCGATTATTGAAGCCCTGATTAATTTTGAGCCTGGGTTGAGTGAAAAACATTTTAGCTTTATATCGGGCAAATACACTGTAAATTATTTGTAAAATCTGTTGGGAACGCCGGAAAAATTGGCGATCGCCTTCTCTAGGGCAATTGGAGGGTCTGACCCCTCATTTCTGGTTAAAATCATGTCATACTGTCAAAAAAATAGGGGTATCCTGGGTTGACCATTCGGGAATAATCGCTGCTATGGTACGCCAAAATCAAGAGTTTCTTGATCAAACCCACAAATTTAAAAGATTAAATCACAGTAGGAGATCTGTGTTTGCCAAGTTCTTGCGCCAGATTCAGAAAAAACTGCCCGATTTGACGGGGGTAGCAGTGGTCGGGATGGCGACCCTTTGTACCTCCGGTGTTGTGTTGGGAGTCCGGCAACTCGGCGGGTTCCAACATGGGGAACTGATGGTTTATGATCGGCTAGTGCAGTGGCGTGTCGATGAACCCCCAGATCCTCGGATTGTGATCGTAAAGATTTCTGAAGAAGATATCCAGGCCGAGGGATGGCCCCTATCCGATCGCACCCTGGCCGAGGCATTGGAGAATTTGCAACGATATGAACCCGTGGCGATCGGCTTGGACCTCTATCGGGATCTCCCCGAACCCCCGGGACATCCTGAACTGCTCAAAGAATTAGACGCCCCGAATATCATCGCCATTAGAAACGATTCCCCCGGGGTCAACCCTCCCCCGACTGTCCCGGCAGAACGCATCGGCTTTAATGACTTGGTAAGCGATCCCGATGGACCGATTCGCCGCAATTTAATGAGCTTCGTACTCAATGGGAAGACTAACTATTCTTTTTCCCTCCAACTGGCGATGCTCTATCTAGGGGAACAGGGATTTTCTCCCCAACCCAGTGAAACCCAACCCGGTCACATCGTCTGGGGAAAAGCCGTATTAGCGCCCTTGGAGTCCAACTCTGGCGGTTATACCCACCTCGATGCTCAAGGCTTCCAGATTCTCCTCAATTATCGGTCTCGAAAGGAGGTCGCCCCATCGATTCCCTTGTCTGAAGTCCTGGCCGATCGCCTAGAACCCGAATGGATCCGGGATAAAATTATTGTCATCGGCACCACCGCCCCCAGTATTAAAGATGTCCACCAGACCCCCTATAGTTCGGTCGAGAACAATCCCTTTATGCCCGGGGTATTGATTCATGCCCAAATGCTCAGTCAGTTGTTGAGTGCCGTCTTAGACGGGCGGCCTTTATTTTGGGTGTGGCCGGAGTGGGCCGAAGTCCTCTGGGTGATTGGCTGGATCACCGTGGGAGGGACTACCGCTTGGCTAATTCGGCATCCCTTAATTTTGCCCGGGGTCACTGGTGCGGGCGCTGGGAGTTTATTTTTAGCCAGTTGGATTCTGTTTAGCCAAGCGGGTTGGGTGCCGGTGGTGGCACCCCTGGTGGGTTTGGCGATCGCTGTAGCCGGGGTGGTCGCGTTTCGGGCTTACCAGTCCGGACAGCAACAGCAGATCGTCATGCAACTTTTAGGACAAAATGCCTCTCCAGAAGTCGCCGATGCACTGTGGGAAAACCGCGATCGCCTCCTCAAAGATGGCAAACTTCCCGGTCAAAAACTGACCGCCACCATGTTATTCACCGACCTCAAGGACTTCAGCACCATCTCGGAACAAATGCCCCCCGAAGCCCTCCTGGAGTGGTTAAACGAATACTTGGACGTTTTGAGTCAAGTGGTCCAAGAACATCACGGAATTATTAACAAGTTTACCGGGGATGGCATTATGGCGGCGTTTGGGGTTCCCCTGCCTCGTCAGTCCAATGCAGATATCGCCCGGGATGCCCGCAATGCTGTCGCCTCGGGTCTGGCAATGGCCGATCGCCTCCAAGAACTCAACCGCAACTGGCAAAAACGCGGCTTACCCGTGATTCAGATGCGGGTCGGAATTTTTACCGGGGCCGTGGTTGCCGGTAGTCTAGGGGGAAAGGAACGCCAAGAATACGGGATTATCGGCGATAGCGTTAACATTGCCTCGCGCTTAGAAAGCTGTGAGAAAGACCGACAATCGAGTATTTGTCGCGTCCTGATCGCCCACGAAACTCTCATTCATATCCAGGACGAGTTTTTTGTGGAACACTGGGGACCCTTGGCCCTCAAAGGGAAACAGCAAACTGTTGATGTTTACCGGGTGGTCGCTCGTCGCCACGCGACTCCCTAGAGTGTCGGTAACCTCCGGGGAAGACAAACTGGGATTCTGTACCAAATTTTTGCCTAGTCCTAACTTTTTCTGGGCCACCAACCCAGTTTCTTGTCCTTTGGCTCTAAAAACCCATGCCCCAGAGGCACCCTCCCCTATTCGGCGAGTTCTCTTCCGGAGGATTGCCCGATCTCCAAAATTAATCCTGGAGCGGGGAGGAACATTTTCCCAAATCATCCGTCAACAATTAATAGACTTTTTAATAGTTTCAAAGAAATGCTCATAATTTAAAATCCCATCGGCAGATTCCCATCCCATCGGAATGCTCTGCACTGCTTACTGCTTAAGGGAACTCCAACCAAAAACCCCGCAGCGTCAAGCCTGGGGCTATACGGACGAAGCCCGCCTGCGCGGGCTGCAAGAGACTTGTTAGGTCCTTAATCATCGGATTTGGATGATTTATTTGTTGGAATACCCTAAGGGAGTGGAACGGGGTGTAACTCGGATGCGGCAGGGAATGCCTCGTCTGGTTAGGGGAAGACTGAAAGCAACCGACTCAACCGGGACCCAACGGTGAAATCATCATCAGGGCAGGGGGGGTGAACCGAAGAATTGGGACAAACAGAGTTGTGGAGATCGCCCCGGTTCAATGCGATGATAATAGAATGAGTAATTTTTTGATGACTTGATTGCCCAAAAGATGTTTATAGAAAGCTCTTTTGAGCGATCGCCACAGCAGAGCTTATGACATAAGTCACAGTCTGATTCAATAGAACTACTAGAATTAATTTAGTCATTCACTCAATCCAATCAATCGATCTGTACCTGAAGGGAGACCCGAATATGATTAAAACAAAATATTGGACTCCATCAATACTGGCTAGTATTGCAGTAACTCTGCAATTATTAACCGGGGGAGGCATACCAACCTCTGCCGCCGAATTTGTCCCCCCGGATAATGTGGGCGCACCTAGAGGGCGGGTTGGCGGAGGTACCCGGGGCGGAAGTCCCTTTGATCAGGTAGATCCTGGAGCGCCCGGACGACGGATTGGAGGGGGTAGTCGGGGTTGTAGCGTCACCGGCGATGGTCCGACAGATCAGGCGTTAACAGCGTTGGTCCCTGAAACCACAATGGGATTAACCCTAGAAGCCTATCCCACATTCTTTTGGTACTTACCACCGACTTCAGCCACGGGGGTAGAATTTGTGCTGATGGATGAAAAGGGTGAAAAAGTCATTTACGAAACTACATTTCGCACGAAAGGCGAAGCAGGAATCGTGAGCTTGAACCTGCCGGAAAATGCGAGTTTACCCCCATTAGAAATTAATGATAGTTATCGCTGGTACTTTTCTATTATTTGTAACCCCGAAGATCGGGCAGCAGATGTTTATGTCCAAGGTTGGATTCGCCGAGTAGAAGCCAGCGCAGGTTTAACGGAACAGTTAGCCACCACCACCTCGGACCTAGAACGGGCTCAAGTTTATGCTCGCAACGGCATTTGGCATGAGGCGATCTCCGTGCTGGCTAAACTGCGCCGAAGCAATCCCAATAATGCCGAAATTAGAAGTGAGTGGCAAGAACTGATCACTTCGATTGATCTCCAAAATGTAGCGGAGGTCCCCCTCGTTCAAGAGATCACCGTGGAAGTCCAGGAGGATCAACAAAGCCACTCCACAGAACCTAACTCTGAAACCACCCGATGAAAGGGGTAATTCTCACGGGGGACTTTTAAAGGATGAAGGATGAATTTTTCCATCTCCCGCATCCTCCCCCGCTTCCCCCTTTCGAGAGTGATGAAAATTAAGGCTGAAGCGCCCGCAAAAGCACCTCGACTTTTTCCAATCTGTCATTTTCACCCTGCTGCTGATAAAGCTCTTGGGCTTTTTTCAATTGCTCGATCGCCTCGGAAATGCGATTACGACCTCTTAAGGCCAAGGCGAGATTATAATAAGCATCACCATTGTCTGGAGTCAGTTCTGTTAATCGACGATAGGCGACGATCGCCTGTAAATAGTCTTCCTGCTGGAGATGAATCGCGGCGATCGCCGCGTGGGGTTCTATTAAATCCGGCGCTAAACTCGCGGATCTTTGATAAGTGACGAGGGCCTCGATCATCTGCCCTTGGTTCTGGAGCAGTTTGCCGATCGCTAACTGAAGTTGAGCATTTCGCGGTTCAAATTGTGCCGCTTGTTGAAACGTTGCCAAGGCTTCATTGGTATTTCCTTGAGTCAGAAGAGCCACCCCTAAAATCATTTGAATACTGCCTTGTCGGGGAGCCAACGCTGCGGCTTGTTGGAGTGCTGTAATTGCCTCATCAATCCGTCCCTGCTGGAGTAACGCCGTCCCAATCGACTCGTAGGCTTGCCAGTATCTCGTATCGCGACTGGTCACCTGTTGAAACGCCAGTAATGCTCCATCATAGTCTTGTTGGCGCAACAGAACCACCCCTAACCCAATTTGAGCGTTCAGGTTCTCCGGATCCAGTTGTGCTGCTCGTCGGTAGGCGACAGATGCCGCCTCATTATTGCCCAAATTCGCCAAGGCATAACCCAGAGCATATTGGAAATCTGCATTTTCCGGTTCCAGAGCAGTCGCCTGCTGAAAAGCATTCACTGCCGCTTCAAAGTTTTGCTGGGTAGCTTGTAAAAAGCCAATTCCCGAAAAAATCCGGGCATTTTCACCATCTAAGTTGGCAGCTTGTAAATAAACCTGGATGGCGTTGGCATAATCCCCCGCATCCACAAATTCTCGCCCTTGTCGCAACAGTTCATTAACCTGGCGGTTGAGATTCTGATTATTTTGGGCCGACTGCGCTAACAATAGAGGGTCGGTTGCCCCCAGGGTAGCCGATGGGGTGATCAGGCTGATTCCGCCTAACAACAGGAGACTCACGAATACAGGGTTCAGTTTTTGCACGGCCTAACTTCTCTTGTTTGACGATAATTGCTAGAGATTACAAGAATGCTTCTCTGTTACCGGGAACAGAGCAACCCACAGGAGACCCCTGGACACCCCTAGGGCGAACAGGCTGGTGCACACAGGAGCCAGGGATTGGAGGGGCCAGGAGCAAGGCCACCTCTCGGGACTCTGATTCTAACAACAATGGATCTCATGTTGAAGATGGGGTTGTAGAATCCTATTCTAGGGATTTTAATGGCAAAAGTCTGAGATGATCGCCATCAACTTGGAAATTTTTCGGGAAAGATTCAAGATGGGATTGCAGGAAGCATCCGCGCAGTTCGGAAACGGTCTCTGCGCCGGGATACAAGGGCCGATCGCCGAACCGTCAAAACTCCCTTAACCTTGGCTAATCCCAGGGCTCAGAGGCAGGCCCTGGGACTGGCTCAATTTCGATTCCCCCAGGCGTTAAAGGCGATCGCCTTTACCGATTTTGCTCTTCCCGATTTCGGGAGAATCGGCTCTCTTGGAACGAACTACCAATCCCTTGAAGAATCCCTCGCCCAATTAAACCAATGCCTTTCCCCAATTGAATCAGCAAATATCGCGCACTATCCCCCACGGAGAGCAAAACCGCTTTGACTCGCGGGGAAATGGCATCGCGGGTTTCTAACAGCAAGGTCACCCAGAGTCGTGGTCCTTTGAGTCCGACTAATTCTTGCCGTCGTGGGGAATAAATTTGAATTCTTTTAATTCCCCGGTCCTCCAAGATATAGAGCCAATGTCGGCTTTCAAAGATAGCTTTCGGTTCTACCCAGAGATTTTGACGACGATATTTCCAGGATAAATCATTTCTAAATCGCTCAAGTTCTCGGGTGGATAGCCAGTGCTTATCTAAAAAGTTGAGTTTAATTTCTTCTACATCTGCGACGCGATTTAAGAGGGGTTGAATGACAGCATTGGCAACCTGAATGATCAGGTTTTCCAGTAAGGCAGTGGCGCGCTCGATGGATTGCGGGTCTTCCGGGGGGTAGATCACATTTTCGATCGCCAAGGGAATTTGATAGAGGAGATAGGCTAATAAATCCAGAACGAGAGGGATTTTATTTAATAAAGCACCTTCGACAATCTCTATTTCTTCCAGTAAAAAGGGTACTAGGTCAAACTCACCGAGGGCATTAGGGGAGGAATTCCTTAATTCGAGGGTGATGGAATAGTATTTACCAAAATAGGCAGTGACGGACATTTCCCATAAATCGCGGATGATGCGATCGCGTTTTGAGGGCAGTTCCGTAGCCTGGACTTGAGCATACCGCAGTTGGGCCAAAATTTCCTCAAATTGGTGCAGAACTGTATAGAGCAATTCTTGCTTTTTGTCAAGGTACAGGATATCAATTTCTAGGACAGTATCCGTGAGGTTTGCTAAGGGAGTATCGATTTTCTCGGCGATCGCCTCCAGTAATGGGCGAGGCTGATGAATCGGGCTCAGTTTTGAACCGCTCAGGGGTAACAACTCGGACGCAGAAGCTCTGACTAGGCTAGTGCGATCGCTCGATGTTCCGGGGCGATTGGGGCGTTCTGGGGGTGCAGGGATGCGGTTAGGTTGCCGGGGAGAATTGACTGGAGGACGGAACTCGCCAAGGTTCGCAGACAGAGGAGGTGGCGGTTCGCTCACTGGGGGAGCCAACAACTTATTCACCATCCAACGAGCGGTGAGGAGTTCCCGGCGGCGGCCCTGCCAAAACAAGCGGTCAAAATCCGATAAGCGATCGCCTTGCAGATACTGATCAACCTGGCGAATTTCGGCATCAATTTGACGCAAACCCGAGAGGCGCAGGTCTTCGAGCAGAACGCCAATGAGTCCACCCCGCCTAGAAATTCCGCGACTTGGCCCCGTCAAGACCCGAAGATTGCCCCCGCTCCCCCAATAGGTTTCCCCCGATGCCACAGTCCGGATCGCCTGAAGCAGTTCTGATCCGGCTATCCCTTTCGGACAGTATCCTTTGACATTCCCGGGATACTCGGCCCCTCCCGGGTTAGGGGCTGGCGATCGACCCAACAACAACAGAGACACCCGAGGGTATCGTTCCCAGAGTGTTGCCATCAAGGTGAAACTCGTGACCCCAGAGGGTTCGGTGCGGCCTAACTCCAAGTCCAACAAGACCACATCCACCGGGCGATCGGCAGGAGGTGGGGCACTCGCCGTAGGCGCTACAGGAGGAGCTAGAGTAGAGAGGGTCTCTAAGGCACGAGTCCCGTCAGTGGTTTGACCCACCACTTGCAGATCCGTTGATTGCTCACACAAGCTGGACAGACCCAATAAGAAAATCGGGTCTTGATCAATCAATAGCAGTTGAAAAGGGGGCTGACTCACGGCAGAAATGAGTTAAAGGGCTGGGATAGGGGAGCCAGAACAGAGCGGGTCGGGGAAAGCCCCGAAAAAATCAGCCTTTTCCAGACCCCCCGAGTGTTCTCTGGGGTGACTAGATCCCATTGTAAGCTAACCTCTCAATTTCAATCCGACGCGACCCCAGGAAAGGGATTTTATTCAATCCCATCAATAGGCAAGGGAGCATAAGAGTCTTCAGGGTTGGAGGCTGGAACCGAGTCTTGATAGGCCGGTGCGGGTTCCTCATAGTAAGAACTGGGTTGTTCATAGTAGGGTTCGGGAGCTTGATAGGCTGCTGCCGGTGGCTCCTGATAAACGGGTTCCGGCTCATAGTAGGGTTCCGGCTCATAGTAGGGTTCCGGCTCATAGTAGGGCTCCGGCTCATAGTAGGGCTCGGGAGCTTGATAGGCTGCTGCCGGTGGCTCCTGATAAACGGGTTCCTGATAGACCGGAGCCGGTTCCTGATAGACCGGAGCCTGGTCTTGATAGACCGGAGCCGGTGCTTGATAGACCGGAGCCGGTGCTTGATAGGCGGAGCGGGCCGCTTCCGCTTCCCGGGCGGCATAGATGGCATCGAGTTGGGCATTCCAACGAGCGATCGCCGTTCGCGCTTCAGAATACAAAGCACGACCGGAGCCAATTTTAGAGGCCGTATTGATTGCCTTGGTGAGACTGCCCTGGGCCGCCAATGTGGCGGCTTGGTCGAGAATCGGTCGGTCTTCAGCAATTTGAATCTCGCTGACCCATTTTCCGATATTTTCTGAGGCTTCTTTATGTAAAGCTCGACCCTCCGCAATTTTTTTGGCTTCGTTGACGGCTTCTTGGAGTTGACCGGCTTGGGCGAGAGCCTGGGCGCTCGCCAGGATGGGTCGATCTTCAAGGGTTTCAACCTGTTTGTTCCATTTGGCAATCAGGGTTTGGGCTTCAATCCGCAGGGGCCGTCCTTGGGCGACCTGTTGGGCCGAGGAGATCGCATTTCTCAATGCCACAATATTATTGGAGTCCGCGATCGCCTTGGCGGCGACGACATAACCTCGGTCTTCAATTTGTTCAATTTCCTTGCGCCATTGGGCGATCGGGGTTTGAGCATCGAGACGTCCGGGGCGATCCATTGCCACCATTTCAGCTTGGGCGATCGCCAACTGCATCAGCATGGGGTGACGGAAACTGGCCACAGCTTGGGCCATCTGAACCTGAAACAGGTCCTGTTTGTGCTGATTCCATCGGACCAAGTTTTCTTGAGCTTGGCTGTACATCGGACTGTCGGATTGGATCTGACCGGCGATCATAGAGGCTTCTAGGAACGCAAACAGGCGATCGGGGATGGGTCCGGCGGGTTTGTCATTTTGGACCAGGGCTCGGGCTGAGCTCAGGTGAATCAAGTCCTGACTTTCCCCATAAACCGTGGTATCGGAGGGAATCCACTTGGCTGCGGAGATGGCTCCATCAAAATTGCCACTTTGGAAGCGAGTTTTGGCGATCGCCAGCAATTCGGCACTCCATCGGTTAATCTCCTGATTCGCCTGCTCTCGAACATATCGTTGGGGGTTAATTTGTCGCGCCAGGTCGATGGCGCGGACTAACTCCTCTGCGGTCCGGTTATAGACCAAATAGCGGGCATCTTCTAACTGTTTCCAAGCTGCCTTTTCAGCGACAATTCGCTGCTGTAGTTCTCCATAGCGGGTGGAACGCCAGTGGACGTTATCCAATTTAAGCAAATCTCGCATCTGATCCTCGACTCCGCTCCAGTTACGAGCTTTCAGTGCGGCTTGAGCTTGATCGTAGATCCCTTGACCCTGGTCCCAGTCAGCCTGCCAAATTTGTAATTCTTGTTCGACTTGGGCGTACACTGGGTTGGTTTTAGGAATTTTTTCGACAATGGCATTGGCCCCGTTTAAATCCCCGGCCATAAATTTCTGCCGTGCCAAGTCTAGAATTAGAGCGGACCATTCTCCGACTAATTTATCTCCCTGACCTCGGAGGGGATGGTCTGCGGGCCAGCTTTCCACCAGTTCGATTCCCGCGACCAGCCGGTCTAAGTCCCCGGTTTTGGCCGCATTTTGAGCACAGTAGAGGCGATCGCGCTCGGTGGACCCAACCCCGAGAGCATCACAATCAATCGGTGGGGGCATGGTGAGTAACCACCGCAGGGATACGGCTCCCATGCTGGTACAAGCGACCAGCAGACTCAGCCAGAGTAAATGCCATCCCCATAAAAGACTTCGACCCTTTTCGGTTCGAGGTTTCTGTTCCGTGGCGACTAGCGCCCCTGTCTGATTCTCGTCCTGATTTTTCGGCTTTTTCTGGACCGGAAGGCGGAATTTCCAGCCCCACCCCTTGACGGATTTGGGGGGGTGTTGGGCCAGTTCCCTGCCTTGGGTTAATGTATCGCCGGTTTCTGATTGATTGCGCTGCGATCGCCCACCCCATAACCGAGCGGCGATCGCTGCTTTAATACGTCCATCCCGCCGTCTGCGAATGCGGTGGTTTGGCTGTGTACTGGATTGGTCAAATTGTTTTCTCACCATTGCTTCAGCCTGTCCCTACAATGCCGACTTGTATTGGCACATCTTTCTAATTCTTGATTACCGGGTAGAGACGGGAAAATATGGGGTCTCTCCACTGTAGTTGCTGTTCGATTGAGTCTATCCTTGAGGGTCACACTTGCAAGCGATACCCACCCCCTAGGATATAAACTGTGCTTGCTCCCTTGGGGATCACCCTAGATTCTACCTGAGGGCTTAGATTCATGCTAAAAACAGAGTCTTTTAAATACATCCGTACCAAATGCTTTTACCGTTTGCCTGATGCCTCAGATCCAGATTGAATTCGAGATCATCTGTTTGTCTCAATGACAAGCCTCTTGCGGGATATATCCTGGATTGCTCATCCTAGAAATTTATAAGATAAAGGATCAATTTAGAAGATAGATTGTCCTCTTGGTTGATGCATCACTTCCCAATCGTGATTTTCCGGTTTAAAGGAGCTAGAGTTTTTCTGGCTTCGGACCCCGTGGGCGATCGCCCACGGGGTCTATGATGGAGCCCCCTGAACTGTTATCAAAATTCATCCCCAATTTCAAAACCGTGCTAAAAGTCTAAACTCTATAGCGATTTTGTTCCACTTTTCAAGCAGTTTAGCTTGAAGTTTTGGGAACGGGTATCAAAAACTCATGGAGTGGGGGCATTTCCCTGGAGACTAGGACTGGGTAAAGCATTCAATCACAGCAACAAGAAACGGGAGCATCTCAATTTGTTCAAGAGACCTAACCCCCCAGCCCCCTGCCCACCTCTCCGGTGGGGAGGGGGGCAGGGGGGAGAGGTCCGATTGGTTTTTAGGCAACATTGAGATGGTCCCCAATCCACAGGGTTTCTAGCCCTGTGGATTGAATGCTGTACCCGGAAGCTCTAGGCGATCGCCCCAGGGTCTGTAGCCTTCTCGGTTTGTTCATGGGATTGCTGATAACGATATCCGAAAAAATTAATTTGATATTCCACAATCCGGACCCCAGTTTGGGCTTCGACTTGTCGGATTAACTCATCGGGTAATTCGATCTGAACGTCCAGCAGTTGATTGGTGTCGATGCAGTTAACGTGACTGTGAGCATCGCTGATATTCCCATACAACCGACCATCTGAGCGTTCGATGCATTCGATAATCCCTTGGTTTGAGAGGGCTTCGAGGTTTTGGTAGACGGATGTATGTCCGATCGCCTTCCCCCCACGATTGAGGCGATCGTAAATTTCTCTAGCAGAAAGATGCTCTTGCTCGGTCCAGAGCAACTCTAGGATAAAGCGCCGCTGTCGCGACAGTCGCATTCCCAAACTTTGGCAGCGATTGAGGGCATCTTCTAAGGAGCGAATGGGTTTAACGGATACTACCTGTTTTTTCATAGTTTTGTGTTGAGTTATTCATTTAATGGCAAAATTAATTAAGGATGTATCCTGTCCCCTTTAATAGTTATAGCGGGTTTCACCGAACCTGGAAGTTAGGGATTGGGGCGATGAAGGTCGGCGAGGATCTCGTCACTGGGAGGGGGAACCGGACTCATGGTGTTGACAGGATTGAGATCATTCTATCGTAGGCTTCGTTTGTCCGTGGGCGATCGCCAAGGAGATGACCCGGGTCAGCCACAGTCTTGCTTCAGTTGGCTGCGGTTGTGGACCCTGGTGCATCCTCACCCTCTGTGCATCCTCCATCTGCAACCCCTCAAGCCGATGCTGCTCCTGTAGAATAGGTTACCGATTCACCCCCTGGGTTACAGTTTTCTGATTTTAGCTAAAACAGCAGAAGCCCCGGGATCTATCTGAAAGATGAGCGTCGGGATGAATGGGAGTGAGTTGATGTGGGATGGTTAACCATCAGGGCTTGACAACCACCCACCCCGACACCACCGAACCCTAAAACTTGTTGCATTGTCAATTGCATTCCTGATATGATAACGATCTGGTCGTTGACCAACTAGAGTGACTAAAACGCCCATAAGGTAGTAGCACAATCTAGAAAGCCAATCCGTCACTGTAAGCCATGAGCAACCCATACGGAAAGGACGTAAAGCAATTAAACTCCTTGGGACGCAGGGAGTCTGCCCGGTGGATGCCCGAAATACAGTAGGGCCAGCCAAAGAGTCAGTAGCAGTGTGTTGCAGAGCAACCATTGACTAAAACCTCCATTCGTTGTGTAAGACCGATATTGTTCTTTGACAGTAAAGGCGACGGCGGATGAAACGGGAAGCCTACTCTGTAATCTTTGATTCAGAGTCGGGTACGTCACTTCTACCTCCTGCCCCTGGTTTAATGACAATTACCATCGCCCTCAATTCCGAGTCTTTGCTCAATTTGGACCTATCCCCCGTCCAAGGGGCGATCGCTAAATTATCCGCAGATCAACCCTTCACGGACCCGGATCTGTCCTTGCAGTTTGAAATCGATTATCCCCGGGATCCGTCGGACCCCCGCGAGCTCTCGGAAATTCCCGAGATCCGTCTGTGGTTTATCCGATTAGATGCCACCTATCCCTGGTTGCCTTTGCTACTCGATCGCAAATCCGGCGAATTCGCCCGCTATGTGGCGATGTTGGTCCCTCATGAGTTTCATCGCACTGAGGGCATTCAATACAACCCGGAAGCGTTGGAAATTTTTTTGATGAACAAAATTTTTACCCTCGCCAACGTCTTGCAGGAACATGGCGTACCCAGTAAGTCTAAGCTAATTTCTCTGTCTCAGATGCTGGGTTACGAACTGGATGATGGCTTTTTTGAGTTGCTGGGGATTCACTCTTGAGCGTTTTCTCCCTCCAGTCAGCCCCTTACTGCCTTCATTCAATCCCGGGAGTTCGGTATATTGTAGGTCCGTCTCAATCGTGAGTACAATAGAATTCAGGAGAAGGAGCATCTGACTCCGTTATTGCAGCAGGGAACAGGATACTCCCTGTGGGTTTAAAGTTCCCCCTTGCTCAGGGCTGGAATCCCGTCAACCCTGAGCTCAATCTAACCCACAAACTCATGACCCTCGAAAAGCGGACTCCACGGATTCACCCAAACTGTTAGCGCTTCATTGGCAATGCTCGATACTCAACAAATTTGGAGCAATTTTTCGAGATTTTCTCTCCCATAAATTATAATCAGGATGAGCAAAAAATAAACTGGGTTCGGATCGTTGCAGGCTGGCTATCCCAGCTTCGGAATTGGCAAATCCCGGAGAAAAATTCACCTAAAAATTTTCCATTTTTTCCATCTATAGGCATAGGGCAAGCCGATTCACCTTACAACTAAATGTAGGGAATGCAGGAGAGGATCAGTGATATGATTTCCGGAAAGTTGGGAAACTCTTGCGAGTTGGGTAACTAGAGAGAATGCTCTTTAGATCATAGCTAGAGACAATTCTTTTAGAATCAGTCTCCTCAAGGCAGTCTACTCCATCGCCCAAGTGCGTGACTGGCATAAGTGACCCAATCTGCCCCTCGGAAGGAATTCCACGGCAACATTCGATATTACTTCGGTGCGATCGCCAAGTTGGGGCGAGTCCTTCCATTGGCGATCGCCCTCTCAAAACCGCGATCCTCAAGGGGATGGCAACGATCCCCTACAATGGGTCAGATGATCCCGGTCAAACTCTCGAAGGATAGTCACCTTGAGCCATCAACAAAAAAGATTTAAAAATGGAGTTGGAGGATACATAATGACCTGAGCTATCTAAGGAGCGTGGATAATTGAGTGCCATTGTATTTATGGATGGATCTTTTTCAACCCAAACTCACCAGGTTGTGTATGCTAAATAACGAACGGGTTATCGACTGCCAAACCGTGATCAATAGCGGGAGTGCTATGAAAGAAGTAATTGCCATGACCGTCATGCTACTGACTTCCGTATCTGTAGCGATTCCAGTGGGAGCAGAACCGAATGCGACCGACCTCCAACAGTTGCGAATGACCAAAGTCTGTCCCCGGTGTAATCTCAATGGTGCGGATTTGAGTGGCATCGACCTACAGGGTGCGGTATTAACTGATGCCAACTTGATTGGTGCCAACCTCAGTGGGGCGAACCTGAGTACAGCAGACTTGAAAGGTGCGGATATGACAGGTGCTAATTTTCAACTGGCTAATCTGTCTGAGGCGAATCTGAATGCCGCTAATTTAAGTACCGCCAATCTGCTTGGGAGCGTACTTTTAGATGCAAACCTCAACGCGGCGGATCTGAGTAAGGCCAATTTTTATGGCGCGGATTTGAGGCGGGCCAATTTTTATGGCGCGAATCTCAATGAGGTGAATCTATTTGGTGCCGATGTAGAAGGAGCTAGAGGTTTGAGGCCCTAACTGGGTAACTAACTCTCTAACTGGCGATTTTCCGTCCGAAGTTAGCCACAGAGGGGGGACGGTCCGCATCGGTTTTTTGCTCTGGTGTCAATGAACTCAGAGGAAAGGGCTTACAGGTGGGAACCAGAATCAAGGTGATCGGGAGAGAGTAATAACGATCGCCTTTCTGAGATTTTGCGATCGCTTGATGACAATCGGAAATTTTTTCTGGATGACCGAGATTGACCCCGCGCTCAGATCCAGGTTTGATCATCCTGCGGCCCTGTTTTCACTCCAGTCTCAGCCGCAGAATGGCGATCGCAAAAACATCTTTTTCGCTGTTAAATTTTATACAGTTTACAAACCCTATCCCCGCTAAACCAGTGGGGTAGAGTTCCGGGGGGCTGTTCCTCAAACTGGGCGTCATCGGAATAGGAGGTAAAAGAGGAAGGAGTCCTCAACCTTGGGCGATCGGCTCCCTTTCCCTCAATTTCATGCAAACCCCCAAAGGTAACTCACTTGATATGATTTACTCTTGGCAGGCGGTGACAAGTGAGGACCACAAAAGTGAGATTAAAAGCCAAGACTTTAACACCTGAGTCTTTTAAAATCTTGCAAAAGCTCAGATAACTCCCGGTTTTTAACCTCTAGGAGTGCTAAGAGTTCTTCTCGACTCCGAATTTCTGGGGTCACCTTCCTCTGAGGATTAACAGCTTTGAGGTCAAAATTTTTTGCCTCTATTTGTTCTCGGGAAATGGTCCAACTATGAGAACCAATGCTTTGGGTCGGTAACCGCTTGAAAAAATCTTCAAAATCCTCCAGACTTAATAATTTTTTTTTGCTTACTTTCAAATCAGAAAGATCATAATACCAGATTTTTTCCGTGGGTTTACCCTTGGTAAAAAACAGCAAATTCGTTTTCAACGTTGTTCCCGCATTTGCAAATACCCCTTCAGGTAAACTAACAATACACCAGACATCACATTCTTGGAGTAACCGTTGCTTAATTTGGACAAATGCTGCCTCACTCGTCCGAAACAGAACCCCTTCATCCAGGACAATTCCACAGCGTCCACCGGGTTTAAGACTATTCAGGATATCTTGCAAGAAAAGGACCTGGGTTGAACTGGTTTTGAATGCAAAACGACTCTGAACCTCTTTCCCTTCTTTCCCTCCAAATGGGGGATTCGTTAAGATAATATCAAAGTGATTGGGTACATCTTGAAATAAGTCCTCATAAATCCCCTGTCTCGTCAGGGTATTGCCATGCCATAAATGGGGTTCATCCAGTCCATGAAGGACCAAATTGGCTAAGGCGATCGGGTAAATTAAATTCTCTTTTTCTCTTCCATAGAAGGTGTTTTGGATAGGTTCTAAGTCTTGATGCAGATGTCTGTCCCGATTTTGATGGATAAAGGCGTAGGATTCAGCCAGAAAACCGCCTGTTCCACAGGATGGGTCATAAACCGTTTCACCATTTTGGGGGGCGATCGCCCTCACCATCGCCCGCACAATTTCACGCGGCGTAAAAAATTGCCCCCCATCGTTTGACTTTTCTCCCATTTTGAGCAGCAGTCCTTCATAAAGCTGTGAAATGGGAAAAATATGCGTTTTATCTACATTGTCACAACGGATCTCATGGACTTTATCCAGAATTTCTATCAAATTCTCTTCCGTATCAATCTTCACTGTATCGACACTCGATACAATCTGGCTAACGACCTTCTGCCGTGATGTGACATTGGGTTGGTCTTTAAGCGCTTTGAGATAGGGAATTAACTGCTCATTAACAAACCTAAACAAGGCTCCGACCGAACTAAGCTGTAATTCCAACCGCTTTGTTCCAGTCGGATTGCCCCAATCTTGCCAGCGATACGGTGAGGGAATCGAAAAAGGGTAGGGTTTTCCTGTACCCTCAATGTTCTGCGCCTCATGGGTTTCTTGTTCATCCAAAATCCGTAAGAACAGAATCCAGGTCAATTCGGGAATATATTGCATCGCACCAGCACAATTGGAGCGTCGCATGACGTCACAAATGCTCTTAATAGCCGCATTGAGTTCCTGGGGCTTCTTGAAAATCTTACCCTTGCTACCCTGCCGATTTTGAGCCATTTTATCCGGATTCCTCATTCTTCCCTTTGATTTTTTAAGTTGTACTTTCTTCTAGATTCAACGATGTCAGTAAATTGAAGATAACGTTGAATATACAGAGAAAGCTTAAAAGGTTCTTTTTTCCTTGTAGTATGTACCAACCTAAGAATTTTTCCAGCATTGCCTTCATCTTGTTTTAGCTCCCCGGGCTGTCCCTTTTTCGGAACCAATATCCTGTCAATTTCTACTCGACCTCCTCGTAATTTAACACTTTCATCTCTTTCTCGGGCCAATTCCGATGCTGGGACAACAACAAACGAAAAAATGCTGGGATATTCGCAGAGCGTTCCATTTTCTAACTTGTTCTTAAACCACTCCCATCCGATGAGAATAACCACATCTTTCTCACCTTGAATTAGGCTATTTAAAACTTCAAAGCGAGCAGACTGTTCATCCGAATCTGCATCGACTGCTTTCATTTCAATTCGGACTGAAGGTTGTAACCAGCGATCACGCATTAAAAAATCAGGATACTTATGTGCTACCTCGAAGGTTAGGCGCAAATCCTCTTCAAACGCTTGATGAATCAGCCAGTCCATTGTAGCACTCACGGCATATTCCAGAATCGTGCCTAACCGGGTTCTATACGATGAGAGTTGCCGCTTTTCTAAAGGGAGAGGCTCGGTTATGCGATCGCGTTTGACCAACTGTCTAGGAGCAAAACTATCATTAACTTCCTGCACCGCCGTTTGCATCAATAGGCTGACAAACAGGGTTATTCCATCTAAATTGGCCTGATTTTCTGCAATTTTCTGGCCCAGGTTTTTAATTTTTGCTGTCGTCATCACTCTCCTTCAGATGCCAAAACTTGGAGCGAAAAATCCATGAGAATCCTGTGGGACAACTCTTCGATTAAAGTTAGTTGTTCTTGCAGTGCTTCTTTCATTTTTTTAATTTTCATCATTTCTGCATCGATTTCATCGGCTAATTGTTCTTGGGTTTCAATATCGTTGGGAATTGGCACCGGGAGGGTTAACAGTTCTTTCAGATTGGCCCGGGGCATTCTTGAACCCGTTTTTCCTTGCATCGCAAAGGCAACCGTCTCCGGACGCCGAAATAACCATCCTAGATAACGTCGGGAGACATTAGGACGAGGCAACAATGGAATCAATTCTGTGGTACAGCGCCCCGAGAATGTGGGTAATGCAACTTTATTGAGATAGGGGCGTAACTTTCCATAAAGAATATGTCTGGGGTCAAACGCAAAGGTTGTACTTTGCCCTTCATCCAATGCTAACTCTGCGCGGTCCCGCAGGAGACGCCCCGTATTGCTTTCTATATGTTCTAAACTTAAATAGGGTAACTGTTGAGCCTGTGCAGACTTTGGATCTATAATAGTTCTATCTTCAGAACATAAATCACTCAATTTCATCCAAGACCATCCCTGGACCATTGGCCGGGTGGAAGCATTCATGATTTGGGGGTTCATTGGGTTTGTTCACGATCTTGTTTTCGCCTCACTGTGCAGGAACGAGTTAGTTTCCCTCATTTGCACCGTTAAAGCCTATCATAAAATTGATCGTCCAACTCTACTCGATTTTTGTACAATTCGTAATGCTCCAACTGAGATTGGATAGACTGCTAAACTCTCAAAATCCGATGGCAAAAGAAAAGGACACGGCACTGCCGTGTCCCTAAAAGTTATGAGTTATTTACCCGCGCCGACAGGCATTCCCAAAATATCCTCAATCTTGGGCAACTCTTCCAATGGAATAACTCGACCTTCATCCTCAAATCCTTGGATTTGGTCAAAGTTCAAATACCGATACAAATCATCAGCAAAGGGATTAATTTTCTCGGTGACAATTGCTTGGTATTCTTCCACTGTGGGAATTCGTCCGAGTAAGGCACAAACTGCTGCTAATTCCGCTGAACCGAGATAGACTCGCGCATCTTTGCCCATGCGATTATTAAAGTTGCGGGTGGAGGTGGAAAACACCGTTGCTCCATCGTCAACTCGGGCTTGGTTGCCCATGCAAAGGCTACAACCGGGCATCTCCGTCCGGGCATTGGCTGCCTCGAAAATCTCGTAAATCCCCTCGGCTTTTAACTGTTCTTCATCCATCCGGGTGGGAGGACAAATCCACAGGCGGACCTTGACTAATCCCGCTCCTTCTAATACCTTGGCAGCAGCGCGATAATGGCCGATATTGGTCATGCAGGACCCGATGAAGACTTCATCAATTTTATCTCCGGCACATTCGGACATTAATTTAATGTTGTCCGGGTCATTGGGTGCCGCAACAATGGGTTCCTTAATCTCGTTCAAGTCGATTTCTAGGGTTTCCACATACTCGGCATCGGCATCGGCAGACATGAGTTGGGGATTCTCTAACCATTGCTCCATTTTGGCAACCCGGCGCAAGATGGTGCGAGGGTCTTGATAGCCTCGGGCGGCCATATTTTTTAACAGAGTAACGTTCGATCGCAGATATTCGGCGACGGTTTCCTCACTCAGTTTAATAGTAGAACCGGCACAGGAGCGTTCTGCGGTGGCATCGGTGAGTTCAAAGGCTTGTTCGACTTTCAAATCCGGCAAGCCTTCCATTTCCATAATCCGCCCCGAGAACACATTCTTTTTGTTCTGCTTCTCGACGGTGAGCAATCCTTTTTGGATGGCAACATAAGGAATGGCATTGACGATATCCCGCAGGGTAACACCGGGTTGCAATTCCCCTTTAAACCGGACTAACACCGATTCTGGCATATCTAAGGGCATGACGCCTAAAGCCGCAGCAAAGGCGACTAAGCCCGAACCTGCGGGGAAGGAGATTCCCAGGGGGAAACGGGTGTGAGAGTCGCCTCCGGTGCCGACGGTATCCGGGAGTAGCATCCGGTTTAGCCAGGAGTGGATGATGCCGTCTCCGGGACGTAATGCCACGCCGCCTCGGGTGGAAAAGAAGTCGGGGAGTTCTTTTTGGGTGGTGATATCCACGGGTTTGGGATAGGCGGCGGTATGACAGAAACTCTGCATGACTAAATCGGCGGAGAAGCCGAGACAGGCGAGTTCTTTGAGTTCGTCCCGGGTCATGGGTCCGGTGGTATCCTGGGAACCAACGGTGGTCATTAGGGGTTCGCAGGCGGTGCCCGGACGGACGCCAGAGACGCTGCAGGCTTGTCCGACCATTTTTTGGGCAAGGGTGAAGCCTTTGCCGGAGTCGGTGGGGATTTCGGGACGGGTGAAGATGGGGCTGATGTCGAGTCCGATCGCCTTGCGGGTTTTGTCGGTGAGCGATCGCCCGACAATCAGGGGAATCCGTCCTCCTGCGCGCACTTCATCCAGGATGGTGTTGGGTTTGAGGGTGAAGGTGGAAATTACCTCTCCGGCTTCGTTGGTGATTTGTCCTTTGTAGGGATGGATGGTAATCACCATGCCGGTTTCCAGGTTGGTGACGTCGCACTCGATGGGGAGGGCACCGGAGTCTTCGGCAGTATTGAAGAAAATCGGGGCGATCGCACCCCCTAGGATATAGCCCCCAGCCCGTTTATTGGGAACGCAAGGGATATCATTGCCGATATGCCAGAGTACGGAGTTAATGGCAGATTTACGGGAGGACCCGGTTCCCACCACATCCCCAACATAGGCGACGGGATGCCCTTTGCCTTTGATTTCGGCTAGGGTTTCTAGGGCCCCTTCCATGCGGGATTCTAACATTGCTAGGGCGTGGAGGGGAATATCTGGGCGCGTGGTGGCATGAGAGGCGGGGGACAAGTCGTCGGTGTTGGTTTCCCCGGGGACTTTGAAGACGGTGACGGTGATGGTTTCAGGGACGGGAGGGCGAGAGGTAAACCATTCGGCATTCGCCCAGGAGTCGATCGCCTGTTTGGCATAAGGGTTGGTTTCGGACAACTCCAGAACATCATGCATGGCGTCAAACACCAGCAGGGTTTTCTTGAGGGCATCCGCAGCAGCTTGGGCGATGGTGTTGTCCCCAGATTGCAGCAAATCGATTAAGGATTGGACATTGTAGCCGCCCAACATGGTCCCGAGGAGTTCGATCGCCTCCAAGGGGGAAATCAGGGGAGAGGTGACTTCGCCTTTGGCAATGGCGGTTAGAAACCCGGCTTTGACGTAGGCAGCCTGATCTACTCCGGGGGGGATGCGATCGCGCAGCAGGTGCACCAGGGTTTCTTCTTCTCCCGGTGGGGGATTTTTCAGCAATTCACAGAGTTCAGAGGTTTGCTGGGCATCTAAGGGCAGGGGCGGAATGCCTTGACTGGTCCTAGATGCTGCCTGTTGACGGTAGGATTCTAGCATTGCAGGTGTCTCCTCTAACGGTATCGCTCATTTTAGTGTAGGAATGGGTTGGATTCAGTAGGCACTTTGACAGGATGAGGGATTGTTGCTGGGGGGAGGGGATAAGTTGTTCGTCTGGCCCCTACGGACTGGGTTATATCTCAAAAGCTTATGGGTAAATCGTTCTGGCTGTAAAGATTTATGTACAATCCTTAACTTTTTTGGATAACTCTTACAATGATTGGAACCCGTTCAACCTCCAGCCCCATCTATCGACCTCAACGGGAGGGTGAGGAGGGTGAACCCGGTTAGGCGATTGACATTGCATCTCGTTAGGACCGGATTTCTTGCATCACTCTGATGATTTCCGGGTTACTCAGCGCTATGTTTAATCGGCCAGGAAGTGGCATGGGAGTGAGCAGCTACATCAGGGTAATCTAGGTACAGAGGCTGGGAGAGTACAGGGGTTTTCCTCAACAACGACCGGGTGAAGTGTCTTTGGGCCCGAGTCACGGGCTTTGTTGTTAAGTATTGGCACAAGTTCTGTCTGCCAAGCCGATGGGCTGGAATGAATTTTAATGACAACGGTTTTACAAAAGGCTCACCGAATATTAAGATTAGTTAAAAAATGTTCATACAATTTTTAAGATGAGATGGGCAGGGAGTTTCCCAACGAGAGGGAAGGAGCGCGGATGAGCTTAGGGAAACAGAACGAAGAGATAGAATGGATTAAGGAAGATCAGGACAAGCAGCAGTTAGAACGCCAACGGGTCAAGGAGGAAGCTACCCTGAGTTACATCAACCCGGACGGGTCTATGTCGAGTGATTTGCCCGTCTCCCTAGAGATTTGCGGGACCAACTGTCTGTTTGAGGCGATCGCCGCACGGATTTCTGTGCCGATCGCCTTGACCCATTCTACGGATGGCAAGATTGTCTATGTTAATGATTGCTTTCGGGAACTGTTCGGCTTTAGAGGCACTGAGCCGATTAATCGCCACCAAGACTGTTTTTATTATAACTTAACGGAAAGAAAAAAACTCCTCGATACCCTCCAGGGTGAAGGGGTCATCAAGAACTATGAACTGGTGGCGAAGAAAGCTGATGGCACACCTTTATGGGTGAGTGTGTCCATTGAGGCATTGACGGTGGGAAAGGACCTCCTGTACTTTCAAACCTTCAAAGACATTACCGAGTTCAAGGAAGTCGAGAACATCCTGCAATCCCTGGACAACGGAAAAGCCCCTGTGACGGGAGAGCAGTTTTTTCCAGCCTTGGCTTGCTATCTTGGGTCATTATTGGGGATGCGCTACGTCTTTATTGGGGAGGTGGTGGGTAACAAAGCTTCCGTGGTGAAAGTTCGGGCATTCTGGGAGGGAGGCGAACTGACGGGTCCCAGCTTGAATGAGCAATTGTGCGAACTGGAATATCCGATCGCCGGGACCCCTTGGGCCAAAGTCCTGCAATGTGGAAGCGACTGGATTGCCAATCATTTTAAGTCGCACCTGTCTCCAGGCAATCCCCTGGGTAAGCTAGAAGCTTGCAGCTACTTGGGAGTCCGATTGGTGGATATGCAGGGCAAGGCGATCGGGTTAATCTGTGGATTCGACGATCGCCCGTTAATCGACGTTCACCGCGCCCAATTGGTCTTGAGTATATTTGCGGGACAGGCAGCAGCCGAACTCGATCGCCAGCGGACACAACGGGCATTGCAGCAAAGTGAAGGGAGATTGCTGGCGGCGTTTAAAGCGGCTAAAATGGGAGTTTGGGAGTGGGATTTGAGATCGGGAAATGTTACCTGGTCGGATGAAGTTCACGCCATTTTAGGAGTCGCCAAGGGCCGCTATAACCCCACCATTGGCAATTATATTAAGGCCATCCAACCGGAAGACCGCCCCATTGTCCACAGCACAATTGTCCAGGCGATCGCCGCTAAAACCAACTACGAAAGTGAATACCGGATCCTGCACGATCAAACGAACTCCATCCGCTGGGTTGTCAGTAAAGGAGAAGTCCTCTGCGACAGTAGCGGCCAAGTCGTGCGGTTAATCGAAACCCTGACCGACGTGACGGAACGGAAGCAAACTCAGTCGGCCTTAATTGAATCCGAAGCCAATTTAAGGGCAATTTTCAATTCATCCGCTCAATCCATTGTTCTAATTGACCGCAATTATAAAATTAAAGATGTTAATAAAACCGCCCGGGAAACGGTGAAAACTTTATGGGATAAAACGATTCAGCCTGGAGATTTTGCCTACGAATATGTATCCCGCAATGGGTTGGAAGTCTTCAATAAAAGTTTTCATCAATGCCTTCAAGGGATGCCCGTCCAACTCCAGCAGAAAATCTTAGGCAATACCGGAACCGAATACTGGTTTGAAATTAACGGACAACCTGTTTTTGATGAAAGAAATCAGATTATTGGTCTGTGTCTGAGTGCCTTTAATATTACCGAAAAGAAAAATGCGGTAGAAGCCCTGGCCAAAAGTGAAAAACGTTTTCGGTCTTTAGTCCAGAACTCATCGGATATTATTACCATTTTAGAAGAAGATGGAACGATTCGTTACCAAAGTCCAGCGGTAGAAAGAATTCTCGGCTATCAACCCCAAGATTTAATCGGTGACAATGGGTTTAACTACATTCACCCCGAAGATAAAGCGGTGATTTATAATTTGTTTACCCAAGCCTTGGAACAACGAGGCGGGGTTGTGGAAAGTGAGTTTCGCTTTCTTCATGCCAGTGGAAAATGGGTCACCCTAGAGTCGGTGGGCAGCAACCTGCTTCAGGAACCGGGAATTGCAGGATTTGTGATCAATTCCCGGGATGTCACGGAACGCAAAGAACAAGAAGAACGCCTACGACTCTTTGAACGAGCGATCGCCGCTAGTAGCAATGGCATCGTCATCTCTGAGTATAATAAAGATAATGCCGTGGTGTACGTCAATCCCAGTTTTGAAAAAATGACCGGGTATTCTTACGCCGAAGCGACAGGACGCAATTGCCGATTTCTACAAGGACGCGATCGCCATCAACCGGCATTACAAGAATTGCGAAAGGCCATTCGCCACGGACATGATTCCAAAGTTACCTTACGCAATTATCGCAAAGATGGGACGTTATTTTGGAATGAACTGAGTCTGTCTCCCGTTGAAAACGAACGGGGGGTAATTACCCACTATATTGGGGTTCAAACCGACATCAGCGATCGCAAACGGACAGAAGAAGAACTCATTCATCAAGCCTATTATGATCCATTAACCGGACTCCCGAACCGGGCCTTTTTAATGGAACGACTCCGGGAAGCCAGTGCCCGCAAAAATCTCCAAAGCGATCGGCAAATCGGGGTTTTATTTATCGATTTGGACCGCTTTAAACGAGTCAATGATAGCTTAGGTCATGCGGTGGGGGATATGCTCTTAATTGCGATCGCCTTCCGCCTAGAACGCTGTCTGAATCCTCAAAATACAATTGCCCGTCTCGGGGGCGATCATTATGTCATCCTCTTAGAAGATGTCCCAGGCATTGAACAGGTTAGCGAGGTTGCAGAAAAAATCCACCAACAACTTAAAGCACCTTTTACCTTTGAAGGACACGCTGTCTTTATTACCGTTACCATCGGCATCGCCCTCAGTTCCATCGAGTATGAAGTCAGCGCCGATTTACTCCGGAACGCAGATATCGCCATGTATCACGCCAAACGCAGTGGTAAAGCTCGAACTGCTATTTTCGATAAGGCAATGCATGACCGCGCTGTGGAACTCTTACAGTTAGAAAATGATTTGCGCCGAGAACTCCATGAAGCCGAAAGCCTCAATCAAACCTCCCTCAAACTCGCCTATCAACCGATCGTCTCTTTATTCGACGGTAAAATCGTCGGATTTGAAGCATTGTTGCGCTGGCATCACCCTCAACGAGGCTTTATTTCCCCTGGCGAATTCATTCCCCTGGCAGAAGAAACGGGCTCAATTGTCCCCTTGGGCATCTTAGTCCTGCGGGAAGCTTGCCGACAACTCGTGGAATGGCAAACCCGATTTCCTTCCCTCCGTAAAAGCGGCATCTTAAAAATGAGCGTCAATTTATCCGGCAAACAATTTCTCCAACCGGATTTAGTCGAGCACGTCGATCTCATCCTCCAAGAAACCGGGCTCAATCCGGCTTTCTTAAAGCTAGAAATTACCGAAAGTGTCCTGATTGAAGATACCCAAGCCGCCAATCAAACCCTCTGGCAACTTAAAGAACGAAACATTCATTTATCCTTAGATGACTTTGGCACAGGCTATTCTTCCCTCTCTCATTTAGCTGAGTTTCCGATTGATACCTTAAAGATTGATAAATCATTTGTCCAACGGATCGGCACTGAAGGTAAAAATTTGGAAATTATTCAGGCGATCGTGACTTTAGCCCACGGTTTGGGCATGGATGTCACCGCAGAAGGGGTTGAAACCTCTGAACAATTAGCTGAACTCAAGTCCTTGGGGTCTGAAGATGGACAAGGTTATTTTTTCTCTAAACCCTTGTCCGCAGAAAAGGCCACCCTGTTGCTGAGACAGTCTATGTAATAGATCTCTTGCAAAATTCTCTAAAGCCCCCCTTCTTAAGGGGGGTTGGGGAGATCAATCCGTTATTTTGCAAGAGGTCTAATACGGAATTCGGTTGTCAAAGGTCTATAAAAACCCACACCCTAAAGGGTGGGGCACTCGCGGACAAAGCCCGCCTGCGCGGGCTAATCCAGGAAATCG
>JAABSJ010000332.1 GCA_011390515.1 Oscillatoria sp.
GCTGATTAAACCTCTAATTCACTCACCAGAATAATTGTCATTTCTGTTACCCGCCTCAGTTGCCCATCATTCGTTAAAAACGCCTCACAGCCAGCTACCAAAATAGATGCGGGTCACCCCTGCGAAAGCATCTTCAATCTTCATCTTTGCTTTCCAACAGGCGATCGCGATGTTGTTGTGCTTCTCCCCTTGTGCGCGTCAGCCACTCCTGACCCTCTTCTCCTACCAGTGGATAGGGAGCATTTCCAGCAATATCTAGCCACTTGCGCTGAGGCTTTTTGTGGGTCACAGTCTGGCGTTTTACCAGTTCCGTTGCATGGCTAATCACCTCCAATTGTTCCTCTGGGTTCAGTTGCTCAATTTCCCGTAACACTTGCGCTAATAACGGACTCATAGCTCCAACCTCCTGAGATTTTCCTAACTCGTTGCCTATAGTTTAGCAATTGCCGCCACCGTTGCCTCCATCTGCTTTATTAAATTAGCCAATTCTCTCAATTCAATCCCTCAACTTTCAATAAATCACTGTCATTAGAAACTAGGGTTAAACCTTTAACAATAGCGGTTGCTGCAATCAACATATCTTTGGACCCCACCCTAACCCTCCCCTTGCCAAGGGGAGGGAACCGGATCGGATAAAGAGGGCCGATCGCCCCGGTGACTCTGGGCCCATTCCCGAAACGCTTTAACCCTTTCTGCTGGAGTGGCGGTTTCATAAAAAGGACGCTCTTTTCCCTCGGCTGAGGTTTGCTCCTGCTGTGCTTTGAGATTTTCCTCTAAAAGCGATCGCTCCTCTGGGGAAAGAGTTTGGATGAATTGGGCTAACAATTCCACTAATTTAATATTCATACATTCTCCTGTCATGCCGTGGAATAGAGCAGAAACCGGGCTTTTTTGGCTGTCGCTGCCTGGAATATGGAGGCCGATCGCCGCAATTTTAGCCCCTCACTTCAGTGCGATCGCATCTCCATCGGATGCACTGCCGTCACTTCCCCATACCGGGCAAAATCCTTGACATTAAATGTCAGAATATGAGTCAATCCATGCACTAACATTGCTGCCACTAACCTCGCATCATGGACATTAACTCCCTTAACCCCATAAGTTAGCACCAACCGTTCCCACTCAGAATAAATAGCTAACGTATCCGGTAAGGGTGTTCCAACAAATAAATCATCCAAATCCCGATGGTTAAGCACCTAACAAGACTGTATTAGCCCGCGCAGGCGGGCTTTGTCCGTGTAGCCCCAGGCTTCAGCCTGCGGGTTTTTTGGGGATTTTATTTTTTGGAGTTCCCTAACAGCAAAAAAAGCCCTTTTAACCGATTGACTTCGGCAGCGGCTTCCCCTGGGGTATGCCCTAACCCATTTTTGTCCGCAGGGCGGGTGTAAACATTCCAAAACTCGATTAAATTTTGGGGAATGATACAAAGCGAATGCCCTTGACTGCGTAAACTGGTGGTAGCATTAATGGCATCGGCGTACATGGAATGGTCAGGGTCGGCACTCCGCAACAGAATATTAGTATCAATTAAAAATGACATTAGCCCCTTTCTCCATAAATGCTTTCTCGGCTAATCGCTTCATCAGATAAAGAGGGCTGATTGCGCGGGTGACTCTCGGCCCATTCCCGAAACGCTTTAACCCATTCTTCTGGAGTGGCGGTTTCATAAAAAGGAGGCTCTTTTCCCTCGGCTGAGGTTAGCTCCTGGTGTGCTTTGAGCTTCTCCTCTAATAGCGATCGCTCCTCTGGGGAAAGAGATTGAACCACTTGGGCTAACGATTCCACTAATTTAATGTTCATAACTTCTCCTGTGGCTTAGAAACCCGGTTTCTTATATAGCAACGCTAAATCATACCAAATCCGGGTATGAAAAGTCGTTTTTATGGAGTAGCCTGCGTAGGCAGGCTTTGTCTGTATAGCCCCAGGCTTAAGCCTGCGGGTTTTTACAGACCTTTGACAATTGGATGGAGTATCATTTTGGCAATGGACTATGGCGGCCCCCAACCGTTGGCGGCCCAGAACGGGAGAGGGGAGAAGAAAGATGACAAAATGATTTAGACTGGCTATATCAATCTTAGCTAATACAAAATCCGGTTGATCAAAATAGGTTTTCGGAATTAGCCCGCGCAGGCACCGCTGAGTCCGCGTTTTTCCCCAGGCTTTCTACGCGGAACGCTCCGCGAACAGCCTGCGGGTTTTTACAGACCTTTGACAATTGGATGGAGTATTACTGCGAGTTCTGTTTCTCCCGCATTTCTCCCCCCGCCAACGCTTCCCCAAACAAAGAAAAGAAGACCCGATCGCTCGCGCCTTCTTTTCTAAATTTATTCCGATTTAAGACTGCAACTTAACGGGATAATTCAACTCTAAGCGGCCAAATGTTGCTCAACAACTTGAACTAAATTGGTTGTCCAATAATTTGCCAGTTCCGCTGTTGCTGCTTCCACCATCACCCGAATCAAGGGTTCCGTACCCGAAGCGCGCACTAAAATCCGACCCCGATCGCCCATTGCTGTAGTGGCGCGGTCGATCGCAATTTGCACAGGTTCGCAACTCTCCCAATCCATCCGGCGATCGCGGTCTTCTACTCGCACATTTCGTAACAATTGCGGATAAGTCTGGAAACTCTCATCCACCATCTGCCCTAGAGAACCGCCCTGTTGTCTAACAACCGTTGCCAGATGAATCGCCGTCATCACCCCATCTCCGGTTACTCCATAGTGGCGACAGAGGATATGACCGGATTGTTCACCGCCTAACATCGACCCGGTACGCAGCATTTCTGCATGGACGTGCTGATCGCCCACGGGAGTTCTCAGGAGTTTACCCCCCAATTTTTCCCAGGCCCGTTCAAAGCCTAAATTAGACATCACCGTAGCGACAATCGTCGAATCCGGGAGTTGACCGGACTGTTCCAGGGTCTGTCCCCACAAATATAGAATATAATCCCCATCAATTGGGCGGCCTCTATCATCCACCCCTAAGACGCGATCGGCATCGCCATCAAAGGCAAACCCCATATCGGCATTGTAAGCCTTGACGGAGGATTGTAGGACATCCAGATGGGTGGAACCACAGCCGACATTAATCCGATCGCCATCAGGGCGATCGTGCAGGCAGATAATCTCAGCCCCCAATGCCTGAAACACCTCCGGGGCCAACATCGCCGCTGCACCCCAGGCCAAATCTAAAACAATCCGCATTCCCTGTAATGGCAATTCCTCAGTCCCATTACCATAAATCAACGGGAGTTGCAACGCTTTCGCATAATCCGCCACTAACTCGGGCCTATAATACTGATGTCCCCAGGCCCCAGTTCCATTCGCCGAGTCCATCTGCCCTCGGATCCCCGCTTCAATCTGCTTTTGCACCGCAGCCGGTAGCTTCGTCCCGTCGGATCCAAAAAACTTAATTCCATTATCCCCCGGGGGATTGTGACTGGCAGAAATCATCACCCCGCCAAGGGCCTCAGAAACGCTCGTCAAGTAGGCCACGCAGGGGGTCGGACATAATCCTAAATTCCAGACCTCTAACCCTGCCGAGGTCAGACCCGCAGAGAGGGCCATTGCTAACATATCGCTAGAATTGCGAGAATCTTGTCCTAAAACAATCGGACCCGTTGTCCCACTTTGGGCTTTCAGGACCTGACCGGCCCAAAATCCGACCTGCAAGGCGAGGGGTGCATTCAGAAAATCTCCCACTCGTCCGCGAATTCCATCGGTCCCAAATAAGGGAGTATTCGGCAGGTAAATTCCCGTTTCTACCAGGGAAAGGCGATTAATGACTTCTTTACCCCCACTGGGTTTGGGGTTTTGT
>JAABSJ010000333.1 GCA_011390515.1 Oscillatoria sp.
TAGCCATAACTTTTGCCTAAATCATCAGATATTTGCGAAGAAACCCAGTTTCTTTGCTTGAGGTGCGATTCCCGCTTCCGGATCCACTCGGCGGTTTCTCCTCTATTCTCACAGGAGAAACCGGGACCAAAGCCATAACTTTTGTCTGATTACCCAGATCTTATAATTTGGTTCTGATATATTCTCTCAATACGGGTTGTAAAAAATAAAAACTACCTTCCTGCTGTATCAAGCAACGGCGCAATAAAGACTGGATAACATTAAATAAATTTGACAACATCACTTCACTATTTTCTGCTAAATTTACCAGGTTAATTGGCTCTATTTCTTTTGCCAATAAAGACATCACTACGTTTTCTTGTGCCGATAAGCGACTTAATTGTTGCTCTAAAACATCTTTCAAATCTTCGGCCAAAAATAAAGTATCATTTTGCAGTAAATCAGGGATACTTATTCCCAAGTCTTGAATGATATTCGCCACGCTTTTCAACCAGAAAGGATTGCCTTGATAACCCTGAATAAGCATTGAGTAATGGTCAATCTCTCTGAGTCCATCATCTTTGAAAATTTGAACAGTAGATTCAACATCTAAGCCCATGAGTTGTAAAGTTTGAATCGGGCTATTTTCACAGGTGATTTGAGTCAATTCCCTAGGTTGCTCCCAACCGATTAGCAGAAAGCAACTTTGATGAGATAATTTTTCTATCTGTTTCAAGAACGAGCGATATTCTTCATGTTCAGGCTTATACTTTCCTGCCAATTCGCCACTACAGAAAAGGTGGTGAACGTCATCTAAGATAATTAAACAGCGATATTTTTGTAAATATTTAATCAGAGGTAAGTGTTTGCGATTAGTTGCAGAAGAATCCAGCTTTTCTGACTGCAAGAAAAACTGAATGAGTTCGTGCTGAAACTCTTCGAGGCGGTGCGATGCGTCTATAGTGCGCCAAATTACATACTCAAAATCATCTTTTATCTGCTGTACGAGTTGTACTGCTAGAGATGTTTTGCCGATGCCGCAGATACCCGTGAGGGCTATGAGGCGACAGCGTTGTTGTACCATCCATGTAGTAAGAGTGTCGAGTTCGCGAGTGCGTGAGTAGAAAACACCCAACTCCGGCATCTCGCTTAAATCGTGATGTAGAGTTTCAGGTTGTTTTTTGTTAACAGTTTCTTCATTAGGTCGATGTGAATTGGGTAGATCGGGTTGTTGTGTAGCTTCTCCACAGATGTTAAAATTAGCGATCGCTATCTTGTTTTGTGCAAAATTTGAAACATTATTATAACCTTTGAATCGGTGAATTACTGAACAAACATTCGATTTACTGACCTCTTCCCCTAACTCGGCTGAAAGTATTTCCCATAATTCCGCACCCACTTTCCTCACACTGCTTTCCGAACAGTCAAAATTCTTAGCTATTTGCTTATATGTTTCGCGTTGTAAAGTTCCTCGCAGTACCGCCTCTTGTAAATCGTCAAGGTGCTGACCCGTTTTGGCAAATACTATCTCATCAGCGAGTTTTAACATTTCTTTAAGATTCATTGGGTAAGGTAGATCGAGCATTTTGTGTATTGTAGATCACATTTGCAAACATTTTTGTACAGTTTTGCACAAAATTAGACAAAAAAATTGGAATCCCTGAATAAATAATAACAAAATTGAACATTTTTTGTCTAGACAAAACTCTGGTTTTCAAGGATTATAGGAAATATCATACCAAAATCAAGGAAATCGTTGAGGAAAATAAATGACCGTTGATCAGGGTACTCAACCTGTTACTAAACTTGCAATTAATGAATTTAAAGATGAACAGTTACAGCAAATAAACCCAAAAGTTGTAGCCGCAATTAAAGCGATTCAAGCGGAACGCATGGGTAAAGAGCCAATTGCTTGGAAAGATTTCAGTAGCCACAATAAAAATTGAGTTCGCTTTTTACAGAGAAAGTGCTTGGCTTAAAAGGCTTTTACCCCAAAATTATTTGGGTTTTCAAAAACGTAGCTTTAAAGGAAAGATTTATGTCACTTGAGTTTCTTCTCCCCCAGAGAACTGAGTTTTACGAAGTGCAACCGATAACAACTTTTGTAGTTAAGGTCGTGAGTCGCTGCAACCTCAAGTGTTCCTATTGCTATATGTACGAACACCCAGATCAAACTTGGCGAGATCAGCCAGTCGTTATGACTGCTGAGACGATCCAGCTTCTAGCAGATCGTCTCAGCAGCTATGTTCGTATTCGTGAGTTAAAACAGATTCTTGTGGTCTTTCATGGCGGTGAGCCTCTTCTACTCGGAGCCGCTAGACTTAGAGAGTTATTCACAATTTTGTCGAATAATTTTCAGGATATTGAAGCGGATGTAAAGTTCGGACTTCAAACGAATGCCACCCTAGTAGACGATGACATTGTGCAGGTACTCCAAGACTTTAATGTTCGTGCGGGTGTAAGTATTGATGGACCGCAAGAATGGAACGATCGTATGCGAGTTGACGCAAAAGGAAATGGAAGTTTTTCTCAAGTTATAGCTGGTGTAGAAAAGTTGCGTAATCCCAAATCTGGCGAGTCTGTATTTGGAGGTTTTCTTACCGTTGCAAATCCAGAAATAGATCCTTATGAGCTATTGACATTTTTTGAAAAATTAAACACCACTTCTATAGATTTTCTTCTGCCCGACTTTAACCATGATACTTTTCCATACGATAAGTATCCCCCAGGAACGTTTGGTCGATGGCTATCCTCTCTTTTCGATTATTGGATAGCTTCAGAAACCAGCATGGAAGTTCGTATATTCAGAACTCTAATGAAGCTTTTAATCGGTGGACAGAGAGGCTATGATTCCTATGGGGCATTAAGTAATGGAGTAATCATAGTTGAAACCGATGGCACGTATCACGGGCTAGATGTTCTCAAAACAGCCTATCATGGCGCAACCCAAACAGGGAAGTCGCTGGACTCTCATCCGATTGAGACTTTAGAGTCTTTGCCTCTCGTAAAAGCACTCTCTATAAAACGCTTTTCTGCACCTCAAAAGTGTTTTGATTGTCAATTATTTGAAATCTGTGGTGGCGGATATCTTTCTCATCGTTATAGTTTCCAAAATGGCTTTAATAGGGAATCAGTTTATTGCGAAGATATGATGATTCTCATCGAGCATATCAGAAATTACTTGTCCACAGAACTTTCCGCTATCTCATAAAAACATTAAGTTATGAGCATTTGTCCAAAGCAAGAAACTAAGATTGGGACTGTTGACTTGGAATTGACCTGTAAATTAGATGACACTCAACTGTTCTATCAAAAGGCGTTAAGTGAATATGCCGAGCAGTCAGCTACTCGACACCTAGCTATGCTGCATATTCTTAGCAATCAAGGTTATGAGTTAGCGGCGGCGCTTCTCAAGCAAAGTGATGAGGTGAATATATTGAGCGGTTTATTTTTGCAATATAGGGAACTTGAAGCAGAATCTGGCTCACTTTTCCAAGCTTATGTCAGCGGGGAAACTAATAATATTAATGATGAACTAATTAATTTTTATGCTTTGTTTTCCCCGCTGAGTGGAGGCTTGATTTTAGGGTTAGAACCTCTCAAAAAAGTACCAGTCACTGCTGGCGGTCTTGTTTGCTTTCCTACCTTAGCTGGCGTTGCGGCTGTAAAGCAAGATAGCGATCTAGGAGAAATTACAGAACAGGTAATTAACCTACTATTTGACGATGAATATGATTGCATAAATTGGGCGCATCTAGGAGTTGGGGGAGGGGTCCCGTTCGGGTCTGTATCGGGAGCAGCTTCAGGGGAGGGGTTGGGGTAA
>JAABSJ010000334.1 GCA_011390515.1 Oscillatoria sp.
AGTTGTTGCGGCAAAGACTCGCGCCAACTGGTCGATTGTGCGCTGGGTTTGCTGCCCTGATCGCGACTATACGCTTGATTCCACTCCTCAATCCAGGTTTCCAAATCCAGCAAGTTCCCCTGATACCCGGATTGGTCCTGAAACTGGGATTGCCGCAACACCTGGGGTTCATCCTCATCCGGTTTGAGAATAAACGTGGTGAGGGCGTAGGGACTCAGATGCCAATACACCACCGCAGTCTGACCCTGCAACAACTGCCGAATCTGCTGCCAACTCGGTTCTGCCACCGCATCCCCCCTGCCATCCAGCAACCAAGACAAACAGGCATTTTTCCCCGCCTCCGCCACTTCCAATGCCTGCACCACATCCCCTTGTTGCACCCACAAATCCACGGTTAACTGATAAAAATCAGCAAATTTTAGGGCGAGTTGCCGTTGTCTGCCGGGACTGGGACATTGTTCAACTAACCGCCGTACAACATCGGTTCCCCACCGTTTCAACTGCTGCGCCTGTCCCGTTTGGTTGTAACCCAGTAATACACGAATCAATTGCCGCAAGACTTTTAAATGACTTTCGGGATAGGCAGTTTTCGTGAGGGTTTCGAGGGCAAGGTTGTAATAGGTGTGTGCGGTTTGTAAGTCTTGGTGGCGGGTTTTGGGGTTTTTGCGCGATCGGAAATAATAGATATTGCCGATATAAAAATGCAACATTCCCCACCCTTCCGGATGAGTATCTTTCTGGCAATACTTCAACCCTTCCTGATAACTCGCCAATTCTCCATCAAATCTTCTCTCATTCAAGTCAGAGTTTTGGATAGCGAGGGCAGAAGGCAGATACGGGAAATTGCGCTTTTGTACACTCCCGGCGGCACCGCCTCGATTTCCCCAAGCTTGCCAAGCATCTCGTTTTAGAGTTAATGCATCATCAAAGGAGGCAATGGCTTCTTCATATTGTCCTAACTTAACCTGCGCTATCCCTAGGTTGTTATAAGCATCGGGGAAATCGGGTTTGAGGTGGATTGCTTCATTAAATGAGGCAATGGCTTCCTCATATTGTCCTAAGTTATCCTGCGCTACCCCTCGCTTGAAATAAGCATTGGGGAAATTAAGTTGGAGGCTTATGGCTTCATTATATGAGGCAATGGCATCCTCATATTGTCCTAAGTTACCCTGCTCTACCCCTCGGTAGTAATAAGCCTTGGAAAAATCGGGTTTGAGGCGGATGGCTTCATTACATGAGGCAATGGCTTCCTCACATCTTCCCAACTTAGACTGCGCTACCCCTCGATTGTAATAAGCATCGGGGAAATCGGGTTTGAGGCGGATGGCTTCATTGAATGAGGCAATGGCTTCCTCATATCGTCCTAAACCATCACACAGCACTACCCCTCGCCCGTTATAAGCATAGGCGAAATCAGGTTTGAGGCGGATGGCTTCATTGAATGAGGCGATCGCATCCGGATATTGTTTTAAATAATCCTGTGCTAACCCTCGATTGTAATAAGCCTCGGGGAAATCGGGTTGGAGAGTGATAGCTTCATTAAATGAGGCAATGGCATCCTCATATTGTCCTAAATTAGACTGCGCTAACCCTCGATTGTAATAAGCCGAGGGAGTGGGCTTAAGTTGAATTGCTTTATTAAATGAGGCAATAGCATAATTATAGTGTCCTAAGTTACCCTGCGCTAACCCTCGTATATAATAAGCCCCGGCGTAATCGGATTTGAGACCGATTGCTTCATTACATGAGGCAATGGCATCGTCATATTGTCCTAAGTTGGCCTGCCCTAACCCTCGATAGAAATAAGCATCCGGGTTATTGGGTTTAAGTTGAATTGCTTCATTGAATGAGGTAATGGCATCGTCATATTGTTTTAAGATACCCTGAGCTATCCCTCGCCCATTGTAAGCATCAGGGAAATCCGGTCTGAGGCGGATTGCTTCATTGAATGAGGCAATGGCTTCGGTAAAATTCCCGCTTTCATCTTGCTCCTTCCCTCGCTGATACCATTCCTCTGCTTCATCCTTCTCCTGCACTTCTCCTGTCTGCTCAACTTCCACAGGAGGCTGCATGAATTTTGTCTCGAATTCGATATCGGGGATTTGACGCGGAGGCGGAGGCGGTTCCGGTTTTTGGAATCGTTGTTGTAGGGATTGAGAGGTTGGTTTCAGCCACCGCCACAGTTTGCGCCACATCTGCTGTTCTCCGGTTTGGGGTTGATGGATTTATTAAACCACAGATTACACTGATTTTCACTGAGGGGAGGATTGGGAGGGGAGGGGTTGGGACTGTTGTTATGATGGGATTTTTTTGTTTCTAAATCGTTTATAAAACATTTCTTGTTAATTTTCGTCTCAGATTGTCCTAGTCCATCTCCTAAATAATGGATAAATATATCCAGATTGGGATAATTTAACGGGGGATTTTTATTCATCAATTAAACCAGTTTGAGTGAGGGTTTTCCGGGGCATGACAGGGCAGTGCTTTTTCCAATGGGATTAGGAATTGGTAATTTCTGGATACAACGATAATAAGGTTTTGGCGGATAGGACTGTTTCATTCTAAAGGGCGATGGAGAAAAGGAAAGGCGTTCTCTCTGATGTAATACGGAATCCGGTTGTCAAAGGTCTATAAAAACCCGCACCCTAAAGGGTGGGGCTATACGGACGAAGCCCGCCTGCGCGGGCTAAAAGCGAAAACCGACTTTTAACAACCGGATTTGGTATAAGGGGAGCATTTCAATGTTGCCTATAGTAGTCCTTGCGTGCCATTGTGGAAGACGTCGGCGGCCCCTTTCTCGTCGGCGGCCCAGAACATCGGAGGGGACATCGGGTGAGGTACAAATCATTTAGGAATGCTATAGATGAGGATAAGAGTTTTTCGTTCTTTAGTGTGTTCGGAATTGTTAAAATCAATTCCGTCCCTCAAAACTAGAGGAGGAGAACGACTGAAGGCGTTACTAGGAACATAAGAGGAGAATGCCTGAAGGCGTTACTAGGAAAATAAGAGAACGACTGGTGGGATTGCTCAAAAAAAACAGGAATGTAGCAGTAGTGCTACATCCCTGTTTATATATTTAGCCTTAAACTCCTGGTGAAGGATAGAATGTTAGTAAATGGCTAAGGCTGAGAACCAGGCAATTAGGGAACCGAAGAGGAAGGCTAGAAAGACTCCTGCTTTTAACAGGGGGGTTTGCGATCGCATGAGGGCGAGTTGGGATTCTAGTTGCGATCGCTCTTGGTTGGCGGCTTCCAATTGCTCTAGTACCTCCGATCGCTCTCGGTTGGCTTGGGTGACTTGGGATTGAGCGTGAGATTGATCGTGCAAGACGCGCTGTAATTTTTCTTGGGTTTCTGACAAATCCCCCTGGAGTTGAGACTGTGCTGCCTGGGATTTGGCAAGTTGAGTCTGTAAGTCCGATCGCTGTTGTTGTGCTCGCTCGTTTTCTGCCTTGATTTGAGCGAGTTCGGTTTGCAGGTGCGATCGCATCTCTTCCACTCCCAATAACTGGGTCCGGGTTTCAGAGAGTTGCTGGTGCAAGTCCTGTTTCTCCCCTTCCAGTTGTTGCAATCTTTCCCCCCGTTCCTCTAGGTGGGTTTGAATCTGCGATCGCTCTTGTTGCACTTGCTCTAACTCAGTTCGCACCTGGTTCAGTTGAGAGTCTAATTCTCCTGAATGTTGATGAGCTTGCTCTAACTCAGTTCGCACCTGGTTCAGTTGAGAGTCTAATTCTCCTGAATGTTGATGAGCTTGCTCTAACTCAGTTCGCACCTGGTTCAGTTGAG
>JAABSJ010000335.1 GCA_011390515.1 Oscillatoria sp.
ATGATTTGTAACATCTTTCTTCTCCTGCAGGATGTTCTGGGCCGCCGACGAGAAAGGGGCCGCCGACGTCTTCCACAACGGCACGCAAGGACTGCTATATACGGAATCTGGTTTTGAAAAATCTATAAAAACCGGATTGGGTATTAGGAGTTATTTTCCCAGATAGAGATGTAGTCTAATTTCCTGGCTAAAAATTCTTTTTCCTCAAGCTATCTATTGTCCTATTTTTTGGGTTTTCCATCAAATGAAAGAAAATTTACTCCAGTTTATTACGGGTTTTAAAACTGCCCATCTTTTCAAGAAAGTCAAACAAAATATTCCACCTTCTGTCAAGCGAAAGGGAAAACTTAGTCAGCGATACACGGCTGATTTACTCATGGGTAATTTAGGGAAGTTTGTCAAATCACCCCCATTATCTCCAGAAAAATTAGAATTATTTGAATCTCAAATCACCATCTGCCAAGTCATTCCCAATAATAGCTATTTAGAAAATAAAAAACATAATTTAGCGACAGCGATCGCCTGCATTGAAAATATCCCCATCCACCCCGGTCAAATCTTTTCATTTTGGCATTTAGTCGGAGACCCTAGCCAACAAAACGGATACCTAGAAAGTCGGGCGATCGTCAACAATCAACTGAAATCTGAGTTTGGCGGCGGTTTATGTCAGATACCCGGACTCCTGTATGTTTTAATCCTCAAAGCCGGTTTAAATGCCCTAGAACGTTATCCCCATTCCCAAGATATCTACACTGAAGAAACCCGCTTTGCACCCTTGGGTTCCGATGCTACAGTAGTTTATGGATACAAAGATTTTCGATTTCACAATACCTTATCCGTCCCCCTCTGTTTCCGCTTCACTCTCCTGGAGGAAGGGATTATCGCTGAACTCTGTTCTACTCAACCTCTGGAAGAATTCAGCATAGACTTTAAAGTAGAACAATTACCCGGAGGGATTAAGCAAGTGGAAACCCTCCGCTATTCTCAAGTTACCGATTCTCTGGAAAAAATCACGACCACGATTTATCCCACCTTGGACCCTGATGCTGCGGTGTTGTAAGTTGATAATAGATCTCTTGCAAACATCCGGATTGATCCCCCCAACCCCCCTTAAAAAGGGGGGCTTTTTAGAATTTTGCAAGAGATCTATTATCAAATCTGAGGGCGATCGCTTTCCTGCACCTGCTATTTTTGTCCAATTTGTGGGATAATCTATCACAGCGTAGCCCGAACCCCTATCTGACTTACACCCAAGTTTAAACCATGTCAACTTCTACGGAAAAACTTCATACCTTTATCACCTACTGTCAGCAACATATCAAAGGCGACGAGAAGGGAGAGGCACAAGTCTTTTTAGACCGTTTCTTTCGGGCATTTGGTCATGAAGGGGCGTTAGAAGCCGGTGCTTGTTATGAGGAACGAGTTAAAAAAGGTAGCAAAACTGGCAAAACTGGATTCGCCGATTTGGTATGGAAACCTCGGGTTTTGATTGAAATGAAAAAACGCGGGGAAAAGCTTCAAAAACATTATTCCCAAGCGTTTGATTATTGGACCCGGTTAGTTCCCGATCGCCCCCGGTATGTCATCCTCTGTAATTTTGATGAGTTTTGGATTTTTGATTTTGATATCCAACTCGATACTCCCATCGATATCATCAGTTTACAACAATTACCGGAACGCGCCGGGGCGTTCACCTTCATGGAATTGGAGAACCGAACGCCGGTTTTTAATAACAATCAAGTTGAAGTCACTGAACGCGCCGCCCGACGCTTAGGAGAGTTATTTGTAGAACTCAAAAAAACTGGAACCCGTCGGGGCTTTACTGAATCAGTCGCGCAACGATTTATTCTGCAATGTGTGTTAGCCATGTTTGCAGAAGACCGAGGACTTTTACCCCGGGATTTATTTATTTCTTCTGTGCATAACTGCTTGAATGGGGCAAGTTCTTACGACATTCTCGGCGGCTTATTCCGAGAGATGAATACACCGGGAATCACTGGCGCAGGACGATATAAAGGGGTCGATTATTTTAATGGCGGCTTGTTTTCGGTGATTCATCCCATTGAGTTAACTCGGGAAGAGTTACAATTTCTGGATGTTTCAGCGCGGGAAGATTGGAGTCAAGTTAGACCCGCAATTTTTGGCAACATTTTCGAGGGTTCTGTGAATGAAACGGAACGTCATACCTACGGAATTCACTACACCTCGGAAGCGGATATTATGAAGATTGTCCGCCCGACGATTAGCCGGTATTGGGAGGACCGAATCGAATCGGCTACCACCATTCCCGAACTGAATGGCTTACAAATGGAATTGCAAAGCTATCGCGTTCTTGACCCTGCTTGTGGTTCTGGTAATTTTCTCTATATTGCTTATCAAGAATTGAAGCGCATCGAACAGGTATTACTTGAAAAAATAGCCAGCCGTCGCAAGTCTCCTCGGGAACAATTAGAAATCGGCTTTGTAACGCCATTACAGTTTTATGGCATGGATACCAATCCTTTTGCAGTAGAGTTGGCAAGAGTCACTCTGGCGATCGCCCGCAAGGTGGCGATCGATAAGTTTGGATTGACCGAAGACCCTCTCCCCCTGGATACCTTAGATAAAAATATCGTCTGCCAAGATGCTTTATTTAACCAATGGCCGAAAGTTAAGGCAATTATTGGAAATCCACCCTTTTTAGGCGGTAAACATTTAAGAATTAACCTAGGTGATGACTATATTGATCGGGTTTTTGCTCGTTTTCCAGATGTTAAAGATTCCGTCGATTTTTGTGCATACTGGTTCCGGTTATCCCATGATGGTTTAGAGGATAACGGGAGGGCCGGATTAGTCGCCACCAACTCAGTGAGTCAGGGAAAAAGCCGGGTGGCAACGTTAGACTATATTACCCAAAATGGGGGTTACATTCACGAAGCTGTTTCTTCTCAACCCTGGTCCGGTGAGGCAAATGTTCATGTGAGTCTGGTTAATTGGGCCAAAGAAGAACCCCATCAATATTATTTAGATAATAGCCGAGTTTCTTGCATTAATTCTTCCCTCCAATCGACGATAGATGTTTCCAAAGCCGTTAGACTGGCTGCCAATAAAAATCGCTGCTTTCAAGGGGTAATTCCTGTAGGAAAAGGTTTTATTGTCAGCGAACAACAAGTCAAAACCTGGATTCAAGCGGATCTAAAAACTCAAGAGGTTCTCAAACTGTTTTCAATGGGAGCAAATTTAGCTAAAAATCCCCACGGTAAACCGGACCGTTGGATTATTGATTTTAATGAAATGGCGATTGAAGATGCCAGCGATTATAGTTTACCCTTTCAACATATTCAAGCAACAGTTAAACCAGAACGAGATAAAAATCGCCGAGATACTACGAGACTGAATTGGTGGAAATATGGAGAAAAACGACCAGCAATGAGGAATGCGATCGCCTCTCTTTCCCATTACTTCACCGTTCCTAGGGTCTCGAAATGGGCGATATTTATTCCAGCACCTTTAAATTGGCTACCCGGAGATCTCAATGTTGTTGTGGCATCGGATGATTTCTACATTTTGGGAATTTTAACCTCCAAGATCCATCGAATCTGGGTCCATGCTCAAAGTTCAACCCTGAAAGGGGATACCCGCTACACTCACAAAACCTGCTTTGAAAGGGCGCATCTAGGAGTTGGGGGAGGGGTCCCGTTCGGGTCTGTATCGGGAGCAGCTTCAGGGGAGGGGTTGGGGTAAAATAAAAAAGGAATGTGATTGC
>JAABSJ010000336.1 GCA_011390515.1 Oscillatoria sp.
ATTAAATCCCTCAGAACTCCATCGCATACCTACACCCTTAAAGCGCTGTTGGATTAACCATTTACAAGCACTCTCAACCATCCCAGAACCTCTGGGTATGGCGTCGGCTTCAAAACTTTTATAAGTAATATGATTTTCATGAGTTTTCAAATAGTTATGTACTCGGCGGATAATTGGGCGTTGGCTAGGGGTTAAACAACCCTCGGGTAAAACTTTTTCTAATTCTAAAATTACTTCTTTTGAATTTCCATGTCTTACGGTGATGTCGCCACTGTTTAAACCCGTTTTTTGCTTCCCTCGTCCGGCCATCTTTATAAGCTGCTGCCGCTGACCACAAATGTCCAGCCGCATGATAAAAATCTAATACCCCTATGACATTTAATGGAGCTAAATATTGATAATATAAATTCCAAAAACCTACTCCTCCATCCGAGAGCCACACTACCTTAGAGGCTCTGTGTAGTCCATAACGAATGGCTTCTAGCATTAGCCGGGGACAGAGGTCACTAATATTTCCGAGAACCGCTACTAGACGCCGTTGATGTAACCGGGTTGCTGTTTTACGCTCTTCGAGTAGAATATGCTCCTAGTCGGGCGATTACTCCCACTTTCACTTCTCGCCATTGTGTGGCTCCAGATGGAGTTTTTTCCTGGGGTCTAAAAGGCACCATTACTCCATCAGCAGCTACAGCTAAAGCCATTTTTTCGACATCAGAGGACAAAGACTCAGCTATCGGGTTGTCCCCTTGCTCAAAAGCCGCTATTTCTTTCTGAGTTTGTTCCATTGTCAGTCTTCCTTTGGAGGCAATCCAATTCCCAATTGTTTGACTACAAACCTTAATTCCTGTTAGCTGTTTTAGTAATTTACTGGTAATCCCGAAAGGAACAAAAATTGCTAACAAACATCCCAACCTCATGACTTCATCGGAGGTTTTTTGGTCAGGTTTGATTAAGAGCAAATCATCCAGAGGAACTCTCTGGCTATTCTGACACTTGAGGGGGCAACGCCCGACTCTTCTCTCCCAGTTAACCGTTCCCACGAGGGTTACTATCGAGCGTTTTTGAAACCCCTTACTATGGAGTCGGCTACCACAATGAGGACAGTTGGGCCATTCGGTTGGTAATTTGGCACGACGACATAATTCATGAGCAACCAGAACTCTTGCCACGGATAATCCTATCCCCCAAGCCACCCAAACAATGGCTCCCAGGCTAGAAGCTGTTTCTAGCTTTACTATGCGGGTTTCCCAGTCGGGGATTTCATCAATGATTCGTTCCAGTAATGCTATCATAGAGGTACATGAAAAATTTGTAGACAGGGAATGTGTGCAATCACATTCCTTTTTTATTTTACCCCAAACCCTCCCCTGAAGCGGATCCCGATACAGACAGACCCTTCTGGGACTCCTCCCCCAACTCCTAGATGCACCCATTATCGCCTCTTATAAAAACCTCGATATCTACAGCCGTCAACATCGCTTGACCTCTTCATTTTTCAATGTGGGTCATGTTTTATCCTTGGGGGGAATCACAGAAATGGAAGCAATGGATTTAGTGCGGTTACCCCAAACAACTGACCCGAGTTTGCAACCGGCATTAAGTCCTGAAAAACAGCAAATTGCCATCCAATGGGGTGGGAGACATCCTTATTTATTGCAACTGGCAGGTCTTTGGTTGTGGGAAGCAAAAAAAGGCGATCGTCCCGTTAAATGGGCAAAACAGCAGTTTGACCAACAGGCAAAGCGCGTCCCGGGATGGCGACTCGATGGGCGGCGCATCTGGCGCGGGTTTCGCTGGGTGATTTGGGATTTGCCTAAAGGTTTATTCGGGGTGACAAAAACGATAGGAGTCGGATTTAATGAAGTGATTGGCATGGGAATCGGCCTGATGGTGATTGTTGTGTTCATTAACTACTGGGGAGTTTGAGGGGCGCTAAGTCCCGCGCTGTAAGGGAACGGTCAGCGTCGGGATACATGGACCCCTCAAGTCAGTTGAAGGGTTCGATCCCCTGAAAATTGACAATCAGTAGGATTGTCGTGTTATGATATATTATCGGAAATTGTTTTTACGGTAATGTTGAGAGCAACTAAGTACAGAATTTACCCAACCTTCGAGCAAAGGCAACACCTTGCTCAGAGTTTTGGTTGCTGTAGATTCGCATGGAACTACGCTCTCAACCTGACCAACGAAACCTACAAAGCTACAGGGAAAGGTCTGGGTCGCTTTGCCATTCAGAAGGAGATAACCAATCTCAAGAAAGAGTATGAATGGATGAAAGAACCTTATTCCCAATGCTTACAGGTTGTGGCCCTAAATTTGTCCAGGGCCTTTATCAACTTTTTTGAAGGGAGGGCTGATTATCCTCACTTCAAATCAAAGCACCGTAACCAATCTATTAGTTATCCTCAGAATGTCTCTATCGTAGAAGATGGTATCAAATTTCCCAAGATGGGGATTGTTCATGCCAGACTACACAGACCTATTCAGGGGACAATCAGAACAGTCACAGTGTCGATGAATGCTCTGGGTCAATACTTTGCCTCTGTCCTAGTCGATGATGGGAAAGATATCCCAGAAAAAACGACTGAAGGTAAAGCGGTAGGTATTGATTTAGGCTTGACTCATTTTGCTATCACCTCCGATGGGTCTAAGTTTGATAACCCCCGTTGGTTAGCTAAACACGAGAAAAATTTAAGAACCAAACAGAAGCGGCTATCCAGAAGACAGAAAGGCTCTAACAACCGCAACAAAACCCGTAAGCAGGTAGCCGGGGTACACAACAAAATATCTCGATGCAGGTCAGATTTCCACCACAAACTGTCGCGCAGGATGGTAGACGAAAACCAAGTCATAGTGGTAGAAAATCTAGCAGTTAGGAACCTGGTCAGAAACCACTGTCTCGCTAAAGCAATCAGTCAGGTTGGATGGGGTCAGTTCTGTACCATGCTGAAGTACAAAGCAGAGCAAGAAGGGAAAGTTTACCTTGAGGTAGACCGATTCTTTCCTAGCTCCAAAACCTGCAATGTTTGCCTCAATCAAGTCAGAAGCCTGACCCTTGATGTCAGAACTTGGCAGTGTGAAAAGTGTCAAACGAAGCACGATAGAGACATAAATGCTGCTAAAAATATCCGAGATGAAGGACTGCGTATTTTATCCTCGGGGACCGGGGATCTCGCCTATCGCCCAGGTGTAAGTCGAGACAGTAGAGGACGTAAGAAATCTACTGTCTCGCAGTCTGTTGGGTAGGAAGCCGATGGTGTAATCTCTGATTCACCGTTCGGTAGTTCACCCACCCTCGATCGCTGTCAAACGATGACCGATATCGTCGCCATTTCTGAGGAACTCAACTGGATACCCTCCCCTCCCCCCAAACAACTCGGGGAAATCCTGCCAAATTTCCTAGAAATCAGCCAAACCGTGCGAGCAACCCAAAGCGCCACCACTGCCTATCGCCGGATTGAACTCCTGCAAAAACCGATCGCCGCCCTGGGTGAAATCCAAAACCGCTTGGCATTTAACCGCAATCCCTTCCTCGCCACCAGTTTTGGCAGCATCACTCAGCGCTGGTTACAAATCCTCCAAACCGCCTGCCGCACCCTCACGGAAGCTGCGGAAAAATCCGGGGAAATACCCCAACCCTATATCGCCGGTTCTGCCCTCGACCCTGACGATGCCAAATCTCGCTTCAAAGGGCGTCAGGATTT
>JAABSJ010000337.1 GCA_011390515.1 Oscillatoria sp.
TGCGGTGGTGGCCATGACGCGGAAAGTTAGTGTAGAAACTGCCTTAGTTTTAGGACAGAACTTTTACCAACGACTGCGGGAGTCGGGAGAAGTAGACTTAGCGCTACAGGAAGCTACGGCAGGACTGGGGAAACGCCATGATATTACTGTTCCGGCTTTGTTTAGCCGGTTGGGAGGGCGTCCATTGTTTAGCGATCGCCTGGATAACCGGGACCTCACCGATGAAGAAATCGACTATGGGATTGAGAAACTCAAACTGCTATTGTCAGAGCGAGCGCCTAATGCTTTGGTCCTCAAGCGCCGGTTTGACAAGCAAGTTAAGATTCTGAAAAATACCCGGGGTGCAGAATCGCGTAACGCCAAAGAAGAGAGAACCCAGGCGTTAAGTGAAATCGATAGCCTCTGTGAACAAGTGCTGGAAATCGGGTTTGAGGCGATCGCTGCCTTGGGGAAAACACCACCGGACTATAAGGCAGAATGTCCGTTTCCCGGTCTATCTTCCTTCGGCGAAAAAAGATATCACAAATTCTTTTTTGGTCGGGATGAGTTGATTAAAAGCTTACAAAAGGAATTGGCAAAAGACAATTTCTTAGCGGTGATTGGCACATCAGGGAGTGGCAAATCATCGGTGGTGTTAGCCGGATTGATTCCGCTGTTAAAAGAGGAGGAACCCGACTTGCGCTGGGCCTATTTGACACCGACGCGAGACCCGATCGCCCAATTGGATAAACGCTTGGAAATCCTCTCGAAGTCGGGCGATCGGCCAACCCTGTTAGTGGTAGACCAATTTGAGGAAGTGTTTACCCTCTGTGAAGACCCAGATATCCGCCAAGAATTCATCCAAAAATTGTTAAAGTTTGCCCAACGGCACAAAGTGGTGATGACCATGCGGGCGGACTTTTTGGGAGAATGCACCTTTTACCCGGACTTGAGGTCCCGCATAGAAACCCGACAGAAATTAGTGGGGCCAATGGAAGCCAGTGAACTGGTGATCGCCATGAAAATGCAGGCGGATAGTGCGGGATTGCGGTTTGAAGCGGGGTTGAGTAATGCAATTTTGAATGAAGTCAAGGGAGAACCTGGGGCGATGCCTTTGTTGCAATATGCTTTGCAGGAGTTGTGGAAGCGACGACATGGGCGGTGGTTGTGCGATGAAGAGTATCAGGCGATCGGAGGAGTGCAACAGGCGATCGCCAAAACCGCTAATGATTTTTACCACAACTTACCCGAATTCGAGCAACAACAACTCCAAAATATCTTTTTGCGCTTAACCCGCTTGGATGACAGTGCCGGATCTGGGGAAAAACGACGAGATACCCGTCGCCGAGTGGACTTAGAGGATTTGGTAACGAGTGAGAGTGACCTAGATGTGACCAAGAAACTGGTGCAACAGTTAGCCGGGGAAGGGGCGCGCTTAGTGGTGACCAGTCGCAATGAAACCACGAACCGCCTAGAGGTGGAGGTCGCTCATGAGGCGTTAATTCGCCATTGGCCGCTGTTGCAGGAGTGGTTAGACCAAAACCGCAATGATTTGCAATTGCGTGAGACTATTGCTCGGGCCGCCTCGGATTGGCAGCAGCATCAAGGACAATTGGATCGGGATGTTTATCTGATTCATCAGGGGGGACGATTAGAAGATGCAGAGACTCTATGGAAACAACCAAAATCCGTGCGGTTGAATCCCTTGGAGGCGGAATATGTGGGGGCTTGTGTCGAATTGCGCGATCGGCTTCGCAAACAAGAACAACTACGCCGACAACGCCAACTCTTTGCCGCCACCTGTGCCGCCTTTATCTGTGGTAGCTTTGCCATGTTCGCCGGTTATCAATGGCGAAATGCCGAAATTCAGAAAATTGAGTCTTTTGTCCAATCGGCAGAATCCCACTTCGCCACTTATCAGGGACTCGATGCGAGGCTTGCCAGCATCCAGGCGCAGAAACTACTCGATAAGTCATTCTGGCAAAGGGTATGGCCTAAGACTGGTTTAGAGCAGAGTGTCAAAGACACGCTTTATCAAAGCGTTGGTGTAGGCAAGGAAATAAACCGTTTAGAAAGTGATCAAGGTAAAATTTTGGATTTGGCAGTCCACCCCACAAGAGATTTAGTGGCGACGGTTGATGATGGTGGCAAGAACGGCACGCTTAGGCTTTGGGATAAGGCCGGTAATCTGTTCTACACAATTGAGGCAAGTGAGGCAAGCGCAGAAGAATGCGAGTTTAACAGGGTCCGGTTCAGTCCGGATGGGAATTTACTGGCAACAAGCGGATACTACAAGTCCAAACCCTGCATCTGGGAGACGACCTCCGGCAAGCTGAAAAAGAAACTTGAGGGGCATGAAGACTCGGTGAATACAATGGCGTTCAGCCCGGATGGCAAATTATTGGCGATAGGTAGCGATGATGGCAAGGCCAGCCTCTGGGAGACGACCTCCGGCAAGCTGAAAAAGAAACTTGAGGGGCATGAAGACTGGGTGAATAGTGTGGTGTTTAGCCCTGATGGGAAGTTATTGGCGACAGGTGGATGGGAGAAAACCATCTATCTCTGGGATACTGTAACGGGCAATCGGGTCAGTTCACTTGAGGGGCATGAAGGCTTGGCGGAGATAGCGTTCAGCCCCGATGGACGTTTAGCCAGTGGCGGAGATGACGGCATCATCACCCTGTGGGATAGCTCTCGGAAACCGTTACCTGAACTCAAGCTTGATAAAGAAAGGGTGACCACCCTGGGTTTCAGCCGTGATGGGCTATTGGCAGTAGGTGGGTCCGAGGGCAGCCTCGTCCTCTGGGATATCGCAGGCAATGAGTTAGCTAACGTCAGGGAACATCAAGGCCCTATTTATGGGGTGATATTCAGCCCCGATGGCCAACGACTGGCGACGGGTGGAGCAGACGGCATCGCCCGGATCTGGGATACTTCCGGCAATGAGTGGGCTAAACTCCAGGGTCATCGAGGTGGTATCCAGAACATGGAGTTCAGCTCCGATGGTGGTTTCCTCGTTACCAGGGGATATGAGAGCACCGCCCGCATCTGGAGCCTCTCTAGTCAGCAACAAACCACATTCAAGAGGAATAGCCGAGTGGACGGAAGTATAGTCATCAGTCCCAATGGAAGTGTACTGGCTGCAAATGTGAGAGGGGACAACAGGATCGTCATATTGGATATCTCCTCGGGCAAGAAGTTACATGAACTCAAATGGCCTGAAGGTGGCGTGGACTGGGTGAGGTTCAGCCCCGATGGACGTTTACTGGCTACAAAGGCTGACTCTGACGGGACCGTTCGGATATGGCAAACTTCCTCGGGCAATCCGTTACCGGAACTTAAGGGCCATGAAGGTGGCGTGGACTGGGTGAGGTTCAGCCCCGATGGACGTTTACTGGCTACAACGGCTGACTCTGACGAGACCGTTCGGATATGGCAAACTTCCTCGGGCAATCCGTTGGAACTTCAGGGCCATGAAGGTGGCGTGAGATCGGTGGAGTTCAGCCCCGATGGACGTTTACTGGCTACAAAGGCTGACTCTGACGGGACCGTTCGGATATGGCAAACTTCCTCGGGCAATCCGTTACCGGGACTTGAGGGCCATGAAGGTGGCGTGGACTGGGTGAGGTTCAGCCCCGATGGACGTTTACTGGCTACAACGGCTGACTCTGACGAGACCGTTCGGATATGGCAAA
>JAABSJ010000338.1 GCA_011390515.1 Oscillatoria sp.
GAGATGTCGCTTGGATGGCAGACTGGATCTTGCTCGTCAAACATATTTTTGGAGGGAGAGCCACTTTAAAAAATATCTATCAAATTGCTCAAAATCCCGTAGAAATTTTAACACAACTTGTGCGCCTCTGCCAAGATGCGCGACTCCAAGCCGCTATTCAATCTCAACTCAGATTAATGCAACAGAGTGAAAGTGGCGATGGCGCTTTTACTTGGGCTATTCAAGATGCGATCGGATTTTTTGGGTGGCCGAATTTTGAGCAGGTTACTGGACATAGCGATATTTTACTCCGGGATATTCAGCGTCGCCCTACTTTATTAGTCATCGGTGCTGAGTTGGCGGGACGAGATGTTTCTAAAAAAATATCCTCAGCACTGATTGATATTTTGATGACCATTTTCTATGAGCGATGGACTCAAAATCAGGACAGTCAAGGGATTGTTTTTTGGATAGATGAGTTTCGCCGGGTTCAGGAACAGATAGATATTCCTGAGTTTACGAGTGTGGCTCGTTCTGCGAAAGGAAGTATTGTCATTGCAACACAAAGTTTGGAGCAAATTTCCCCAGACTATCGCGAGCAAGTTATGGAAAATTTTGATACGGTTATCCTTTGTCGGGATGTTGGTTTCGGGGCGGCTGAATGGCTAACTAACAGATTGGGAAATCGCCCACAAAATTTGAGACGACGCAGACACCACGAACCCAATCCACAAGATGAGTTTCCCTGGTTGCGAACTCGTTACGATCGCGAACGGTATGAAGCTTGGCGCGAATCTGCGCCGGTACTGGATGCTCGGGAAATTCAGTATCCCGTAGGGAATCAATATGTGGCGATCGTGCATTCTCGAACCGCCTGTCGCAAACCTTTTTTAGTGGATTATCACCGGGAGATAGCACCGGACACCAGATGGCAACCCCCAGGTCAATCTCGTTTAAATTGGCGCGATTCTACCTCAGAACCGAGTGCGATTCCAGGGTCAAGTCGTCCTCGATTGAATTGGCGCGATCCGGACTCTCCCCAAAGACAAAATGAAGAACAAAGTAGTAGACCGCGATTAAACTGGCGTGATAGTGAATGAGGGAGCTTTATGTCAAGAATTAATTGGACACAATCAGCTCGGCAACTGAATAATTCTAGTGGCCTTTGGTACAAATTTGGGCAGGATGAGGATGGAAATTGGCATATTTTATCTTCGGGCGATCGCGACAGTCTGGAAAGTAGCAGCGTTGTCTATCACGACCACTATTGGCAAAGAAATGGCCATTGGTATTTTCAAGGCAGACGAGGCGATCGCCATATCATCGGCAGAGACGATCTGATTGAGGGAATCCGACGCCAAAATCAGACAAACTCTCTGAATCTCACCGATGCAGAAAAGCAAGAAATCAATTTAACTTCTGGCAGTACAGGTCAGTTAACATCGCAGCAAATTAAAAAATTAGCCGATTACAGAGCGCGTCAAGCTTACGGTCATGCTGGGTATGCAGGAAACACTCATGGTGTCGAAATGCCGCCTTATGAATCCCAAATTTGCGATCGCCTAATTGCCCAGCATCAGTCTACCACCAACCGTCTGAACTGGCGCGATGCCAATGACGAGACAGCGCCGCTCAATGAGTTATCTCAAAACCAATTAAAATGGCGAGATACCACTTCAGAGAATCCGAACCCTGTACCACAAGAAAACCGCCAGATAAAATCCGATAGTTTGAATATAAAAACTAATAGAAAAACTACCAGATAGTTTTTAAAATTTATTGTAGATTCAGCCAAAAATATGGAAAATTTCGAGGTAGGTACAGCCTGCTGTTGGACGGGTCATAAGTTTGTTGCCGGTGAGCGGGGTATGAAGTGTCGAGTCTGCGAAAAAGTGATGACCGTTCAGGCGTGGGACGAAAAAGGAAAATGTTTCTTAGGTCATACCAATGCTGTTTCATCTAGCGCCACGAATTCTTTTACTCCTAGAACTCCTAGAACTCCTAGAACTCCTAGAACTCCTTCTAACGGACCTCACCAACAACTCAGATGGAGAGACTGTCCCCCGCCTATTTCTTCAGGCCGAACTCCCCAACAACTCCGATGGAGAGACTCACCCCTTCCAGTTAATCCAACAACTCCTTCCCCAAGAACTCCCGTATCAGTTCCCCAAAATCTACGGCGTCCAAAATGGCAAGTAATTTTAATTGCAGCCATCAGTGGATTTTTATTGTTTGTGATAATTTCGTTGTTAATTTAGTAATATTAACCACCGAGAGATGGAAATATTTGAACCCGGGGTGCAATCTGCCTACAGTACACATCAGTTCAGGGAAGGTGAAGAAGGAATGAAGTGCCTTCGTCCCGGTTGTCCTCGGGTGATGACACTCTCGGAATGGCAAGAAAAAAGGCGCTGTTTTTGTCAAAGCACCGATGCGGTTCGTGCCATCGCTCGTTCTGAGCGACCAACCCGCATTTCTGTCTCCCCCAATCGACCCAATCCCCCCATCTCTCGTTTTACACCAAGAACTCCTGTACCCGCAACTCCTCTATCTATCACCCCCAATCCACCTCGATATGCCTGGAGATGGGCTGGTCTTCTAGTTTTACTTTTAGGTCTTGGGGGATTAACGGTGTCAATTGTGCAATTCTCCCAAAATCGAGCAGCGCGCAATGCTAATCAGGCTACATTAGACCCTCAATTTACACCGAAAGAAGTGATTACCAGATATTATCAACTCGCTCCTACCAATAGAACAGCAGCCTTAGCATTACTCAGCGATGATTACAAAAATTATTATAAAGTTAATCAGAGCCACGAAAATGTAAAAAACTTTTGGAATACTATCAAAAAGGTTGATATATATTTGTTTCAAACCTTGTCCAGCGCCTCTCCAGACCACTCAAAAATTAAAGTATGGTTACGATATTTGACTTCAGACAATATCACGGCTTGCGAAAGTTTAATTGTAGAACTGATTTTTGATAAAAATCAAGGTCTGTGGTTAATCGATAAAACCTCCGATGTTCAACAGAAGCCATCCTGTAGACAGTAAAGACTTTAAACGATTATGTCTAATCAGGGCTGTACGGCTCAGTTTAATCTGTTCAGCATTTAAATTGTGAAAATACATCAAACCACTGACTTGGAGTGCGAGCATCTTGCTCGCTATAATCATCCAGTTTAAATTCTATAAAGCTTAATTTTATTCTCTCCCATTTTTCATCAAACAAAAACGCACGAGTTGAGAGGACTCGTGCGTTGCAAAGGCTTGTCTATGAGAAAGTTGATTTTGAGATATCGAGCTAAAGCTCGTTATTTTATAAGTTTTGAAAAAATCCGATTAACCCATTTTTACTTAAAACTTCAAAGGCGAGTAATGAAACAAAACCAATCATTGCTAATCTTCCGTTGAGGCGTTCGGCGTAGGGGGTAAATCCCGTGCGCGCGGTGTCATCAACGTACATTTTTGGCTCGATCGCAAAGTTGTTGAGTTTATCGCTTTCGCTGATCACGACTCCCTTTGTGGTGTTCATGGTTATTGGCTCCTTTAGTTGGTTTGGTGAACCCCTTGGTTGCTTATGTAAATAAATGTAACAGACATTATGAAGTTTTGCAACAATATTGGAGAAATTTATTAAAATTTATGAACTCTTGTTGACAACTAGCA
>JAABSJ010000339.1 GCA_011390515.1 Oscillatoria sp.
TTAAGGGAACTCCAAAAAATAAAATCTCCAAAACGTTCGTTCGTAGTGAATGCTCAACGAAGTCAATGTAGGGGCGCAATGCTTGCGCCCCTGGGGCGCAAGCATTTACTCCGACACATAGCTTCCTTTCATCAGTTGAACGGTTGGATGATTTATATTTTGCAATCCCCTAAGCATTAGTCCACCACCCAGTCATTGGTTACCGCAAAAAACAGCCTTGAACCCCATCGGGTTAAAGGCAACGGCTTGATTCTCTGTGATCACAAAACTCCCTGACAATCCAGGCACGGGGGATAATCCCCAATTGACTGTTATATATAATCTTTTCAATGGACACAACTGGACTCGAACCAGTGACCCCCACGATGTCAACGTGGTGCTCTAACCAACTGAGCTATGCGTCCTTGCCAACAGTTTATAAATGTAGCACAAGGTATTGGAAAAAAGCAAGGGGTTTTTGAAAAATTCTTGAATTTCTGGTGAAATTCTTACGGAAACTCGATTTGAGCTGATTCAGCCTCCGTAAATTACAAATTACCAACTGATTTTATTGAAGCAATGCCCCAGGTTGGGTGAAAATTCGGGTCCTGTTAGTTTTCTATTTCTGGCGATGTAGGAATTTCAAAAAACACTTGCTTTTTTTGAAATTTTCCGATACTGTTGATTGTCATCCCCAAACAACAGTATCCCGACCAAGTTACCGTAGATTAAACCGAGGTAGATATATGGCTCAATGGCAAGCGATCGCAGACGAAAAAAACCCCTCTGCTCAAAACCGCAGATTAGGGAGTAGGGGTTTTAGGCTAGGGACCCTCGTCCGTTGGGGGAAAGAATGGTTTACAAATCGAGGGAAGTCTCGAAGTATTCCCAAATCACTGTCATGGTTTCTAGTGGGACTGAGCTTGAGCGCGGCGATCGCCGCTTGTGGAGGTCCCACAGCAAGCGGTGATAACGTCCAACTCACCCTCGTGTCTTATGCCGTCACTCGTGCCGCTTATGAGCAAATCATTCCGCAATTTGCACAGCAGTGGAAAGAAGAACATAACCAAGAGGTCACCTTTACCCAAAGTTATGGGGGTTCTGGTTCCCAAACCCGATCCGTCATTGATGGATTAGAAGCGGATATCGTTGCCTTAGCGTTGGCATTAGATACCCAACAAATTGAAAAAGCCGGACTAATTGAACCCGGGTGGGAACAAGAAGCGCCTAACAATGCGATCGTGCATAAATCCGTTGCTGCTTTAGTCACCCGAGCGGGGAATCCTAAAGGCATTAACACCTGGCAAGACTTAGCCAAAGATGATGTCAGCGTGATTACTGCTAACCCCAAAACCTCTGGGGGTGCGCGATGGAATTTCCTAGGTCTTTGGGGTGCCATCACCCAAACCGGAGGGAATGATACCACTGCCAACGAATTTACTCGTCAAGTCTTCCAAAATGTGCCCGTCCTCCCCCGAGATGCTCGCGAATCCAGTGATGTCTTTTTCAAACAAGGTCAAGGGGATGTCTTAATCAACTATGAAAACGAAGTAATTTTGGCGAAACAAAATGGCCAAGAACTTCCTTATGTGATTCCCGAGGTGAATATTTCTATCGATAATCCCATTGCTGTAGTTGATGCCAACGTGGATAAACATGGCACAAGGGAAGTGGCAGAAGCCTTTGTCCAATATTTATTTACTCCAACCGCTCAACGGGAATTTGCCAAAGTGGGATTTCGGCCTGTAGATCCGAGCGTTGCTGTGGAATTTAGCAGTCAATTTCCACCGATCCAAACCTTGTTTACCGTTGCTGACTTGGGAGGATGGGATGCAGTGCAAACTAAATTCTTTGCCGATGGCGCTATCTTTGACACAATTTTGAGCCAAGTCAGCCGATGAGAGTGGATGAGAGTCCACTCAATAGGTCATCTTAAGTTCATTCCTAAAATACCTAAGTTTTCCTGAAAATGAGTCGCTTTTTGTCCGGCAATTTCTTCCTGCGGTGGGTGGTTGTTTTTCTATCGGGAATTAGTTTGAGTGTGGCGATCGCCGCTTGCACAGGTAATCTGGGTAATGGCAATCCCCTGGAACTGACCCTCGTCTCCTACATGGTCACCCCTTCTGCTTATCAAGAAATCATTCCGCAATTCTTAGACACCTGGAATCAGCAGCACGATCGCAAGGCAGTGATTCGCCAAAGTTATGGCCCTTCCGGGACCCAAACCCGCACGGTCCTCCACGGACTGGATGCGGATGTCGTCGCCCTAGCTTTAGCCTTGGATATCCAACAACTGCAAAAAGAGGGACTGATTGAACCCGGTTGGGAACAAGAAGCTCCCAATAATTCCATTGTGACCCGTTCAGTGGCTACAATTGCTACAAGACCCAATAATCCCAAAGGCATTCAAACCTGGGCGGATTTAGCCAAAGATGATGTCCAGATTGTTCTGGCGAATCCGAAAACCTCTGGGGGAGCAAGATGGAGTTTTCTGGCGCTTTGGGGTTCCGTTACTCAAACTGGAGGAACACCAGAGGAGGCGCGGGCTTTTACCCAGAAAGTCTATGAGAATGCAGTGGTTTTGTCGAAAGACTCGCGGGAAGCAACTGATGCTTTTGTAGAGCAACGCCAGGGCGATGTGTTGGTGAACTATGAAAATGAAATGATTTTAGCGGGACTGAACGATCGCCCCCTGTCGTACTTTGTCCCCGAGGTGAATATTGAGATCGAAAATGCGGTGGCAGTGATTGATGAAAATGTGGATAAACATGGGAATCGGGAACTGGCTGAAGCATTTGTCCAATATTTATTTACCCCAGAAGCTCAAACTGTATTTGCGCGCTACGGGTTCCGCCCGGTAGATTCCACGGTAGAGAGTAATCTAGGCGATCGCTTTCCCATCGTTAACACCCCCTTTACCATCGAAAATTTAGGTGGATGGGATGCCGTACAACAACAATTTTTTGCCGAAGGGGCAGTTTTTGATGAGATTCAAGCGAGTCTCTACCGTCCCTAACATCGCCTCAATGGGAACTTATCCGTTGAATCCGATGAGGCTCTCAAATCTATCTTTTTATTGACTTCACACCGCCAGTTGTAATCATGGGAATCTTAATTCAGGACGTTTGTAAAAATTTCGGTTCATTTTTAGCCCTTGATCGGGTCAACCTCGACATTAAGAGTGGCTCTCTAGTTGCCCTTTTAGGACCTTCCGGTTCGGGTAAATCGACCTTACTGCGACTGATTGCTGGACTAGAAGCACCGGATCAAGGTGAAATCTATTTAACGGGAGAAAATGCCACAAAAGTTCGAGTTCAGGAGCGAAATATTGGCTTTGTGTTTCAGCATTATGCGCTGTTTAAACACATGACCATTCGGAAAAATATTGCCTTTCCCTTAGAAATTAGAAAAGTTCCTAAGCCCCAAGTTCGTGAACGGGTGGAACAGTTGTTGGAGTTGGTGCAACTGCAAGGATTAGGCGATCGCTATCCGGCGCAACTCTCTGGGGGTCAACGCCAGCGGATTGCCTTAGCCAGAGCTTTAGCCGTCCAACCGAAAGTTTTGTTACTCGATGAACCCTTTGGTGCATTAGATGCCAAAGTTCGTAAAGAACTGCGGGCTTGGTTGCGACATTTGCATGAAGAAGTTCATGTTACGACA
>JAABSJ010000340.1 GCA_011390515.1 Oscillatoria sp.
GACTAATTCAATATACCAATCGCAGAAATCCCCCCAAATGAACTCATACAAAGTTTTGGCAGCATCTCCTAATCCGTAGGTATCGATTGCCTCACAGGTTTGTTGCACCGTGTGATAATAGCGCGACAAAATCCAGCGATCGCACAGTTCCAATCCCGCCGCATTCTCTCCCGGATTCCCTAACTGTTCCGGCGTCTGTCCCTCCAAATTCATCATCACAAACCGCGCCGCATTCCACAATTTATTCGTGAAATTCCGCGACGCTTCCACCGATGCCGACTCATCCGTTGTCCGATTATATTCCAAGCGAATATCTTGACCCGCGCCAACCACTTCGCGAATTAAGGTATAACGCAGGGAATCGGTCCCGTATTTTTCAATCAACAGCAACGGGTCAATCCCATTCCCCGCAGACTTGGACATTTTCTTATTGTTTTCATCCCGGACTAATCCGTGAATGTACACATCTTTAAAGGGCATTTTTCCTGTAAAATGTCCCGCCATCATCGTCATCCGGGCCACCCAGAAGAAGATGATATCAAAGCCTGTAACTAGAGTTGTCGTGGGATAATAGCGGTTCAAATCCTCAGTTTTATCCGGCCATCCCAAGGTCGAAAACGGCCATAACCCCGAGGAAAACCAAGTATCCAAAACATCCGGGTCTTGTTGAATTTGGACAGTTTCTCCAAATTGTTCTTTTAGTTTAGCGGTGGCTTCCTCAGCGGATTTCGCCACTACAAAGGGCGTATCATCAGCAATCATTCCCCCGGTTTCACTAATGGCATACCAAGCGGGAATTTGATGTCCCCACCAGAGTTGACGAGAAATACACCAATCTTTGAGTTTTTCCAACCAATCGCGATAGACTTTCGTCCAGCGATCGGGGACAAACCGAGGGGAATTTTCCTCATCCAGGAACGTCAAGGCGCGACTGGAGAGGGAGTCAATTTTCACAAACCACTGCGTTGAAATCAGGGGTTCGACTGGCACTTTACCGCGATCGCTATAAGGAACCGTATGCTTATATTCCTCCACCTTCACCAGCCGTCCTTCTGCCTCCAACTGCTGCACCACTGCTTTTCTGGCATCCTGGCGATCGCGTCCGGCAAAAGGTCCAGCATTCTCATTCAATGACCCATCTTTATTCATAATGGTAATAAACGGCAAATTGTGCCGCATTCCCATTTCAAAATCATTCGGGTCATGGGCCGGAGTTACTTTAACACAACCCGTCCCAAAACTCGGGTCAACAAACTCATCTCCCACAATCGGAATTTCCCGATTCATAATCGGCAGGGTCAACATTTTCCCGATTAACCCTTTGTAGCGATCGTCATTGGGATTAACCGCAACAGCCGTATCTCCTAACATTGTTTCGGGTCGAGTCGTCGCCACCTCCACAAATCCAGATCCATCACTGAGGGGATAGCGAAAGTGCCATAAATGACCATTCACTTCCCGCTGTTCCACCTCCAAATCCGACACCGCCGACTGACTCGCGGGACACCAGTTCACCATATATTTACCGCGATAAATCAGTCCCTCCTCATGCAAGGCGATAAACGCTTCCAAAACCGCTTTTGAGAGTCCGGTATCCATCGTAAACCGTTCGCGAGTCCAATCCACAGAAACACCCAACCGGCGCAACTGATTCGTAATCGTATTACCAGACTCTTCTTTCCACTGCCAAGCGCGTTCCAGGAACTTCTCCCGTCCCACTTGATCCCGGGTTTTGCCGTCTTCGCGCAGTTGCCGTTCCAAAATCGTCTGAACCGCAATACTGGCATGATCCGTTCCCGGCAGCCACAGGGTATTGCGCCCTTTCATGCGATGATAGCGCACCAGCACGTCAATCAGGGCGCTTTCAAAGGCGTGTCCCATGTGTAAGCTACCCGTAACATTGGGCGGGGGAATCATGATACAGTAAGGCACTCCCGGGTGATTCGGGTCCGCTTTAAAAACCTGATTCTCTTCCCAAAACGCTTGCCACTTGGCTTCTGTCGTCTTGGGTTCATATTGACTCGGTAAGTTAGGAATGGTGGAAGTCATCGGGAATATAAGGTGAACGGGTTACAACTGATCTATCTTACGATTTTGCCACAAGCCTTTGACGGAAACGAACGGAAAATAATCAGGACCGCTCCAGGAAGGATGGCAATTGCGGCAGTTCCAGAGGAACCCGGACCCCCACAGTTGGGGACCCAGGGCGCTAAGAGATGAGTTTATGCCATTTCTGACGGCCCTGGCGATCGGCAAAGGGGCCGGAAAATTGGCATCAGTAGCCGGTTTGGGTGGGTCACGAGTTACGCATATTTTGATAAATTACCCGAAATAATGTAGAGGCGATTCGCGAATCGCCTCTACATTTCTCTCCAAAACCCAATTCTAATTGTCAGTCACTGGAGGAAAAGCCGCCATCAATTCTTCCAAAGAATTCCCATCTATCAGCCTGTCCACGACCTTTTCTAATTGCTCCCGGTTCAACCGTTGCAAGTTCGCTTCAACCGCTTCCGATACTTCCCCAAACCGACGCCGGATCAGGCGTTGGATGATTCGTCTTGCTTCTTGTACTTCTCCTTGCTGTAAAATTTCCTGACCCCAAGGGGATTCCAAGAATGCCTGGGTGAAAGGATTTAGGATTTTCTCCCCCATATTTCCTCCTCATAAATAGCTAGAAAAGATTTCCTAAGTAGCCGGTTTGGTTAGGTCAAGACTTACGCCTATTTTGAGAAACCACCGTAACTGTAGAGGCGATTCGCGAATCGCCTCTACAGTTACGGGTTGGATTTTCAAGACTGTGTAAGTCCCGACTTTATCAAATCTGTTTTGTAGAGAAGCGCTAACTTCACTTCTCTACAAAAATCGACCCTAATTGTCAGTCACGGGAGGAAAAGCTGCCATCAATTCTTCCAAAGAGTTGACATCCATCAGCATTTCCCCTACCGTTTGTAATTGCTCCCGGTTCAACCGTTGCAAACTGGTTTCAACCGCTTCAGACACTTCCCCAAACCGATGCCGGATTTGGCGTTGGATGAGTTGTCGTGTTTCTTGGCGTCCTTCTTCCACTCCTTGCTGTAAAATTTCTTGACCCCAAGGGGATTCCAATAATGCCTGGGTTGCAAAATTCAAGATTTTCTCCACGATATTTCCTCCTAATACATAGCTAGAAAAAATTACCAACAATCGTTGTAAATCTTCCGACCGTTCTTCCTGTTGTATTCGGACTGCGGCGCGACGTAAGATGGTTTCGTTTGCACCCCCTTTCATCACCGTGGCTAAGGGCAGTAGGGCCTTGAGTTCCGGTTGAAAGGCGAGCTCGGCATCGATTTCCCAGAGGTTGATCACCTCATAGTCTTGCCTTGCCTCTAGTCCCATAATACTCGATTCATAACGAGTGGGAATGGGGGTGTTCCCGGTTGGCGGAAAAATATTGACCACCACGGGATACACGCGCAAATCATATTTTTCTTCTGCCAGTGCCGCATAAGCCCGAATCCGCACCGGCATCCTTGTATCCGGGCGAAATTGGAGTTCGGTTAGGCTAATAAATTCCCCTTCTTCCTCGCTATAGGCTTTGATGAGGATATCGCTATCTCGACTCAGCCATTGAAATTCTGAATCGAGGATGACTTCGG
>JAABSJ010000341.1 GCA_011390515.1 Oscillatoria sp.
CGAAGGTGGCGAGGACCCAGACCGTTATACTTGGACCAACGAACAGGGCGACTCCAAAAATAGTGCCATTAAGCAGGTGGCATCCGGACGGTTTGGCGTCACCAGTTTATACCTGTCCCAGGCGAAGGAAATCCAAATCAAAATGGCACAAGGGGCCAAACCCGGGGAAGGGGGACAATTACCGGGACTGAAAGTCTATCCCTGGATTGCCAAAGTGCGCCACTCCACCCCTGGGGTCGGGTTGATTTCGCCCCCGCCTCACCATGATATCTACTCCATCGAAGACTTGGCGGAGTTGATTCATGACCTCAAAAATGCCAACCGCAACGCCCGAGTTAACGTCAAGTTAGTCTCGGAAGTCGGTGTGGGAACCATCGCGGCAGGGGTTGCCAAAGCACACGCCGATGTGGTGCTCGTCTCCGGATTTGATGGCGGTACCGGTGCCTCCCCCCAAACCTCGATTAAACACGCTGGTTTACCCTGGGAGTTAGGGTTGGCGGAAACCCATCAAACCCTGGTCCTGAACAATCTGCGGAGTCGGATTGTGGTAGAAACCGATGGACAGATGAAGACAGGACGAGACGTGGCGATCGCTGCCTTACTCGGTGCCGAAGAATACGGATTTTCCACCGCACCTTTGGTTACCTTGGGTTGTATTATGATGCGCGTCTGCCATAAAAACACCTGTCCCGTGGGGATTGCCACCCAAAATCCCGAACTGCGCGCCAAATTCATGGGAGACCCGGAATATACGGTCAATTTCATGAAATTTATCGCCCAAGAACTGCGAGAAATCATGGCCCAGCTTGGGTTCCGGACCCTGAATGAAATGGTGGGACGGACCGACTTGCTGGAACCGAAGAAGGCAGTGGACCATTGGAAAGCGAAAGGAATTGACCTTTCTAATATTCTGTATCAACCGGAAGTCGGTCCGGAAGTGGGTCGGTATTGCCAGATTCCGCAGGACCACGGATTAGAGAAATCCCTGGATATGACGGTGTTGCTGGATCTGTGCAAAGATGCGATCGACAAGGGCGAAAAAGTCAAAGCAACCCTGCCAATCAAGAACATCAACCGAGTCGTCGGCACAATTCTCGGCAACGAAATCACCAAGAAACATTGGGATGGATTGCCAGACGGCACGATTCACCTGCATTTCCAAGGTAGCGCTGGACAAAGTTTTGGGGCCTTTGTACCCAAAGGAGTCACCCTAGAACTGGAAGGCGACGCCAACGATTACATCGGCAAAGGACTCAGTGGCGGTAAAATTATCGTTTATCCGTCCAAGAAATCCACCTTAGTCCCCCATGAGAATATCATCGCGGGTAACGTCGCCCTCTATGGTGCAACCAGTGGGGAACTCTATCTGTCGGGGATTGCCGGGGAACGGTTCGCCGTCCGCAACTCCGGGGTTCATGCCGTTGTCGAAGGCGTCGGTGACCACGGATGTGAGTATATGACCGGCGGTAAAGTCGTGGTGATTGGACCTGCCGGACGGAACTTTGCAGCAGGGATGAGTGGCGGAGTTGCCTACATCCTGGATGAATCGGGAGATTTCGCCACCCGGTGTAATACCCAGATGGCGGATATGGAGAAGTTGGAAGAACCGAGTGAAATTGCGATCGTCCGGGAGATGATCCAGAAACACGCGGATTATACCAACAGTCCGAAAGCGGCAGAAGTGTTGGCAAACTGGGAGGAAATGGTGCCTAAGTTTGTCAAGGTAATGCCACGGGATTACAAGCGGGTATTGCAAGCGCTGGAAAGTGCATTAGCGTCGGGTTTAAGCGGCGATGATGCCTTGGATGCAGCGTTTGAGCAGAATGCCCGAGATGTTGCCCGGATTGGGGGTAGTTAGGTTATAATAGGGGAGGGCAGTTGCCTGCCCTCCTAAAAACTCAATATCAATGGTTATCATTAGGCTACAGAAACTTTAATTTAGGAGAATAAAATGGTTGATTTTAAAAAAAGATTAGGAAAACAAGCAATTGAAAAAAAAGTAAATCCGGTTGAAATTTATGAAGAATTAGATAGGAAAAGTGAAACAGGTCCTCTGCGTCCAGTTCAAGCAAAAATTCTGAGTGAGTGGTGGGATAATCGTAAAGGAGATAAAGATTTAATTCTAAAGCTACCTACTGGACATGGAAAAACATTGATTGGTTTATTGATACTTCAGTCTCAATTAAATCAGAAAAAAGGACCTTGTTTGTATGTCTGTCCTAATAAACATTTAGTAGAACAAACCTGCCGGGAAGCTGATAAATTTGGAATTGGCCATGTACAAATAGGTCTAGGTTCTGATAATTTGCTCCCTGAAGAGTTTTTAAATTCTGAAAAGATATTAATCACCAATATTCAAAAAGTTTTTAATGGTAAATCCAAATTTGGAATAGGGGGCAACTTCCAAAAAGTAGATACTATTGTCTTAGATGATTCCCATGCTTGTATTGATTGTGTAAAAGATGCTTTTAAAATCGAAATCACCAAAAATAATGAAATTTACCTACAAATTTTCCAATTATTTGAAGAATACTTACAAGACCAAGGAGAAGGAAGTTTTCTAGAAATAAAAGAAGATGGTAATGACACCTATTTGCCTGTACCTTATTGGATCTGGGAAGATAAAAAGCAAGAGATTGTTGAAATTTTGGGAAGACATAAACAGGAGAAAGAAATAACGTTTGCTTGGCCTTTAGTTAAGGATAGAATTGGAACCTGCCAGTGTTTTATAAGTGGTAAAACTATAGAAATCACTCCTTTTATTAGTCCAGTTGATGAATTTGGAACATTTAGTAAAGCTAATCATAGAATTTTAATGTCAGCTACTACTCAAAATGATTCCTTTTTCATAAAAGACTTTGGATTTAATATAGAGTCGGTTAAAAATCCTCTAACTCATAAAAGCGAAAAATGGTGGGGCGAAAAAATGATTTTAATTCCTTCCTTAATCCGGGAGGAATTAGAGAGAAATAAGATGATCCCAAAATTTGCTCAATCAAATAGTAAGAGAGAATTTGGTATAGTAGTAATTACGACTAGCTTTAAGAGGGCAGAAACATACAAAACTTGTGGAGCCACAATTTGTAAACCTGAAGACATTTTTGAAAACGTCAATAATTTAAAAACAGGTGAAAATTATAGTAATACGCTTGTTCTTGCTAATAGATATGATGGAATAGATTTACCTGATGATTCTTGCCGTATCCTTATTATTGATTCTCTCCCCTATGCCAACTGTCTATCCGATGAATACGAAAAAGAGTGTAGATCGAATAGTGCTTTAACTAATATTCAAATTGCTCAAAAAATAGAGCAAGGATTGGGGAGAAGTGTTAGAGGAGAGAAAGACTATAGTGTTATTATTCTGCTTGGAAACGATTTAATACAATTTGTAAAAAGTAAACAAACAAGCCAGTTTTTTTCAATGCAGACTAAGAAACAAATAGAGATAGGGCTAGAGATTGCTAAAATGGCCAAAGAAGAAAATGAGGAACAACAGGCTTTCTACAAAGATCCTCTCCATAGTCTTACTGAAGTAATTAATCAATGTTTACAGAGAGATGAAGGCTGGAAAGAATTTTATAGAGAAAAAATGAACTCGATTAC
>JAABSJ010000034.1 GCA_011390515.1 Oscillatoria sp.
TCAATAACATTACTTTTACCAGAGGCATTGGCTCCAATTAATACCGTAAGCCGCCCTAAGTGCAATGTCGCCGATTTATAACTTTTGAAATCTTTTAACTCTATTTCTGTAATCATCGTCGTTCACTCCGTTGGTGAGTTAAACTATTAAACTCTGCGGGTTCCTAAAACCCATTAGAAAATGTCCATTGTGGGAACCCAATTGCTTTTTCTTGGGAGCATCTCAATTTGGCAAAGAGACCTAACCCCCCAGCCCCCTTCCCTACGAGGGAAGGGGGAGCAAGACGTATAAATTCCCCTTTGAGGCCAAATTGAGATGCTCCCTTTTTCTTACTAAAATGTGTTATGATACTCTAATCAGACTGGCTGTTTCCGGCTCATATTGGAATTGCTCAATGGTGCCGTCCTGGATTTTTGCGATCGCCTCCTCAATAGCGGCCAACGGCACGAGAAACCACTCCCTAGGCTTGACTGGCATATCAAAGCGATCGCGCAATTCCAAATCTAATCGCGCACTGGCGAAAAACCGCTGTAGGAGCGCCTCCAGTTTCTTCCGATTAATATTAGCCAATTTAAAAGTCGCCACAATTTCCACATCCGCTAACAAATAGGTCGGGTCCTGCTTGGCATTAGCAATCCGCTTTTTGACCTCCCCACCCGTCACCCCAATTTTATGAACAATCGCCCGATTCTGAGCAATAAAAGGATGGTCAGACTCACTTCGTAACACATAAATATAACCTGTAGGTAAGTCCTCTTCTGCTTCAAATTCGAGTTCAGCCTGACCAGAAAATAACGGACCTAAATCCAGCTTAGTGATGCGACGACTTGTTTTATCTTTATTTAAAGCACGCTGGAATGACCGAAACAGGGGATTACTCTCAGTGCCATTATCATAAATCACCCGCATCCGGCAATTTTTCAGCCCATAGTCACTGACAAACATCTCTCCCATCTCAGCCACTAACACCTTTTGTCCATCCAGAATAAACAAATCCTCGGGATTAATCGTGGCATTATCCTGATATTTCACCGTTTGCCGTTCCCCAGTCTTTAACTGACGGCCAACTTCCTCAAACATGGCTTGAAATTCATCAAAATCCTCGCAAGGAAACCGCTGGGCAACTTCCTCCGCTGCCTTGATTTCTCGACGGGAACGGACATGAGTTAACTGAGTCACATCATTTTCTGAAGCCGCATCAACCCCCAGAGAAGCCAATAGCGCTGCATCAATTTCGTCTTCTTCCAAGTTGTCTTCTAAAGCCCAATTGGCATCATTTTCTGCATTTAAAAGCCCTTGGGAGTCCAAAGGTTCTAGGAGGGCGCGACATTCTGCCGACTCTCGCAGGCGATCGAGGCGCACCGCATAGAGGCGATCGAAAATATCCCCCTCTTCTCCATGTTGAGGCAGTCTACCTTTTTCCGCGACAAACCGCTCAATTTCCTCAAAACCGGCGATAATCCGTTCTTCTCTGGGAGAATGTTGGCGAGTAGGTTCCGGGGCGATATCTATCCCCAACTCAGCCAATAGTTCTAAATCTTCATCGGTGGTGGATTTGTTGGATTTGGATTTAGGCATTGTTAGGTTGTACTTATTTTTAGGGATCTCGGAAAACGGCCAAATAGGGTGCGTAAGAAAATGCCCGATTGCGTTTTTGTCCAGTAATTTCTTGCAGAAGACCTATAGCACTCAGATCTTTAATCAAGGTGTTGGCGTTGGGATATGACAAGCTTGTAATGGCTTGAGCGTGTTCCACAGTGAAAATTGGTCTGAAGTAAAGGTTTTCAAGCAATGCAATTGCATTACCCGATCTACGTCCCATTGCATTGAGAACTAATTGCCGATGCTCCTCTTTCAAGTTAACTATTTTACGGGCCGTAGCGGCAGCTTCTTGAGCCACTTCATAAACACCACGCAGAAAAAATTTTAACCAACCTTCCCAGTCGCCCCTATCCCTTACAGCCTGAAGGCGATCGTAGTATTCAGCACGATACTTCTTGAAATAGTAAGAAATATAGAGTAAAGGACGTTGCAATATATTCTGTTCGCACAACAGAAAAGTGATTAACAAACGTCCTGTTCTTCCATTTCCATCTAAAAAAGGATGAATCGTTTCAAACTGAGCATGAGCTAACCCAACCTTGATTAGAGTAGGCATAGGTCGTGGATTATGCAGAAACTTCTCTAAATTATCTAGGCATTGGAGCATCTCATGTGGTGGTGGAGGAACATAAGTAGCGTCTGAGAGGGAACACCCTCCTGCACCAATCCAATTCTGACTGCGACGAAATTCTCCAGGATTACGCTCAGATCCTCTTACCCCACTCATTAGCTTTTGATGAATTTCTCGAATTAATCGCAAAGATATAGGCAATTCCTTCAGACGTTCCAAACCATAATTAACTGCGGAAACATAGTTTACAACCTCAGCAACTTCTTGAGGATTATCCGGTTCTATCGCCTGAGATTCAAATTCTAGAACATCTATTAAAGACGCTTGCGTACCCTCAATTTGGCTCGATAAAACTGCTTCTTTACGAACGTACATAAATACAAACAAATCGGGGTTTGGAAGCGCATCAGTTGCACCATCTAAACGACCCAATGCACGATCTGCTTGAGATAGTAAATTCCACATTTCCTGATCCATCATAATGTCAGGGGTAGGTGGCAGTGGTTTGGGGATAAAGGCCCTGTAGCCTTCTACCTGTTCTATGTATTGACCCGCTCTCGATGTCCCAAGCATTGTTATCGGTTCCGATAATACTGAGTCGATTTTGATTCTATATTATCAATATTAGCCTCTTTTCGTTAATAAGCCTCTGGCTGCCCGATGGAAAATAGGGGGCCTACTACATCTAGCTCAGTGATGCAACGGCTGGCTTTATCCTGATTAAAGCTTACCTGGCGCGATTTCCTTGCCTCTGGCTGTGCAAACGCAACAGTAAATCTAGCTCGGTGTCATTTTTATAAATCATCTGCAATCTGTAATTACAAGGGTCTGATATCTATCCCCAACTCAGCCAGTAATTCTAAATCTTCATCAGTGGTGGATTTGTTGGATTTGGATTTAGGCATTGTTTTCCTCCTGGTGTTCAGATTCAGCAATGCTGTCCTGTTGTTGTGGCGGGTTTTGTAACTGTTGGAGAAACCAATTGGCAGCAGCGGTGTTGGTTTCGGTGTTCAGTCGTTCTAGGGTTTGTTCTAAAAGGGCGATCGGCAACCCAGTCAACACCTGGGACTGCGCGATCGCTTCATAATGCCCCAATGAGGTCAAGCTAAAGGCAAAAATCCGCAGTCCTTTCACATCAACCACCCAATATTCAGGAATCCCTAAGCTGGCGTAGAGTTGCTTTTGTTCATCTAGGTCAAGGGTGAGGGACGTATCGGCAATTTCCCCCACCAAGTCCGGCAAACGGTGGCGACGCAAGTCAATCCGGCGCGGTTCACCGGGTTGCCATCTGGGAATATTATCACCCTTGTACAGCACTAAATCTGGTGCACAGGCGTGGGTATCCGGGCGTTCAATGACACAGCGACCATAAGATTGTAAGACAAACTCAGGGTGTAGGAGTACCCAAACAGAGAAAATCATCGTCATCAAATCACTGGATGAGGCATGATTGGGTCCTTCTCTGTCCAGATCTACCCACAACCATCCTTGATGAAATGAGATTTTTTGCCAGTCTATATCCGGGTTATCCCGGATAGCCACATAGTCTTGCCAGGTGGCGTTGTGGCGTTGGAGGATGGAGTTTGGGGGGGTGGGTTTTTCTAGGGAGAGGGTCATGGATTTTCACCTCCAGATGAGCTATAAGGTATTCCAACAAATAAATCATCCAAATTTGATGCGATCGCACCTAACAAGACTGGATTAGCCCGCGCAGGCGGGCTTCGTCCCTGTAGCCCCAGGCTTCAGCCTGCGGGTTGTTTGGATATTTTATTTTGTGGAGTTCCCTAAATTGATTTTAGCCATTGTTTTCCTCCTTAACTTTCCGTTGTAGGAAAGCAATCCCTTCTGCCATGCGTTTTTCCCAAGGATCGGCTGCGGTGAGGGAAGGCAACCGGCCTTTTTCCTCTTTGAACCGCCGGGCCCGTATTGCTAACTCTCGCGCGTCTTCTAAAGAGAGATTGACTCCCTTGGCGGCGATCGCCTCTGCCACCTGTTTGAGTCGTTCTTCGCTCATCGACTTAGCCAGAATCGCATAAGCTTCCCCAAAAGGATTAATCCGGTCAATCAAATCGATATCTAAATCAGTTACAGATAGGGCGAACTGCCGCACCCCATCAATTAGGGCGGTGTTTTTCGTGCCGTCCCCTTCGTTCAGGGTTTTCTTAGCTTGTTGCACCAAATTGAGAGCGGCGATCGCGTGTTGGCGGACCGCTTCGCGATCGCCTTCATCCAGATTCGGGAATTTGTCTTTAATAATTTTACCCATCCGCAATTGGGTGAGTTCCTCGGGCACTAATTCCTCATCAAATAAACCGCGCTCAATACTCGGTTTATCTTGCACAAAAGCGGTCACCAATTCCGTTAAATCTTCGCGACATATCCGGGAGGCTTCCGGGCTTTTGGGTACAGTTAAACCCTTAATTTCTAGCTGAATTTCCCCCGTCTGTGGATTCACTCCCATATTGCATCGAGTCGGATCGTAGCCCCCGTCCCCATACTCAAAGCCGGGAGTGGGTTGATTGTCTGGGCGCTTGGGTTTGAACTCGAAGCGGGGGGCGAGGACCTGTTCCATCAGCAGACTAGCGGCGATCGCCTTAATCGTATCATTCACCGCCTCAGTCACCATCATTTCGCTGGCATCGGGTTCAGCAATTAGGTTCGTAAATCGGGCGCGGGTCTTACCCGGTGCATCGCGGGTTGCACGCCCAATAATCTGGACAATTTCTGTCAAACTGGAACGGTAGCCAACAGTTAAAGCGTGTTCGCACCAAATCCAATCAAAGCCTTCCTTCGCCATCCCCAGGGCGATAATAATATCCACATAATCACGGCTATTTTTCTGGCTGGGGTCTTTCAGCGCAGCGGCGACCTTATCCCGCTTGCTGGGGTCATCATCCACCAAGTCGGCAATCTTCAAAATCTTGCCCTCGGCAGTTTTAACCTGTTGAAATCCGGTATTTGGCTCAATGCCCTGCCATTCCCCCAGTGCCTCAATAATATGTTCAACTTCGCGGATTTTGTCTTTGGTACTTTCCCGAGAATTGACATTAGGAATATGCAGAATAGTTTTCTCATGGGGATTGAGAACCCGCATAATTTCATCGGTGTAATTACCCGAGTAAAAATAATAGCCGATATCGAGTTGTTTTAGGTGTTCGTAGCCGTTGAGTTGTTCATAATAGGTGTATTTAACGGTCTGAAATTTGGCTTGGTCTTCCGGATGTAGGACCTCTTCCGCATCGCCGCGAAAATAAGAGCCCGTCATGGCGACGATGTGGGTTTTATCGCGAGTCATGAGTTGGCGGATATGGTCCCCCAGCTTGTTGTCTGGATTAGAGGAAACATGGTGAAATTCATCCACGGCAATCAGGCGATCGTCCAACATTTCCACCCCAAATTTATCCACCGCAAACCGGAAGGTGGCATGAGTACAAACTAGCACTTTCGCTTCGCTGTTGATAAATGTTTTCACCGCTTCTACTTTACCGCCATCGTTACCCGGGGCGTTGCAGAGGTTCCACCGGGGTTCCACGTGCCAATCCGCCCAAAAACCGAACTTTGTCAGGGGTTCATTATGGAAACTAGCCCCGATCGCCTTCTCGGGGACAACAATAATCGCTTGTTTGAGCTTCTGGTTTTCCAGCTTATCCAAAGCAATAAACATCAGCGCCCGACTTTTCCCAGAAGCAGGGGGAGATTTAATCAGCAGATATTGTTCCCCCCGTTTCTGGTAAGCGAGTTCTTGCATGGGACGCATCCCGAGGGAACTGATGCGGGTGGAAGTGCCATCGTGGGCGTAGGTGACGGAAACGGAGGGAATTGCAAGCATTAGGCTAATAGGGTAATGGGATAGTTTAGGGTGAGGGAATTAGGCAGTCACGAACTTGCCAAAGTTTGAACGAAATGGGCGATGCATCCGACATCTTGAACCATTCTCAACACCGGCGGGGGTTAAAACCCCCGCCTCATAGCTCAAGTCGGTTAAAACCGACTAAAAACACCACGGGATAAGACTTGCAGTCGGTTTCAACCGACTTTAGCTGTTAGGCGGGGGTTTTAACCCCCGCCGGTTCTGGTGCTTACTTTAACTCCCTCAAGTCAAAACCGATGCATTCTGTCAGTCCGAACCACAGTAAAATCAGGATATCCCAAATTCGGGTAGGCGTTCCATAGACCAACGAGCAGGCGGTAGGAAAAATGGATCAACAGGGTCAGGACTTTGAGATTGAGTTAGAGTTGCAGCAATTGCGTCAGGCGATGGAGATGGATTTAAAGTTAGCGCAGTTACCTCCGGCGATCGCACCGTCACCGGCAGCAGAATTGGCGCAATCTGAGGCAGACGATCGCCCGGAAGCGTCACCGAATCCAGTCGCGTCGCCATCTTCCCGGAAACCCACAGCATTAATCGCCGCGATCGCCTTGTTGGGATTGGCGGTGGGGGGAAGTGCGATCGGCGCACTCAAGGTCCAGCAGTGGGCGCTCACCACCTCAACAACCATTGGCACTGAGATAGAAACGGCGCAAAATACCTTAGATATTGACCTCCTGAAACAGCACCGCCACACCCTCCAAACCGCCACGGCTATCCTAGAAAAAACTCCTAATTTACCGGGGTTAAATTATCAACAAGTCCAGGCTAATTTACCCCAATTGCGATCGCTTCAAACTACCCTACAACTAAACCTCACCGCAACCGAACGCCTCAAACGAGCAGAAACCCTGGCAATGGAAGCGGCAGTGATTGTCCAAAATCCTCCTCATCCGGTGCAAGTTTGGGCAAAAGCACGGGAGAAATGGCAGCAAGCGATCGGGCAATTAGAGAGCATTTCTCCCGATACCATCGTCAGTGCAACTGCAAAACAAAAGTTATCCAGCTATCAGACTAATCTGGCCAATATTAACAACCGAATGGCGACGGCTCAAAAATCTGTAGACTTTAATAATCGAGGCGCTGCGGAAATTAGTAAACGAGACTATCAGCGAGCCATTCAATATTTTAACCAGGCGATCGGCCTGAATGCCAGCCAACCAGAAGCCTACATCGGACAAGGAATCGCTTACTCAGAACTCGGAAATAATCTCCAAGCCATTCAACACTATGACAGAGCCATCCAACTCAATTCTAACTTTGCCGAAGCCTACTACAACCGAGGTTTATCTCATTATGAACTCGGAAATGAAGAAAAAGCACTAGAAGACTACAATCTCGCGATTCAGAACCAGCCCAATTATGCTCAAGCTTATCTGGAACGAGGTGGCACTCACTATGCGCTCAACAACCCCTCCTCCGCGATGACAGACTTCCAGAAAGCTGCCCAACTCTTTTCTCAGCAAGGGGATACTCCCAATCAAGAATTAGCGCAAAAAATCATCGCCTATTTGCAAGCGACAACGGCATCTAATCTCGATGAAAGCGATTATGCAGACTATCAAGAATGCTCGGACGCTTGGGGAAATCCCTGCAATGAAATTCATTACTATGTACCCCCGAGAACATCTAGGAATTCTGGTGTGGTGAACGTTCCCAACCCGCAACGGAACACTTCCTCCTCCCTTCGCACCCCCTCTCGCACTGGTGGAACTCGCTCCCGCAGTCGTAGAAGGCGGTAATTGATATGGAGTTTTATTCTTTTGGTTATTCTTCTAATCCAGCTTCAGCTAGGGCTTGTAACTCGGGTTCTTCTTCATAGATTTCCGCATAAAGGGCGGCTGATTCCTGTAATTTAGCTGATTCTAAAGCCGATCGCAATCTTTGCAGCGCTGCCATAACAAGCGCCCTCGAATCTTGAAACCCATAGTCTTGGAACTGTTCAACAAATTGGCTGATTGAATCATCCAGTTTAAATGTATATTCTTTCACCTTCTCTATCCTCTCGAACGAAACGGCTAATCAACAAAGTCGTTTGTCTTTACTTAGCCCGCGCAGGCGGGCTTCGTTTGTATAGCCCCACCCTTGAGGGTGCGGGTTTTTATTGCTCATTATTAATGCAGAATCTGGGATAAAACCTAACCCTCCCCAAAATATCGGGGAGGGCGATCGCACCCCCAAACCTGAACTGTTTGAGGAGCCTTCAAACCTCGGTTAGTGGCTTAATCCACTGTCTCATTCACCGGGAAGCGATTAATCAACTGAATCGCCCGATAAGCATTCACCTTTAACTCCTCAGAAATGTGGGGAACATAAGGAATCTGAGACAAGAAATCCAAAGTCCGGCGCAACATCCGCACAATATCACCCTCATCCAAACTCGTATTCGCACAGAGTTCGGTCCATTCCACTCCCAGCGCCCACTCTTCGACGATCGCAATTAATTGCCGTTCTAACCAAATCGGCAGGGTCACACGATGCCGGTGTTGCAGTTGAAACAGTTTCCGTCGTTCTCCTTGCAGTTGCGACAACGCCCCATCCACCTCTCGGGACAGATTATAATTCGTCCAATTATCGGGACGGGAAACCTCCGTCACCAAGGCGGCACAAGCGCAGGCAAACTGATGGGGTTGTAACCATTCTAAACAGCCGGACATCAGGGCCAGTCCCAACCATAACTCATTATCTCCCCGAATCGCTGCCGCGCTTTCCCCCAAGGAAGTCACCTCAAAGGTCAGATTTTCAATCACCTCTTCATCACCATCGGTTTGGGTTTCCAACTGTCGTAAACATCCCACCTGTTGGAGAATGTTAATCAAATCCAAAAACTCTTCCCAGTGCGCAGTCAGATGGCTATCCAGCTTATTTTTAACCTTACTCAGGTCGCTTTCGACGCGCTTATAGCGTTTAAATTGTTTAACCAGAGTACCAGGATGTCCATACTGATTCAAAGGATGGTCCTTCAGTTGAGCTTGCAGGACGGCAATTCGCCCCTCCTGTTCCACCACTTCTGGAGCATAAAAGGTGGGAACTTCCAGGGGAATCAACTGGGCGATCGCCGCTGTATCTTCATTCCCCTTGCGCGACTGTCCCGGTTTCAACACCAATTCCCCTGGAGGTAACGGAGATTCAAATTGATTCCACTTCGGAAGCGGTTCATGCAATTCCACCACATCCAGTCCGGTCCCCACATACCAGCGATTGTTTTGACTCAGACAGACCAAAATTGGCGATTTCCCCGGTCCCGGTGCTTTGGCCACCATAACGGCCAAAATGGGCTCTTTCGTGACAATATGACGGCCTTTGAGACTGAGTAGTTGTCCCGGTTCAGCCATCGGCAGCGCTTGAGCGGCGATCGTCCGGGTGGATTCTCGCGCTTGCTCCTCTAGGGTTTTGAGCAGTTGCTTTTCCACCTTCATGCGATCGCGTAATTTTTGATATCCCTTACACAGGTCCTCATCCACCCCTTGTAACTGCTTTTTGAGATTGGCCAATTCCTGGGTTTGTTTGGAAATATCTTGCAGTTTCGGTTGCAGGTGCAAGGTTGCCAAATACTGCCCAAAACTCGATTCCACCAGTTCTTTGGTTTCTTCTAAAGTGTGGGTTTGCAGCAGATTTAAAACCATCCCGTAAGTGGGAGTAAACTGACTCACCAACGGGTCCGGTCCCACGGTGGCTAAGTAGGACGCTTCTTTTGCCCCTTCAAACCGGGTCTGTACCGTGACCACATACCCCCGTTCATCCATCCCCCGACGACCGGCTCGACCGGACATTTGCAGGAATTCTGAGGCTTTTAAGAGTCGATGTCCATCATCGGTGCGCTTGGACAAACTAGAAATCACTGTCGTTCTAGCAGGCATATTAATGCCCGCCGCCAGGGTTTCCGTGGCAAAGACGACTTTAATTAACCCCGCCTGAAACAGTTCTTCGACTAATCCTTTCCAAGCAGGTAAAATTCCAGCATGATGGGCGGCGATTCCCCGCAGCAGGGGTTGCAGTTGTCCCGTGCGTTCCGCTTCTGGGTTTTTGGCTAAAAATTCATGGACTCGTTTGTGCAGTTGGGCCGCTTCTTTAGGCGTCACCAGACTCAGGTCAGATACTTGAGTCACTGCATCATCACACCTCCGACGACTGAAGATGAAGTAAATCGCCGGAAGCATATCTTGTTTGTGCAAATGAGTCAATAACTCGATTAACCCCGGTTCGTCTCGATTCGACCCTCTGCCTTTGCCTGGGGTTTTAATCAGGCGCTGGTTAATTTTGGTCTGGTCTTTACTCAGCAGGGGAAATAATCCCTTGGCGCTGCAAAAGTAAAATTCCAGGGGAACGGGTCGATAGTCGGAGTAAATCAACTCCGTGGGACCATGTACTTCGGAGATCCACTCGGTCAACTGTCCCGCATTGGCAACAGTGGCCGAGAGGGCCACAAGCTGAATTTCCGGAGGACAGTAGATAATCGATTCTTCCCAGACGGTTCCCCGTTGGCGATCGTTCATGTAGTGGCATTCATCCAGAACCACCGCCTCAACCCCATGTAAGGAGGTCCCCACGGCCCCAATGGAGGTGCCGTAGAGCATATTTCTAAAAATTTCCGTGGTCATCACCAAGACTGCTGCATCCCGGTTGATGGAGATATCCCCGGTGAGGAGTCCCACATTTTCCTCCCCAAACTGTTGGCGAAAGTCGCGCAGTTTTTGGTTGGAGAGGGCCTTGAGGGGGGTGGTGTAAAAGACTCGTCCACCCCGTTTTAAGGCGCGGTGGATGGTGTATTCTCCAATTAAGGTTTTCCCGGACCCCGTGGGCGCACAAACCACCACGGACCGGCCTGCTTCTAAGGCGTCGATCGCCTCATGCTGAAATCTATCTAACGCAAAGGGAAACAGGTTGTCTGACTCAAATTTTTTCAAGATAGGGGTACTGTTCACGCCCAAAAATTCCTAGTGCTTTTGTTTACTGTTTTTTCAAATCGGTTTGCCTGGGTCGCTCGTCTGATCTAGCGGTTGCTTTCGTTAGCAGTCGGATACGTTTTTTTAGCGTTCTCCTCCGCTGCCCTGAGAATATGCTCGCTTCCCAATTGCCTGACCGATTTTGGTGGGGGGTTGCCCGTTGGTTGGCTCTCTCCCCCGCTTCTTTATTAAAATCCCATTATTCTTTGGTGATTATTATAGCAATCTTCGGGGTCATCCTTCGAGTTGAGTTTATACCTGTTCTGGTTTCAAAAAATCGAAGGGTCATCTCGCCAATTCTTGGCTTTAATTGTTGAATTCTTGAATGATGACCTTGGGGGTTTTCCTTGTACAGGTATCCCCTCGGGTCCGGTCTCTCCAGTCTTTTGAACTTGTTAGCTATTAACAATTGTCAATTTTAAAACAGAGATAGACGAAACTGGGTTACAAGCGGCGCATGAGTTCGCTTAAGAGGGAACCGGGGACTCGGGATAATGCCCGCGTTTGGCCCTCGATGCCAAATTCCCCATAAATGGTGCGGACAATTTGGACAATATAGGCCCAGGCATTTTGATGGCGTTCCGGTTGGTCTTCAGTGGCGATCGCCCCTTGGATATAATGATCCAGGGCGCTATGGAGATGTTGTGCGCGGCAGGTGGTATCGGGGATCGCGTTGGTTTGGGTCACCAGTTGATAATGAGCCAATCCTACGTTCGTATGAGCCGCAATCAAATCAAAGGCTAATATTTTTTGGGGAGAAGACTGACCCCCGGTTTGTTGAGAGAGTGTCTCTCCCAAGGTAATGGCTGCATCGTAGGCGGCGATCGCCTCTTGTAAAAATTCCGCCCTCAGTTCCGGTTCCGATTGCGAGTGATTGGCCAGATGCCAATAGGCGGTTCCTAAATTATTTTGAGTCGCAGCATGAGCCGCCGGAACAGTCTGTTTAGTTCGATACATTAAAGCAATCTGATAAGCGGCGATCGCCAGCATCAGATAATCTTTGGGTTGTTCATACTGGGCTAAATTCCAATAGGCTGTGCCCAAATTATTTTGAATCATCCCATATTCTAGGGGTTGTTCTGACCGGGAGTGATGACGCAACGCTTCACTATAGGCCGCAACCGCTTGTTTTAAATTCTGCACCGCATCCCGATGTTGGGCCAAGTTCCAATAGGCGGTTCCCAAATTATTCTGAGTCGCGGCATAAGGCCGCAGGTCCCCACCGGATTCTCCCTTCCGATAGTTTAAGGCTTGTTGGTAGGCCAGGATGGAATGCTCTAAATTCTCCTGGCGATCGCGATACCGGGCCAATTCACTATAGACTGCCCCTAAATTATTCTGAATCCGCGCCCAGACAGCGGTTTGGGCCTCGGCATCCAGATGTTGCAACCCCTGATGATAGAGTTCAACTGCCTTGAATAACTCGGGGAGTTTCTCCTCCGGTTGCGATTGATAGCGCGATCGCATCCAGTGACAATTTCCCAAGTCATTGGCCAAATCCCCCCACTCCGGCGCATCCTTCTCCATCAAGGCGATCGCCTCTTCATAAGCCAAAATTGCCACAGTCAAATATTGCGGCAACAACTCCGGTGTGACTGTCGCCCCATTTTGACTCCCACCATTCCCCTTGGATAACCCATCCCGATAAAACGAACCCAATTTTAGATAAGCATGGGCCAGTTCCCCCCGAGAGGTCCCGCTATAGTGCAGTTGTTCCACCTGTTCCAACAGTTTCAGGGGAATAGTATTGGCCGCCGAAGGCACTACTTCTGCCTTGACATCGGCGCTGATTTTTGCATTAACGGTGGCCCAGACTAATTCCACCAGCTTTGCTGGAGGGTTGGGGGGAGATGGGGGAGATGGGGGAGATGGGGGAGATGGGGGAGATGGGGGAGAGAGGGGGGAGATTGGGGCGGTGAGTAGGGGGGTGGGGGTTTTGAGGGGGCGGTAGTCCCCTTCTGTTTCTCGGTGGGATTGTTCTAAGGGGAGTAATTGTCGCGGTGGGGTATTTTCTTGGGATAATCGGGGGATGACGGAGGATGCTTCAATGGTGGTTTGACTGTACTCTGGGGACGGGGCGATGGGGGTGGGTTCGCCCTCAAACTCAAAGAGTCCTGTGCGACAGTGCCAAAATTGGGGTGCAGATTGAGCGATCGTGCGACTCCAGGGACGGGAGACCCAGAGTAAAATACTACAAGAAAACAGGCGATCGCCCGCATCACTCAAGCGACCCTCACTGGCATCTAAGTCCGCCAAAAACGACCATTGCACCGTTGGACTCGCCTTGGTTAATTTTTCTAATCCTAGGACCTGAAACACCGGCAAAGGCGATCGCGGATTGGGCAGCGGATGACGAGTGATCCATGCCTCAATTTGGGCGATCGGATTGGGGTCCTGAAGATTTAACTCCAAACTGACCAATCGAGGATATTCCGATTGGCGAGTTTTCCCGCTTCCACAATCCTCTTGCAAATCCGCAACTAAACCCTTTGCCAATCGGTTTCGCAGAGGCAAGTCATCACAGACCGCCACAAAAATTTGACGGCGTAAATTCAGACTCAGCGCCAATTTAAGCTGCTTGTAGGTTTGCCGATTAACGTCCAAAACTGTTAGGGGAAGAATATCCGTTACGATCATCGTATCAGGATCACGAGTGCAGGGCATAAGGATGCAAACTCTGCCGAGGGTACACTTAACACTTAACTCCATCGGCAAAGTTGGCGTGAACAGATACTCTTTCCAGGAGTTCCTCAAAGGTTCAGGAGGGATAACACTGGGGCGATCGTCCGGAAAAATTCTCAGAAGAAACGACTAAAGTCGTTACTACAAACATTTAGAAACAAGTTCAGTCGTCTCCCCTTGTTCGTAGTGACGACTTCAGTCGTCTCCCCTTGTTCGTAAAAGAGGTTCCCAAAGGCTGTTCTAATTAGCTGAGGTTAGAAATCAAGGCCGTTAAGACCAATAAACCGCTGACTAATAAAAGGCCCAAAACCGCCTGGAGCGCGTAGTTACGTTTTTCCGTGGTCGTTGGAGGGGTGGCGGTGTACATTTTCGGCTCTTTTGCAAAATTATTGAGCAATCCGCCTTCATCTTCGCTATAGGGCATTTGTTAAAACCTCAGTCTTTCTACCTACCTAATTTTACTCTACCAGATGGCGGGGAAGATTGATCCCGGAATCATCCATCAATTTTATCGACGATCCCATCTTGGAATGGGGGAGATGGGGGAGATGGGGGAGATGGGGGAGATGGGGGAGATGGGGAGGATGGGGAGGATGGGGAGGATGGGGAGGATGGGGAGGATGGGGAGGATGGGGAGGATGGGGAGGATGGGGAGGATGGGGGAGAAGTTCGTAGTAACGACTTCAGTCGTTTCTTCAAGTTCGTAGTAACGACTTCAGTTGTTTCTTCAAGTTCGTAGTAACGACTTCAGTCGTTTCTTCGTTACATGGCTGAAGCCATGTAACGCTCTCTTGGAAGCTTTGCCTGTAGTCCCCAAGCAGGTAGACGGTAGACTCTCCAATTGCTCGTGTCATGGCTTTTAGGCCATGACACGAGAGCAACGACTGAAGTCGTTACTACGAACAATCTCCCCCATCCTCCCCATCCTCCCGGAACACTGCGCTGTCCCTAACGTTATAGATAGAGAGAGTGTAGGTGTTGATCTTCCCTAAGCAAAATTTAAGAAACTTCTCTAGTTAGCCATGCGCTTAGATTCCAACCGGGGGTTGGAAATTGCCTCCGAGTTAATACGGAGTATAGAGCCTCTTCACCCTCTTGACAAGATTCCCCCAGTATGTATAGCTAAAAGCGTCTCAACCACTGGCGCAGAATCAGGCAAAATTATCTACAAGCCAGCTATAGATAGCGTTATTTAAAATTCTGCAAACCCAGGAAAAAGCGGGGGCCATTACCAAGCAAAAGGGCAGAAGAACACTGAATGGAAAATCTTCGCCCTCGGTTACAGTTAAAAAAAAGTGGGATAGCCGGGAGAGAGTATGATTCCCATAGGAATAGGGTAGGATTTCGGTCAGGGGATACCTGTAGAGCGAAAGTTCAAGGATGCTTTAATCCTCAGACTATAAGGAATCCAAGCTCAAGCCTGGGCGATTTAAACCCGCCCCCGATTGTGGGTCTACTTGAAACAATAGCTGCGGTTTGAACCCAAACAAACTGGAGGAGTGCTTCAACGCAACTTTACACCGGCTATCGAATTTATAAAGCCTTGGTAAAGTTAGGCTAGTGAGTATAGACAACTCCTCAAGCTGTTGTTAATCTAAAAAGCATAAGGGGAACAGGCGATAACAAACGAACTTCCCAACCATCCCACGCCAGATTCAGATACATAAAGACCACTAGGAGGGTTTGCTCAGATGAAACTTAATTTTTCTACCGTATTGGGTTCTGCTTTAGTCACCACAGGGTTCGTTTCCATGATTGCTGCATCTCCCGCAGTAGCTGCACCCACAGCAGGAACCTGTAGTATTACAGATGTATTATTAGGTAATGTTTCTGCTACCGCTTGTGAAGGAGCCTTTGAAGGTAATGACACTGGAGCGCAAGGTACATTACTCCCATCCTTAAATGGAGGTATGTTCTCCAGCTTTGTGGGTCCTGATGTAACCTGGTCTTTAGGTGCCAAGTCTGATGATGCTGGTAGTTGGTTACTCGCAGACGAAGACCAAAATCCCGGCACCTGGAGTTTGGAAAATGCCCTTAGCAGTGGCACATTTGTCCTGAGCCTGAAAGCGAATGACTATTATAGTGCATATCTCTTCCAAGGCATTGATTTCGCAACCACTGGTTTGCAAGGAATCTTCGACACCATCGGTGTAGCTGTTAACAAGGAGCGCGGTCAAGATTTATCTCACGCCTCTATCTTTCTCGCGAGTGGCGGCACAGTTACTGAACCCACTCCAGTTCCCGAACCCGCTACTCTGCTCGGTTTGGCTGTAGTTGGTGGTGGACTCTCCCTGTCTCGTCGTCGCAAATCGACCTCCTGCTAGGGATTGATCGGCTAGGGTGATCGTAAACTAGCTTTTAACAGGTCAATCGCTATGGGCTAAAGCCTCTAGCGATTTGCTGTTTTTGGGGCAATCATCGGTTGAGGCATTGTTCGCCAGTTCCCCGACTTCTATCCAAAAACCTGGGTACAGGAATGGGAAGACAACGGGGTTTCTTGACAACATTTCTGATGGTTTTGCCAGCAAGGTCCAGAAACCCGATGTCTATGTCTTCACTAACCCTACAGATAGAGGGAGGGAAATGCGCTCTATCAAGGGGCGATCGTGCCCGTCAGGGGTGAACTCGCACTAGCGGCAGATTTAATGGGAATACGACCGGCGAGATAGGCCAGACGACCGGCTTCTACCCCTTGGGCCATAGCCCGTGCCATTGCTGCGGGATTGGTGGCGAGGGCGATCGCACTATTAATCAGGACCAAATCCGCCCCCATCTCCATCGCTAGGGCCGCCTCGGAAGGCACTCCAATCCCGGCATCCACGACCACCGGCACTTGAGCATTCTCAATAATAATCGCAATATTCGCAGCGGTACTAATTCCCTGTCCTGACCCAATCGGTGACCCCAAAGGCATCACTGTAGCACAGCCGACCTCTTCTAACCGTTTGGCTAACATTGGGTCCGCATTAATATAAGGCAACACCGCAAAGCCTTCTTTGACTAATTGTTCCGCTGCTTGCAACGTCCCGATCGGGTCTGGTAACAGATATTTCGGGTCCGGAATCACCTCTAATTTGACAAAATTATTATCCTCTTGGCCCAAAAGTTTCGCCATTTCTCGACCCAATCGGGCCACCCGAATCGCTTCCTCAGCGGTTTGACATCCGGCAGTATTGGGCAACATCCAGATTTTACTCCAGTCGATCGCCTCGGCTAATCCCTGATGTCCCGGTGCATTGGTTTGGACCCGACGCACCGCCACGGTCACGATTTCACAACCACTGGCGATAATACTTTGCTGCATTTCCTCCATTGACCGATATCTGCCAGTCCCGGTCATCAAGCGCGACTGGAACGATCGCCCCGCAATGGTCACCGGCTGATCTAATTGCTGTAACAAAGAGTCGGAAGCAGGGACAGAGGGTTTGGCCGTGGCGTAGGTGAGAGAATTACTCATAGGAGTTCCAGTAGGTTGAGGAGATGAGGTCAAAAATCGCTGACAACTAAAGTGGGGCAGCAGAGGATCGGTATTTTCCTGAAGAATCCAATCCGCAATCAAGGAAGCGGTAATCGGTGCCAGTAAAATCCCGTTGCGATAGTGTCCCGTGGCTAAGGTTAAATTGGCGATCGCACTTGGACCCAAAACCGGCCATTCATCCGGGGTCGCCGGTCGATATCCCCACCAACATTCACTAATCGGATAATCCGCCAGCACCGGATAGAGGCGCATCGCCCGTTCTAACAAGAGTTTGATTCCTGCCGGGGTGTTACCCGGAGTAAACCCCACATCCTCACTGGTGGCCCCGATAATAATTCGGCCATCCCGTCGCGGCACGATGTAGGTTTCCGGTCCAAATAATACCCGACTTAGAGGCGGCTGCACCGGGGAGTTCACTGGGGCTTGCACCGAGAGCATCTGGCCTTTTTTGGGATGAACTGGAATCGGCAGGAGTTGATGACTCCAGGCCCCGGTTGCCAGGACATAATGGGAGGCGTGTAATTCGCCCTGGTTCGTTCGTAAGGCGACTGCCTGCTGTTGTCGCTGGATAATCCCCTCAAGGATGACACCCTCGCGAATCTCGACTCCCAATTCTTGGACTGCCTTTAATAACCCATTGGCAAGGGCACGATTATCCACTTGTCCATCTTCGGGATACCACCACCCACCGACAACCGCCTCACCTAAACCAGGTTGGTACAGTTCGAGGTGAGCTTTGTCCACCCAAGTGGCGGGAAATCCTGAATCCACAGGGGTGGAGGTTCCCGGTGGAGTGGGTTCATAAACCGGGGCGAGGATCCCCCCGGGCCAATAGCCGGTGGAGACCCCGCTGAGGTCTTCTATTTTGCTAATCCAGTCCGGATAGAGCGATCGCGATCGCAAGCACAAATCCAGCATCGGTCCCGGGGGAATCGCCTCCGCTTGCGGGGCCAACATTCCTGCTGCCGCAGAGGTGGCTCCTTCCTGGAGCGATCGCGCACAAACCGTCACCGAGGCCCCACGCAGTTTCAGGTCAATGGCAATAGAGAGACCGATAATGCCACCGCCAATAATAATGATGTCGTTTGATGTCTTCATTAAAAAATTAGGGTAATTTTTTTTATAAAAATAGGGTTTTTGTCAAGTTGCAATCCCGAAGATTAGGTTAAATTTTTCCCAGGTAGGGCACTCCGGGGTCTTTAATGAATCCGAAGAAAGCAGGATATAATTTAGACGAATGCTTTACCCTGCTGAGAAAAAACTGCCCTAAAATTATTAATTCTTAATAATCAATGCTGATTAAGCCTTAACCTTCTGCTGTCCAGACCGGATTTTCCCCTTGTCCCCAGAATCCGTCATATTTTGTCAACTTTACATCACCTAAAACTTGGGTTTGACAAGCTAATCGGAGATTTTTTGCGGGAGAATGAGGAGGGAGCGATCGCCGAGTGCGGTCCCGCCAATTGGGAGCCGAAACTTCTCCTTCAATCTCCACCGCACAAGTGCCACAACTACCCAGGCCCCGACAATTAATCAATTTGGCCTTGCCATTGTACAGGTCAATCCCATTGTCTAACAAAACCTGCCGGAGATTAGCCCCGCGATCGCACTGTAAGGTCTTTCCCGCAACTTCTACTTTTGGCATCTCAACTCACTCAAAGCATTTCACTCTCTATTTTTACACTTTTTGGGGAGATGGGGAGATGGGGAGGATACAGAGGATCGGGAGGATGTTCGTAGTAACGACTTCAGTCGTTACCGCGTGACTTGGCGGACGCCAAGTCACGCCCCCCTGTCCGGACCCTCCAGTTCCCAACAGGCGCTTAAGCCCCTGATGGTGAGGCAACACCCGGCGGGGGTTAAAACCCCCGCCTAACAGCTAAAGTCGGTTGAAACCGACTGAAAAAACCACCGGATAAGACTTGCAGTCGGATTTATCCGACTTTAGCTATGAGGCGGGGGTTTTAACCCCCGCCGGTGTTGAGAATGGTGCAAGATGTCGTTACTCCGAACTGAAGAGAACGACTGAAGTCGTTACTACGAACTGAAGAGAACGACTGAAGTCGTTACTACGAACTGAAGAGAACGACTGAAGTCGTTACTACAAACAGCCTCACCATCTCCCCTGTCCAATGACCAACGACAAATGACCAATGACAAAACCTATGAACGCAGATAGCACTAACCGGATTTGGATCTACGACACCACCTTAAGAGATGGATCTCAGCGCGAGGGGATGTCCCTGTCTATCGAGGATAAATTGCGGATTGCTCACCGCCTCGATCGCCTGGGGGTCCCATTTATTGAAGGCGGATGGCCTGGGGCCAATCCCAAGGATGTGCAGTTTTTCTGGAGACTCCAAGAAGAACCCCTGCAAAATGCCGAAGCAGTCGCCTTTTGTTCCACCAGGCGTCCGGGAAAAACAGCGGCAGAGGACCCGATGTTGCAGCCGATTCTCTCTGCTGGGACGCGCTGGGTAACGATTTTTGGCAAATCCTGGGATCTTCATGTAATTGAGGGACTCAATACGACCCTGGAAGAAAACCTGGAGATGATCCGCGATACCATCGAGTTTTTGCGGAGTCAGGGACGACAGGTGATTTATGATGCTGAACACTGGTTTGATGGGTACAAACACAATCCCACTTATGCGCTGAAGACTCTAGAAACGGCGATCGCTGCTGGTGCGGAATGGATTGTTTTCTGCGACACCAATGGCGGCACCCTCCCCCATGAAATCAGCCAAATCACCAGCACCATCATTCAAACCCTCCGCCAAAAGACCGATATCCCCATCAATTTTGGCATCCACACCCATAATGATGCGGAAACTGCCGTTGCCAACGCCCTCACTGCGGTTCTGGAAGGTGTGCGGATGGTTCAAGGCACGATTAATGGCTATGGCGAACGCTGTGGCAATGCCAACCTTTGCTCTTTAATTCCCAATCTTCAGCTTAAATTGGGTTATGATTGCATCGACCCGAGTCACTTGGTGAAACTCACGGAAACCAGTCGCTATATCAGTGAAGTGGCTAATCTCGCCCCGGATGATCATGCGGCTTTTGTGGGACTTTCAGCCTTTGCCCATAAGGGGGGAATTCACGTTTCTGCGGTTCAGCGCAATCCCTTGACTTATGAACATTTACAACCGGAATTAATCGGCAATAAGCGCCGGATTGTGGTGTCGGACCAAGCGGGGATGAGTAATATTTTGGCCAAGGCGGCGACTTTTGGAATTGACCTGAATAAACAAGACCCCAAATGTCGGCAGATTTTGGAAAAGTTGAAAGATTTGGAAAATCAGGGCTATCAATTTGAGGCAGCCGAAGCGAGTTTTGAATTGTTAATGCATGAAGCGGTAGGCGATCGCCAGACGTTTTTTGAAATTAAAGGCTTTCACGTCCATTGCGAACAACTCGAAGGGATGACCAATGTTTTAGCCACGGTTAAGGTTGGGGTGAATGGCAAAAATATTTTAGAAGCGGCTGAAGGCAATGGTCCAGTTTCGGCTTTAGATGCCGCCCTGCGGAAAGCGTTGGTTAATTTTTATCCGGCTTTAGCTGATTTCCAATTGACGGATTATAAGGTGAGGATTCTGGATGGCGGGGCTGGAACTTCTGCCAAAACTCGGGTTTTGGTGGAATCCAGCAATGGTCAGCAACGCTGGACGACGGTGGGGGTTTCTACTAATATTATTGAAGCCTCTTATCAAGCTGTGGTGGAAGGATTGGAATATGGGTTAATTCTTCAGAACCAAGGAAAGGAAGTGGTCACGGTTTCTTAGAAGGATATTCAACTAATCGCGTTTAGGGGAGTTGGCGTCTTGTCTTGACTCCTTTTTTTATGGAAAATTTTTCATCGGATGAAGGTGGGCAGATTTGGGATCTATCTCTGGATAGAGAATAGATGAAGGGGGAGAATCACCGGGTCAGTCACTTGCCAAACTGTCACAGACGGTCCGGTAGCTGCCTGGGAGTGGAATCATAATAAAGTGATTCTTAATCATCTAGGATTTTAGCCCTCATGCAGCGCTTAGAAAATTCCACTGTCTCTGAAATCAGTTTTTCGCAGGTTCCCGAAGATCCTCGCATCGAACTCTCGGTTGCGGAAAGGTTGGGAGAATGCCAGGAAAATTTATTACGAGTTTTAGTGGTTGCTTCTGGGGGTTGCACGGCGTTGAGTTTGTTGGCGTCGCCGATGGTGGGACAAGTTGAAGCGGTGGATAGTAATCCGGCGCAGTTGCATTTAGTGGAGTTGCGTCGTCAGGCATTGTTGCATTTACCGTTATTGGACCAGATGGCCCTGATTGGGGGCGATCGCACCACTCACAGACGGGAACGACTGGACCTCTACAAAGAATTGCGGCCCTATCTGCCGGAAGCGACGTTATCGTTCTGGGATGCTCGTCTCGAACAGATTGCTGAGGGAATCAATCAGGTGGGCCGATTTGAGACCCTGACGACTCAGTTATCGGCCCAATTTTCGGCGTTGGGGTTGGATCCGCTTCACGATCCCGCCCAGAGTCTTGCTCATCCCGGGTGGCAAGATTGGGTTGAGTCTATTTTCACCCCCGAGGAACTGGTGAACATTTTTGGGGAAATCCCGGTGAAGGGATGGCAGGGAGTTTCATTTGGGGAGCATTTTGCTCAGAGGTTGGCAGTGGCCCTCAACAAGATGCCTCCCCAGGAAAATTATTTTATGACCCAACTGTTTGCCAACTCTTACGCTGAGGGGTTAAAGGGGGTCCCGGTTTATTTACAAGGGACTGCCCAAGGGACGATTTTGGCCCTGGGCACTCACAGACTCAAACTGCATGAGGGTCAGTTTTTAGAAAAAGTTGTGGAACTCGGTCAATCGGGGGGATTTGACCTGATTTCTATGTCAAATTTTGGAGAGGGGATGGCCCCTGATGAGTTAGGGGGGGCGATCGCCAAGATGACGCAATCCTTAAATCCTGGTGGGGCTTTAATTGGACGCCGACTCAAGGGTGATTATGATTTAGGGGCGCTGATGGGTCAGTCGTTGCAGGTGGATCGGGAATGGAGCGCTAGGTTACTGGGGATGGAACGCTCTTATCTCTATGAAGAGGTGGTGGTGGGGTTTGCCTGATGATGGGGCGATCGCTACGGGGTGGGAACGGGTGGTTGACTGGGTGATGGGGAGCAGAAATCGGCTACCCCTAGGAACCCTGGACCCGGAGTTCACCCGCAATTAATCCCCTCTTCACCCTTTTTAGACGGCTGTGCAGTCGAAGGCCCTAGGTACTCAACTCCTTTTAGTGAGGCGAATTCTCCACAAATCGCTTGTTTTCTCACTGAAGCGAGATAAAATAGGCAGTGAACAAAAACTCACTTCTTTGCATCTTAAGTCCAAGGCAACAGTCGTCGTTACATAGGGGTGAGAGAACTGCTGTGATTCCGCAAGACTTTTTAAAAGTGGTAACCGTCGAACGGGGCGTGTCGGACTCGGAAATTCAGGTCTTATCTTATGCGCTGCATGGTGAATCCATTGCTGCGATCGCCATTAACCTGGGCATTCGACCCGAAGCGGTCCGCAAACGACTCGGTGAAGTGTACAAAAAATTTAAAATCGGGGGCGCTGGACCCGGTAAAATGGCCAAGTTACAACAAATTCTGGTCAGCGAGTATCAGGACCATCAGACGGGCATAACCTTAAACAGTAACGGACTCCAGAATGGGTCCGCCTGTTGTGTTAAATCGATTTATGATTGGGGCGAGGCACCGGATAGTTCGATTTTTTATGGGCGAGATCTCGAACTCGCCACCCTGGAAGAGTGGATTTTAGAGCAAGAGTGCCGGGTGGTATCCATTTTGGGGATGGCAGGGATGGGTAAAACTGCCCTGTCTGTTAAATTGGCTCACCAAATTCAAGAGCAATTTGATACGGTGTTATGGCGAAATTTGCGCCAAGGTCCATCCCTAACTGAGCTCTTGGATCATTTACTCAAATTGCTCTACCCTCATCAGGGTGCTTATTCTATTCCCGATCTCAATGACAAAATCTCCCTATTCCTGGAATATTGTCGCCATCATCGCTGTTTATTAATCCTGGATGGTGTGGAAACCCTTTTAAAAGGGGGTGAACTCTCGGGACAGTATCGGGAGGGTTATTCCGAGTATGGAGACTTTTTTAAACGGCTTTCCTGCCAACCCCACAAGAGCTGTGTGCTGATGACCAGTTGGGAAAATCCCAAGGAAATCAGTTTACAAGAAGGGGATTATTTACCCGTGCGGTCTCTACCGTTGACGGGTTTAAATGCAGAGGCATCTACTCAAATTTTAAAAGATAAAGGATTGATTGTTGAACCGGCCTGGGCTAATTTATTTGACCTATATCGAGGCAATCCTGTAGAACTAAAAATTGCAGCACGGACGATTCAAGAATTATTTGGGGGCCAAGTTGCGGAATTTCTGAAACATGGGACGTTAGTGTTTGGGGAAATCAATGAGTTGCTCGCCCAACAGTGCGATCGCTTGTCGGGGTTAGAACAAGAAATTCTCTATTGGCTGGCGATCGAGCGTCAACCGCTATCCTTGGAGCGTCTGCGTCAGATTATGTTGTTGCCGGTGCCGTTACAGGAATTATTAGAAGCGGTGGCTTCTTTGGGACGGCGATCGCTGCTTGAAAAAACATCGAACCCTGACCAGGCTTTATTTTCCCTCCCGCCCGTTTTGTTGGAATATGTCACCACCGCGTTGATGAGTCAAATTTTTGATGAATTGCAGGAGGTTTTTTACACCAAAAAGCCGGAGAAATTTTTGCTGTTCCGTAGCCATGCTCTGGTGCAACCGGAGGCGGCCCCCCAGGTTCAACAGGAACAACTTGAGCAGATGATCGCGCCCCTAGGCGATCGCCTCCGACGCACGATTAGAAGTGAAAGTCGGATCGTTGATTATTTAACCCAAATTGACACCCTCTTGCAAGGAGAACCGACCCTAGAAGTGGGATATAGCAGTGAAAATGTCAAGGGTCTCCTGAAATCCCTCCAACCGGAGAAAAAATAAGCGATCGCGCTTCACAGGACACAGACAAACCCCCAACCCCTTTCCCGGGAAAGGCGCAGCAGAAAGCCTTGTTCCGGGTAATTTTTGTTTGATGCATCTACGTCTGGACAGTCCCCTCCCCAAGACATAGGGGAGGGCTAAGGTCCTATCCAGAGTCCAAGTTAAGCAGTTGCTCCCCCATCCCCCCCATCCCCCAAGGACAAAGGACAAAGGACAAAGGACAAAGGACAAATCCCCATCTCCCCAATAAAGCCAAACAATTTGGAAAATTTGTGATAAACTACTTTAGTAGAGAAAAAACTCTACACTAAAAATCCCACCCAATTCCGTACCCATAGCAAGCGCCAAAGCGAGCTCACCGATCAAGAAGTTCGACTTCGACCCTCTGCGATCGCCCTGCGGATTGATTGGCTATACCGTAGGAAGCCAATCTCGCTACTGACTGTTGTAGGTAGCCCCAACAAGTTTAATCCTTCCCGAAATGTGGAGACTTTCTGACTCGGAAGAAAGCGCCTCCCACCTGACTCGGCTCGATGCGATCGCCATCCCGGGCAAGCGTAACCCATAGGGTTAGGGGTTTGCTCATAGGCAGGACCGCAGGAATCGAGAATCAGGTTAAAGGCCCTCGGGAGTCCCAAATTAGGCGATTCGTAAAAAAAAATCAAAAATAGACTTGCCAAAAGTAGCGTGCTACGATAAAAGATATAAAGTAGCTTTCCAACCGATTACCGAATCTAGGATTTTTCCGAACCGGCACTCAACTGACTGAAGTTGGGGATTGCCGCTCAGTCCAGATAGCGAAGATAGCGTGGATCGACATTTTTGATAGTCGAGAACCGATGATCATTCATCCCAATTCACCTAGAATATCGGCCAGAGCAAAAAGAAAGGACTTTCCAATGGTTCAAAACGTTTCCTTAGCTTCAGGTGGTTTACACAAACCGTGCAAATCTCCGGATTATATACCCTGTTCGGCTGGAAGTGTGTCAAGGCCGATGCCAAACCGACTCTACGGTCTAACGAACTTGACTAGCTGAAACTGATGGTAAAAAATGCAGGCACTTTATTTAAAGAGGTCTGGAAGCGGAAACCCCCAACTTCGCGCTGGAACGGCATACCCCTCCAGCAAAGATCCACCGTCAACTCTACGAGGATGGCGAATAAAACCTTGCGAAGTATGGTAAAAAGATTGGAAAGCAATTGTATGTTGTTAGAAGTTTTTGGAAAATTAAAGAGGTATTATGACCCAGCAGGTTTGTCACTCGATGGATAAATTACAGCGTCAGGTGCGATCGTTAGTAGAATCAAAAATCCTCAAGCCCACAGATAGCCTCTGGAAAATCGCTTTTCTCTATGGAGATGAATGGGCGTACTGGAAAAAAGAATTACTTGAATTTGGCTTTTCAATGAAAGATCCGGTGGTTCATCTCTTAGCGGTAGAAACCTGGGAAGAAGACGAGTAGGAGCTTAAGAATCAGGAGAACCGGGAAAAAACAGAGGAGCGATCGCCTGAGCCGTGATCGTTTAGCCCAGCTAGATCTGAAGGTTTTCGCTCATCTGTCCTCTCGAATATCCCTATTTATAAACACTGGGATAAAGCCCTAGCCAGTTCCCCAGCGGTTTGATAGCGATCGCTCGGTTTGGATTCTGTGGCCTTTTCAATCGTCTCTCGGACTTGCGGAGTAATGCGCGGATCACCTTTGAGGTTAAACCCATAGCCCGAACCGCGAAGCTCAAAAAACTTCTGAGGACTCTCCCCAGTCAATAAAAAAATCAACGTAGCACCGATCGCATAAAGATCCGACTGAGTTAATGGCTCACCTCGGTTCTGTTCCGGTGCCGTATAATCTGGTGCGCCAATGCAAGTACCCAAGGGGGTGCCAATTTCCTTCACCGCGCCAAAATCCAGGACGATAATTCGATTATCCACCGTCCGCACCATCAAATTCGCCGGTTTGATATCCCGGTGAACGATGGGCGGACTTTGGGCATGAATATACTCCAATACCTCACAAGTTTGAATCATCCAATCGAGCGCCTGAGATAAAACAACCGGACCGCGCTGATAAACCCGCTGTTCCAAATCCTGACCGTGGATCATCGCCATTGCCAGATATTTTTTGCCCTCATCCACAAAAAAATCATAAAACTGCGGGACCCCGGGATGATTCAACCCCTTGAGGATCCGAGCTTCCCGCTCAAATAACTCCCTTGCCTTGGGAATGCGGGTCATATCCGCATTCATTTCCTTTAACACCAACATTTTGGGACGGGGGTTATTTTCCTCCGGAGGAACGAATGCCAGATAAGTCGTCCCCATTCCCCCTTGACCCAAAGTTTTCAAAATTTGATACTCTCGGATCTGCCGTTCCACCTGAATCGGTGCGCCGCAGTGAATGCAGAACAGGGTATTAGGGGGATTATTGGCATGAGTGCAAACCGGGGCCGCTGGGGCCAATGGGGCAGCCGGGGCCGCCTGAGAAACCGAGGGGTCCAGAATAAACTTTAACAGGGGACCTCCTCGGGCTAACTGAATCAGCGCCCCATGACTGAGGCGCGATCGCTCTACCGGGTGACCATTGACAAAGGTGCCATTGGTCCCATAATTGATCAACTGCCAGACTTTGCCGTGAGTGCTATCCTGGGTCAGATGTAACTCCAAATGCAGGCGAGACACGACCGGATTATCAAGCACTAGATCATTCTGTTCCGGCGATCGGCCAATGCGAATCACATCAGCATTGTCAAACCGCCACTGTTTAATCGGAGAATTCGTGTCGTCTACCAAAACCAGAGTAACCACTTCGGCAACTCCTCGAAACATCATTGAAACTGAGCCTTATACCAAACCTGGGTATCAACAGTCGTTTTTATAGAGTAGCCCGCGCAGGCGGGCTTTGTCCCTGTAGCCCCACCCTTGAGGGTGTGGGTCTTTCTACAAGCGCACCGAAAGCCAAAACCCCCGCTTTCGGTACGCCTGCTGGCGGTTTACCGTTCGCGGACCAGAGCACGGACGGCGATCGCCGTAATATTATCGTGACCGTTATATTGATTCCCTAACTCAATTAACGCCTCAACCCCAGGCTCTAACGGCATTTCTGCATTCAGGAGGGGTTCGAGATGAGTCAAATAGTGAGTCTCTAACAAATCATTATCCGTCAGCCCATCAGAAGCCAGAATCAATAAAGTATCTTCCTCTATCTTAAAAAACTGCACATCGGGGCTGACAAAATCCTCATTGCGAGGTCCCAGGGCCTGGGTGAGTTGGTAAGCATCGGGACGCAAGTAGGCCGTTTCCGGATCCACACCGCGCAGAATTTCCCGTTGCCCCACTTCATGATCCACCGTAACTTGCTGCAATCCCTGACGCCGAGTAAACCGATACAGCCGACTATCTCCCACATGAGCAACCGCTACATTCTGATCTTGAACCAACACCAACACCAGGGTTGTTCCCATCCGCCCACTGCCCCCACGCTGTTCGGCTTGGTTAAGGTCATAAATCGCCTGATTGGCAAACAGCACCCCGGTGGAAATCACCTCTTGATCCGGTAAGCTATCCTGCCAATGGCGATGGAAATATTCCCGCAGCTTTTCCACCGCTAAGGCACTGGCGATTTCCCCGCCTTCATGTCCTCCCATGCCATCACAAAGAATGTAAAGTCCCTTGTACTGGGTTGAGAACGCTCTAGCACCCTGACGCTGCTTGACTTGGGTTTCAATGCCAAAATCGTCTTCGTTATGGGTGCGTTGTCGTCCAATATCCGTCTGTCCCGATGCTTCGAGGCTTTCTAACAGAATCGGCATGACCATTGTTGGACTATCGTCCAGATCTAGATTATCGGAGATTGCGCCCAGAGAAATCGGGTCATAAGAGGGGGAACTGATGGGAGTTGGCGGTTGGAGTTGAGATTGCAGGGTTTCCAGGCGCGATCGCAACCCTTCCACACTGTCCCACTCGGCTTCAAGTAATTCTGCCACCACCTGTTGTAATTCAGAACTCTCATCCTCTTCTGTCTCCGGTGTCAGTTGGGCTGAATTCAACAGAGTTTGCCAAAACTCTCCCACTGCCGTGAACCGGGGGGTGGTATCGGGCAAGTCGGGATATAACCGTTGCAGACACAAAATTTGGTCTTCTACATCGAGGCGGAGATTTTGCGGTTCCAGTAAACTTTGCCGACAGTGCCAGGGTTCTAATCCGATCCAGAGTTCCGTCACTTCCTGCAACCAGTGCAGAATTTGGGAGGGAAGGATGGAGTTTGTCTGGACATATTCGAGGAGGAATGGTTGGGTGGAACGGTCTTCTAAGAGGAGGACCCGGCGATCGCCCCAGTGCCATGCATCATGGATCGCCGGAACGATCGCGTAAAATTGGGAGTGGAGGGCCAGATAGGCTTTGGCGATCGCCGGAATTGCTAGGGCCCAAGCGGGAGTCGGATTATCCTGGCGATCGGGGCTTTCTACAGGGTGAGAACTCAACGCCAATAGGGGCGATTGTTGCAAGGGAACGCAGTCCAGTACCTTGACCTGAATTTCCCCCTGGTTGAGTTGATTTAAGGGTAAATCGTCCAAGAGTTGATAGCGGTCATCTTCGTCTAAAAAGGACCCCGCAGGCAAAATCTCCTCGGTTTCCTCGGGGATTTCTAATGCTGTTGCCGCAGGGATTACCGTTGCGGATTGTTCTTCAGAAATCGCAGTGTCCGGGATATCCAAATCCGTCTGTTCTATTGCCGGTTCAGTCTCCGGGGAGGATTCCTCCAGGGTGGTGACTTCGGAGGTTTCTATGTCCGCCTCAATCTCTTGGGTTTCCGAGGGTTCTGTACTTTCTTGGACTTGTTCAAGCACTTCCGACAGACTGGTAATGGTATCAACGTCGGAAGTCTCAGGGGAAGTTTCAGAGGAAGTTTCAGAGGAAGTCTCAGAAACTTCTGGCGCTGTCTCTACCTCGGATTCTATCTCTGATTCCTCCGGGATATCAGTTTCCAGGGGTTCCGAGACGGATGCTACCGCCATTTCCATCGTCGGCATGGTGGCTACAGATACGGATTCTTCAACCTCTGCGGCAACATCCTGACTTTCAGGTACTCGTGGGCGATCGACGATCGCCAGCCAAATTTGCCCCGTGATGGCACCGCAATTATGGCAGTTTAAATCACTGGCAAGCACCGGGGTTCCACATTCCCCACAGGATTTATGGGTTAGGGACATCCCACATTTTTGACAAAACTTGTTAGAGTTGGGGTTCTCGAAATGGCATTTAGGGCAGACAAGCATAGTAATATTCCAGTTCAGAAATTTAAGAGTTTTAATCAACTCGGATTTTTAACGATCGCATCTTAATGTAGGATACTACCTGGATTTTAGCGTTCCTATCCCATCAAGTTCGCCCCCGCTAGAATTAGCCAAATTTCCCCCTCAAGGGGACCCGCACCCTGAAGGGTGGGGCTATACGGACGAAGCCTGCCTACGCAGGCTGATTCAGAAAACAGTCTAGACCTGATACATTTACGCGACATTTATCCGGCTATTGCAGGACAATGCAACGATAGCACTATCGCCTTCAAAGGTGATAGAGGCGGTATCCCGCAAAGCTTTTAGAAAGATTCCAAAAGCACCGTTCCAGTCCCTGGGTAGAGTGAACCCGCACTTAGGACAGCGGAACACTTTTGAGCCACCTAGTTTGGAATGCACATGACCACAGTGAGTACAGGTTTTGCTGGTGTATTCTTCGGTCACATCTACAACTGTGGTTCCAGTTATTTCCGCTTGATGTCTCAGGGTTAGTTTGAATCGATAATGCGCCCATGTCAGCATTGCTCGGGCAGTCTTAGACCTAATTTTCCGCTTCGCCTTGGCAACCATGTTGGAAGTCTCGAAGGTTGGCAGAAAAATTAGGCTGTAGTTACGAGTCAAGTAGTGAGCAATTTGTTTATGGGCTTCATCAACTAGATTGCGGATTTTGGTTCTCATTCGTTGAGCCGCTTGCCTCATCCTTCGTCGTTTTGAGCGATTGGGTTCCTTGGCGATTCTGCTCATTAAATCATCCAAATGTTGGCATAGCCGAGTAATGCGTCCAATATCTCCTGAGCCAAATTCTAAGAATCGTGAGCCATCAAAACCTGTCATAAAAGTTCTGACGCCCGGATCTAATGCAATCACGGCAGTGGCTTCAGTCGGTGTCATGGAAACAGGTTCAAGGAAAACCGCAAACCACCGCCCTTTGGAAAAGACTAACTGAGTCCCTTGGTCACAAGTTCTAGGAATAGGCTCAGAAGCCTTGAAAGTCAATCCTTTCGTCAGTCTTGGATACCAACTTCCTGAAGAGAAATTAGCATCGTTAAACTTAATGGCTTGGGAACTGTCACGGCAACTTCTAAACCTTGCGTCAGAACTAGCGCTAAAAGCGAGATGGGCATCGAAGATTGCATTTTGCCGGATGTGACAAGGCGTTTCTTTAACCCACGCAGGCAAATCACTCTGCATCACTTCATTGCGTAACTTCAGCTTGCTTAGTCGTTTACCGCTTTTCTGCAAAGCAATTGCTTGGTTGTAGCAGTATCGACAAGCCGCCAGCCATTTGCGCCAGACTTTATTTAGTTCGGGACTGGGGTAAATCCGGATCTTCCTTGACCTGAGTTTTGTATTTTCGCAGTCCATAGAGTCGGGAACTGAAGCAGTGGAGGATGGCGAGGATGTCCTCAACCATTTCTCGTTCTGGGCTGAGACTTGTCTCGTTGAGAACCACGAGTTCGCACCTGTTTTGCTCACAGAGCCATCGAAACAAGTCAAAGCCGAATCTTGCCAGTCGGTCTTTGTGGGCAACGACAACCATGCGGACATCTCCTGACAAGACCTGTCCCAGTAGGGCAAGCATTTTCTTTCTTTTGAAGTTGAGTCCGCCTCCGATTTCCGAGACGACTTCTGCTTCGGGGTAGAGGGCTGACAGTGCGGCAACCTGGCGGGTGAGGTCGGGTTGTTGGGCGCGACTACTAACTCTGGCGTATATGGCGACTTTACGTTTGTCGCTGCCTGATTTGGCGGCATAAGACTCGACGTTGTATCGCCGCTGCCCAGAGGGGGTTCTGATGGTTTCGATTGAGCCATCTTCATCCCATCTGCGAAGTGTTCTTTCGTGGACCCCAAGGATTTGGGCCGCTTCCTTGGGCTTGACATATCTGGCAATAGGTTTGTCCTCAAATCTTTTCGCCTATTGTACCGCATTGCCCTAAGATGTTTAACTAATCTGCGATTAAATTAAACTCTTGCAAAATTCCGGATTGATCCCCCCAACCCCCCTTAAGAAGGGGGGCTTTTTATAATTTTGCAAGAGGTCTTCTGTAAAAACCCTTAAAACGCTTGGATCCATTCCTTGACCTCGTATTCGGTCCAAATCCCATTTTTCCAATAAGGGTCACCCTCGACTGCCTCACGGACGGTTTGTTCATCGGGGGCTTCATAAATCCCAAACACTTTAGTGACATCTTGGGTTGGACCCAGGGTAATCACTAAACCCGCTGCTTTTTGGGCGCTAATTCCATCCAGATGGGCTTGTCGATAAGGGGCGCGTTTTTCCAGCACATCTTCGCAGTAGCTGCCCCACATTACATACTTCGGCATGGTTTAATTTCTGAGAGTAGATTGACAATTGAACCGTTATATGGGGTTTCCCAGTGTTATAAGGTACATTTTTTTGGAGTGCGAGCATCTTGCTCGCTATTTTAGAAAGCGAGCAAGATGCTCGCACTCCCAAAAATATCTGTACCCCACAAGTCCGGGAACCGTTATATCCCGAGGAATAGGTAAGTCTAACCAACAGTCGGGAGTATGCATTCCCGACTGTTGGTTTTGGGGAATATGTCCCCGGGAGGATAGGCGGTTAGCTTCGCAAACTCACCGCAAACTGGCTGACTAAGGCATCCCGAACCTTTTGATGGGCCGGTTCTATCTCGTCATCGGTGAGGGTGCGATCGCTGGCCCGATAGACCAGTCGAAAGGCTAAACTCCGTTGTCCTTCCGGCACATTCTGTCCCCGATAATCATCGAACAGTTGCACCGACTCCAACAAAGACCCCGCAGACTGACTCATCACCCCGGTGAGATCACTCACGGCCACCTCAACCGGCGCATAGAAAGCCAAATCCCGGTCTGATGACGGATAGGAGGAGTAAGCGCTAAACTTGCGTCCGAAGGTATCTTGTGTGAGAACATCTAAAATGGGTTGTAACTCCATTTGGAAGATATACACTTCATCGGGCAGTTCTCGGTCTTGACGGAGTTGGGGATGGAGTTGGCCGAAGACCCCGATATTCCGGTCTTGCAACCACAAAGAAGCAGTCCGTCCCGGATGTAACAGGGTGGGATAGGCATTGGATTCAGGACGATAGGCTATTTCTAGTCCGAGGCGATCGCAGACACTTTCCAGAATCCCTTTCGCCTCATACCAGGACATCGGCTGTTCCCGACCACTGCGAACCCAGCGCCCTACGGTCGGGTCACCGCCTAAAATTCCGGCTAGGGTCTCTTGTTCCTTCAGTCCTTCGCTATCTTTCCAAAATGTGCGACCCAACTCAAACCCATTCAGAGGACCATTGCCTTGGGCTAAATTATACTCAAACGCATCAATTGCCCCAGAGAGCATTTCCGTCCGTAAGGCAGAATATTCCACAAACAGGGGATTGGCTAAAGCAATTTGATTTTCCTGTTCTGCCTTAACTAACGAGTAATGCATCAGTTCCGTCAAACCGGCACTACGGAAAGCCGATCGCAAATCTCGCCTTGCCTGTTGTTCCGGTCCAAGCTGACCGGCAGCACTTTGAGTGGGTAAGGTTTCGCAGAACTTATCATACCCATAAAGACGGGCAATTTCTTCGATTAAATCAATTTCCCGTTCTAAGTCGCGAGCACGATAGGGCGGCACTTGCACGGACCAGACTTGACCGGGGGTAATCGCCGTGAGAGTACATCCCAAGGCAGTGAGAATCGGTTCAATATCCGTTGCTTGTAATTCGCCGGTGCCTTCCCCTTGTGTGATGGGTCCGAGAACCTGATTGACGCGATCGCGACGCAGTTGAATCGATTGGACCGAACCCCCCACGCGCAGTTCTTCGGGACGCGCATCGGCAATTTGTTGATGGACGGGAGTACCGCCTGCGAGTTCTTGGAACAGGGCGATCGCGCGATCGCAGGCGGTTTCTAACCCTGCATAATTCACCCCCCGTTCATAGCGCGCCGAGGACTCCGTGCGTAATCCCACCGCCCGAGACGATCGCCGCACTGCCGGAGGGTCAAACAATGCCGCCTCTAAAATTAAATTCTCAGTCCCTTCATAGACTTCAGTTTCTTCCCCACCCATCACCCCAGCAATAGCTACGGGTTTATTATTCGCCGTAATTAAGAGATTTTGGGCTTGCAGAGTGCGGGTTTGACCGTCCAGGGTTTTGAAAGTTTCCCCAGATTGGGCAAATCGGACGCCGAGGGTGAGGGAATCTCCTCCGGCGAGGGTTTGGAGGCGATCGCGATCGAAAGCGTGTAACGGCTGTCCCCATTCCAACAGAATGTAATTCGTGACATCCACCACATTATTAATCGGGCGCACCCCTGCCGCTTGGAGACGCTGCTGCAACCACAAGGGAGAAGGGGCAATTTTGACGCCGGTGATTTCCGTGCCAATATAGGCAGGACAGGCTTTGGATTCGTCAATTTTTAATGACAAACCCTTGCCACCGGGTTTAATGTCTGTACCTTGGGCGATCGGTAATCTTAACTCACCTCCAGTTAGGGCCGCCACTTCTCGGGCTACTCCCACCATACTCAAGGCATCAGCCCGATTTGCCGTAGAGGTCAAGTCTAAAATTACATCATCCAGACCCAATAAGGGAGAAACTGCCGTCCCTAATTGAGGGTTCTCCAATTCAAACTCATGAATCCCCTCGGATTCCTTCGTTAACCCCAACTCTGCTAACGAACAAATCATCCCCTCGGAGGGGACGCCGCGCAGTTTGGCCTTTTTAATTTTTAAGTCAATTTTGGGCAGATAGGTGCCAATCGGGGCCACCGCCACATAAATATCAGCCTTGGCGTTGGGTGCACCACAGACAATATTTAAAGGAGAATCCCCGCCAATATTGACCTGACAAACGCTTAGTTTATCGGCATTGGGATGTTGTTCGCGATCGATAATTTTTCCCAAGACGACACCGTTGGCCCAAGTGCGCCGGTCTTCGATATCTTCTACTTCAAATCCAGCCATCGTCAGCGTATGGGCTAACTCTTCTGGAGACATCGTGATGTCTATCAGTTCCCGCAACCAGTTTAGAGAAATCCGCATGGATATGGACGCCTAAAATAAGTCAGCCTGACTCATTTTACAAGAGCATGGGTCTGCTCAGGGGTGGAAACTGGGTTTGGGGGAGAAATCGGCTAAAAGATTCCCCGTTTGCCATTGGGTTTAATCGTCAACCAGTTGGTGCGTGCCATTGACAACTGGGTGTCGCTGATTCTCGCCCCGGTGAGGTTGGCCCCGCAAAGGTTGGCCCCGCGCAGGTTGGCTTGGGTAAAGGAGGCTTCGATTAAGTCGGCCCCTCGGAGGTCCGCCCCTTCTAAATTGGCATTGACAAAATAGGCTTTCGTTAAATTGCTATCCCGCAGACAAGCTTTGATTAAAGTAGCGCGTCCGAAGTTGGCATTGGTGAGGTCGGATCCTTGGAAGTTAACGCGATTGAGCTTGGCGTCATAAAAATTAGCGCCGGATAGGGTAGAGGACCGCAAGTCTAAGCCGGTGAGATTGCAGTCGCCAAAGTCTCGTCTGCCCTTGCCATAAGCGAGGCGGACTGCCTTGGCATCTAAGATGCCATCACTGGCACTACTGGAGGCGGCTAAAGTTTGGGTGCGAAAACTGGTGGCTGCACCGGGACGAGAATTCATCCCTAAATTTAAGGCAGTGGCCCCGCGACTGGCGGCTTTGGCCTTTTGATTGGCGCGGCGCGTTCGTAGCAACTCGACTTCCCGGGCGGCAGGGGATAATCCTCGGTTATTTTTTTCTTCGAGTCGGGTTTCTTCTTCTTGCTGGGGTAAGTCTTTGCGTCGCGTCGAGAGTCCTTCGGAAAGGGTTTGACTGTGGGATTCTACATCCAAGGCGCGGAGGGCTTCTTCTGCGCTTTGGTAGCGATCGCGCACGGAAGCTGCCAGCATTTTTTCCAGGACTGCTGCAAAACTATCACTGACATAAACGTAGGGACGCCAGATCAGTTCGGTTGTCATGGGGTCATAGTCGAAATGCTTGGGGGATTTGCCGGTGAGTAGATACAGGCAAGTGGCTCCCACGGCATAGATATCGCTGGCATACACCGGGCGCAATGCCATCTGTTCTTGGGGGGCAAAACCCGGGGTCCCGATCGCAAAGGAGGTAAAGGCAGTTTCTCCGGTGGAATTGGCGTTGAGCAATGCGGTTTGACTCACTTGGTCCTTGACTGCCCCAAAGTCAATCAGAACTAACTGATTATCTACGTCCCTGCGAATGATATTGGCGGGTTTGATATCCCGATGGATGACTTCATTATCATGCAGATATTTGACCAAGGGCAGGATTTCCCGCAGAAATTGTTTGACCGCAAATTCGGTAAAAGGTCCATTGCGCTTGGTTTCTTGTTTGAGGGTTTGACCGCCAACATATTCTTGAACTAAATAGAATTGGCGATCGCTTTCAAAGTAATCTAGGAGTCTGGGGACTTGGGGATGATTGCCGATTTTCCCTAGGGTGTTCGCCTCGCGCTCAAATAGTTGCCTTGCCATATCCAGGACCCGAGGCGAGGTTGAGGCGGGGCGCAGTTGCTTAATTACGCA
>JAABSJ010000342.1 GCA_011390515.1 Oscillatoria sp.
TGGGGCAAGCATTTAAACGAATGTATAATATTTCCCATGTCAGCTATCCCCTCACGATTTATTATGCTTTTAAACAAGCCGAAACTGATAAAAAAGGGAAAGGCGAAGAATCAGTTTCCTCCACGGGTTGGGAAACAATGTTAGAAGGCTTGATTCAATCGGGTTTCAGTATTAATGGCACTTGGCCCATGCGTAGCGAACTGAGTAACCGCATGATTGCCAGTGGCACAAACGCCCTCGCTTCCTCCATCGTCCTCGTCTGCCGCCCTCGTCCAGAAACCGCCCCCAAAATCACCCGACGCCAATTCCTCAGCGAACTCAAAAAAGAACTCCCCAAAGCCCTAAAAACCCTCCAACAAGGCAATATCGCCCCGGTAGACTTGGCCCAAGCCAGTATCGGACCCGGGATGGCAGTCTACTCCCAATACGCTGCCGTCCTCGAAAATGATGGTTCCCCCATGCGAGTTCGCACCGCTTTACAACTGATTAATCAACTCCTAGATGAATACCTCACCGAACAAGAAGGAGAATTTGATAGCGATACCCGTTGGGCGTTAACCTGGTTTGAACAACATCAGTTCAATGAAGGACAATATGGCGATGCAGAAACCCTTTCCAAAGCCAGAAATACCAGCATTCAAGGCTTAGAACAAGCCGGAATTTTAACCGCCAAAGCCGGAAAAGTCCGCCTACTGAAACGGGAAGAACTGCCATCGGATTGGAATCCAGAACAGGATAATCGCGTGCCTCATTGGGAAATCACCCAACACCTGATTCGCGCCCTGGACAAAACCGGAGAAATCGGTGCAGCCGAACTCCTCGCCAAACTCGGAAATGGCGGAGAAATTGCCCGAGATTTAGCCTATCGACTCTATAACCTCTGTGATAGAAAAGGTTGGTCAGCGGAGGGAATTGGCTATAACAGTCTAGTCATTTCTTGGCCGGAAATCAGCCGATTAGCCAGGGAATCTAAAAATTCTGAACCCGTCCAAGGCAGTTTGTTTTAAACCAATCGTCTTTCCGGTCCCCCTCCGGTCCCCCTTCTCCCCCGGTGGGAGAAGGGGTTAGGGGATGAGGGGGGAGTAGCGGAAGATAGTCCCCCTCTCCCCCGGCCCCTCTCCCACCCGGGGAGAGGGGAGGAAGAGGAGTCCATTCCCCCTCCGGTCCCCCTTCTCCCCCGGTGGGAGAAGGGGTTAGGGGATGAGGGGGGGAAGTGGCGCAAGATAGTCCCCCTCTCCCCCGGCCCCTCTCCCACCCGGGGAGAGGGGAGGAAGAGGAAGAGGAGGATTTACCTCTATTCCCCCTCCGGTCCCCCTTCTCCCCCGGTGGGAGAAGGGGTTAGGGGATGAGGGGGACTCACTCACTTAATAAAAACCCAAAATCATGATCACCTTACAACTGCAACAACTCGACATCCCCCTGGGTCAGCGCTTGTTAATTCATCACTTAAATTGGGAACAATTTGAAGAAATCATCACTGACATGGGAGAAAACCGCACCGCGAGAATTGCCTATTATCAAGAAACCTTAGAAATCCGACAGCCCACCCCAGAACATGAAATTGACAAAGAAATTATTAGCGATATTGTCAAAATCTTACTAGAAGAACTAGAAATAGATTGCGAATGTTTTGGGTCAACTACCTTCAAACAAGCAGCCATGAAAAGTGGCATTGAACCCGACCAATGTTTTTACATTCAAAACCAGACTCAAATGCGCGGGAAACGCCGCATTGATTTATCCATCGATCCACCCCCCGACCTAGCTATTGAAGTCGATGTGACCTCTAAAACCCAGATGGAGGCTTACCTCAGCCTGGGAGTTCCAGAACTCTGGATTTATGCCCGGGGTGAACTCAAAATTTATACCCTAAACTCCGGAGAATATCAACAAGTTTCCACCAGTCCCACCTTCCCTGGTTTCCCCCTATTAGACCCGATAACAGCAGTTCTGACTCAAACCGTGACCCAGGGCAGAAGTCCCGCATTAAGAGCCTTCCGCCAGCACATTCGTACCCTAAAACCTACCCTATAAACTGATTATGGCGATTAGCAATCACGAACGAATCGGCAGAGCTTTAAACCTACTCCGAGATGGCCTTTATCCCTTTATTGAACGGGAGATGAAAGCGATTCATGGAGACCGTTGGATAGTCGCCGCTTCCGCTTGTTTACCGGATAGTTATGTTCGCAACAAACACCCCCAAGATGTTCTCCAGGAAGATATCTCCGCCTTGCTGATTGTGATGTGGGAGCAATGGAATAATATCTTTCGCAATATTCTGGGACGGTCTGAACGCAGTTTAGTCAGCGAATTGCGGGATACTCGGAACGAATGGGCACATAAAACCACCGTTTCCACCGATGATACTTACCGGGCCTTAGATAGTATGACCCGCTTATTATCGGCGATTTCTGCCCCGGAAGCGGCTACAGTGGAAAAGCAGAAACAAGAACTGTTACGCCTGCGGTTTGAAGACCAGGCCCGACGGGAAACACGCCGGGTGGCGATCGCCCCCACAGAAGGACAACCCCAACCCGGATTAAAACCCTGGCGCGAAATTACCACCCCTCATCCCGATGTCGCCTCCGGTCGCTACCAACAAGCGGAATTTGCAGCAGACCTCTGGCAAGTTTATCTCGATGAAGGCTCAGACGAATACCGCCTCCCCACAGAATTCTTCCAGCGCACCTATCTCACCGAAGGACTCAAACAACTCCTCATCGGGGCACTCCTGCGCTTAAGCGGAACAGGCGGAGATCCGGTCATCGAACTCCAAACCAACTTCGGAGGAGGAAAAACCCATGCGATGTTAGCCCTCTATCACCTGTTTTTTGGAGTTTCTGCTAAAGACTTACCCGGACTAGAACCTGTCTTCCAAGAGGCCGGAATCAACGAACCTCCTGCTAATGTGAATACCGTAGTCCTCGTGGGCACCCAAATCTCCCCGGGACAGATTCATCGCAAACCCGATGGCACTCAAGTGCGGACCTTGTGGGGTGAAATTGCATGGCAACTGGGGGGGAAAGAGGGGTATGAGAGACTCCGAGAAGCGGATGAAACCTCTACCAATCCCGGTAATGCCCTCAAAGACTTATTTAATCATTATGCGCCGGTACTCATTTTAATTGATGAGTGGGTGGCCTATGGTCGGCAACTGCATGATAAAAGTGACCTCCCTGCGGGAGATTTTGATACCCACTTCACCTTTGCCCAAACCCTGAGTGAGGCGGCGAAAAACGCTAAAAAAACCCTCTTGGTGGTGAGTATTCCCTCTTCAGAGATTGAAATTGGCGGTCACCGGGGGAAAGAGGCCCTAGACCGTCTCAAGAATGCGATCGGGCGGGTGGAGTCTCCCTGGCGACCCGCAAGCGCTGATGAAAGTTTTGAAATTGTCCGGCGTCGTCTGTTTCAACCCACCTCAGACACCAGTCTGTTTGTCCAGCGCGATGCAGTGGTTCGCGCCTTTGCAGAACTCTACCGCACTCAGAGTCAGGAATTCCCGGCAGAATGTAAAGAAGGGGACTATGAACGCCGGATGC
>JAABSJ010000343.1 GCA_011390515.1 Oscillatoria sp.
TAACGACTTTAGTCGTTTCCGGAATAACGACTGAAGTCGTTACTACGAACGTCAGAAAGATTCTCTTAGTTTGTAGTAACGACTTTAGTCGTTTCCGGAATAACGACTAAAGTCGTTACTACGAACAGAAGAATGATTTTCCTAGTTTGTAGTAACGACTTTAGTCGTTTCCGGATTAATTACAGCTAAATCTTCCCTTAATAATGAACCACAATTGGCGTTCCTACATCCGCCCAATTAAATAACCATTCCGCGTGATCGACTGCGACATTGGTACAACCGTGACTCATGGGCGTGCCAAAATTGTCATGCCAATAGGTACCATGAATGGCATAACCGCCATAATAGTACATAGTAAACGGAACGTCAGGAACATCGTAGGTGTCCCCTTGCATCCGGGTGACTTCATACTTGGTTTGAACCGCAAAGGTGCCCGGAGGAGTCAAATGTCCTTCTTTCCCTGTCGAAACACTGACGGCATAGACGACTTTATTGCCTTCCCATGCCATTAATTTTTGTTCCGTGAGGTCAATTTGAATCCAGCGGTCCGGGGAGGATTGCAAATCGAGCATCATGCGGGCAATCCGGTTATGTTCTACCGCTTGCGCAACTTGGGGTTGAGAAAACCCACAGAAAGCAGCGAGGGTCAAGGCACTGATTGCGCCCAATACACGAAGGGGTCTCAGACGGAGGGAGCTAATTTTTGTTTTCATGACAATTTATATCTCCAGATACTTGTTGAAATAGGTGAATTGTGATAAGAACGGCTTGATTTGTGGGAGGGAAACGGTAACCGGACTTACGCATAAACCCGGGATGTTGTAGGGTTGATTCGCGAATCAACCCTACATTTAGGGTTTGATATTAAATAATGCGTCAGTCTTGGGTGACTTAGGAGTTAGCTACAATCCCGGAGGGGTTAATTTCCAAAAGAGGTACTCTCATTATTATTAAAGTTTTCGATAGAAAAGGTCAAGATTCGCGCTTGGTCCGAGATAGCGTCCCAATCTTGTTCGGCGAGTAGCTTTTTGGGAAATAAATCCCCAGAGAGTCCGACAGCGATCGCCCCAGCTTTGAGAAAATTGATGGCATTCTGGAGATTGACCCCGCCGGTGGGAATTAAGGGAATATGACCGAGGGGGCCATGAAGACTTTGGATATAGTGGGGGCCACCCACTGCGGAGATGGGAAAGACTTTGACGCAATTGGCCCCAGCGTGCCAAGCGGTGACAATTTCCGTGGGAGAAAGGGCCCCGGGGATGATGGGGATTCCAGAAGCAGCAGCGAGTTGAATCAGGGTGGGTTCGGTGTGGGGGGTAAATAGGAATTGAGCACCGGCAGCGATCGCCCGATTCAGATCCACCTGATTTAACAGAGTGCCTGTCCCAATCGTACAGTGGGGTAAATCCGATCGCAGGATATCAATCAGGTCCTCCGGGCGATCGCTATTCCAAGTAATTTCAATCAAGTGAATCCCGCCTCTGGCAACCGCCTGGGCCATTTCATACCCCAATTCAAACGTGGCCGCACGAATCACGGCGATCGCACGGTATTGTTGTAACAATTTTAACCAGGACTTTTCAGACATCATCCGTTTACGTTTCTACAATCTTGCCCCATTGGAAGGGTCAGAAGCGTGGATCTCTGAATCATTCTGTCCCTCCACCTGTGATTCTTGCAAGTCAAACGCTCCATCCCCCTGTAAAACTTAACCAAATTGTCACTCCTCATCATGGCATCCGTGGAGGATTGGACATACAGTATTAGAAAAGGGGTTTCTCCCCTGGATTGGGTCCTAATTGCCTAAATTTTCTCCAAAAACCCGATCAGTCTTCCTGCTACTGTAGCAATACCTACGTTAACCCAGGCTCAAAACCGCAACCGCTACCCTAAGTTTTCCAGATTCCCGCTTAATTAATTCATCGGGATGATATGAACCCCTTAAAATTCAGTCTAATATTAAAAAGTCCAGGCATCCCTGACCAGCCTATTATCGCCGGGATATTGCAAGCCCGTAGCCATCCATGAGCTACTGTATCAACCCCTCCTGTCCCAGACCCGCAGACCCCTTAAATGCCAAGAATCGCATTTGTCGCCAATGCGGTTCAGAACTTGTGGTGGCAGGACGCTATCGCATCGTCAAACTCCTGGGCACTGGCGGGTTTGGACAAACCTTTGAAGTAGACGATCGCGGGTTTCCCAAGGTCTTGAAAGTCCTCACGGAACAAAATCCCAAGGCCATTACCTTATTTAAACAAGAAGCTGCCGTTTTACAACGCCTCAGACACCCCGGCATTCCAGCAGTGGAACCGGGAGGTTATTTTACCTTTACCCCGCGATATAGCAAAACCCCCGTCCATTGCCTAGTCATGGAAAAAATTCAGGGGGAGAATTTGGAGGACTGGTTAGCCAGTCGTAACCATGAACCCATCACCCAACAACAGGCAGTCGGATGGTTATTACAACTGACAGAAATCTTACATCAAGTTCACAATCAGCAGTATTTTCATCGCGATATTAAACCCGCCAATATTATGCTGCGCGACTCCACGCAAATCAAAGCGTTTGGAACTGAACAATTAGCCTTAATTGACTTTGGTTCCGCCCGGGAAGTTAGCGGCACCTATCTGGCGAAAATGGCCGTGGGAAAACAGGGAACGGTGATTTCTTCTAGAGGATATGCACCCCCAGAACAGGAAAATGGCAAACCCGTTCCTCAGTCGGATTTCTTCGGGTTGGGACGGACCTTTGTGCAGTTACTCACCGGCAAACATCCTCTGGATTTTTATGACCCGCTTAATGATGAATTGCGCTGGCGACAGGCGGCCCCTCATATTTCCCCGAAATTAGCCGATTTTATTGATGAATTGATGGCGCGGTTACCGGGAAAACGCCCCCAAACTACTGAGGTGATTTTGCAACGGTTGGCGGAACTGGATTTGATGTTGCATTCTCCGGGAAAATATCGGGGCCGGTTCATGGTGTTGAATGCCCCAAACCGACTGTTAGATAAGCTAGAACAGTGGAAAATGCAATTGGTCCTAGGGGGTGGGGTGGTGTTGTTTGGGGTGGTTGCCGTCACTCAGGTGAATGTGCATCGGTTTGGACTTTCTAGCTTAGGGAATGCTGGCGCTGTGGCAGAACAATCCGCCTTGGAGGTAACCCCAAATGTTTTGCCTTTGCCTGTTCCAGAGAATGGCGGAGAAACTGCTGTCGCCTCGGTTGATTCCCCGGACAATTCGGCCCCCGTGAAGGCAGGTTCAGGGAAAATCTCCCCGGTTTCACCGTCGGGCAACCGGCAGTTATCCCGAACCATTGCGGTTAATGATATCAAGTTGTCAAATACGTTAACGGGACATTCCCAAGACGTGCGATCGGTAGCGGTGAGTCCTGATGGACTGGCGATCGCCTCGGGGAGTTTTGATGGCACGATTAAAATTTGGAATTTAGAAACCGGCACTTTAATTCGCACCTTAACCGG
>JAABSJ010000344.1 GCA_011390515.1 Oscillatoria sp.
GTGCCGTTGTGGAAGACGTCGGCGGCCCCTTTCTCGTCGGCGGCCCAGAACATCCGAGGGGACATCGGGTGAGGTATAAATCATTTAGGATTGCTATAGCCTTCACTGACCAATGTTTGCTACAGTATTTCATTCGGAGTCAGTCTCCGCATGAATGCCCATACTGAAACTTCTACTTGTAATTTCTAAAATGCTAAGAGCCGGAATTGTCGGACTCCCGAATGTGGGAAAATCTACTTTATTTAATGCCTTAGTTGCCAATGCTAAAGCGCAAGCAGCTAACTTCCCTTTCTGTACCATCGAACCCAATGTGGGGGTCGTGGCGGTGCCCGATGAGCGGTTAACGATGCTGGCAAAACTCTCAAAATCCGAGCAAATCGTCCCCACCCGCATCGAGTTTGTGGATATTGCTGGATTAGTTAAAGGGGCCAGCAAAGGGGAGGGTCTGGGTAACCAGTTTTTATCTCATATCCGGCAAGTCGATGCGATCGTCCAGGTGGTCCGTTGTTTTGACGATGAAAATATCATTCACGTCGCAGGTTCTGTTGATCCGGTGCGGGATATCGAAATCATTAACATAGAACTGGGATTAGCTGATTTAGCCCAAATTGAGCGACGCATGGATCGCACCCGCAAATTAGCGCGCAGCAGTAAAGAGGGTCAAGTGGAAATGGCCGCTTTAGAAAAATTAGCGGCAGCCTTGAATGAAGGCAAACAAGCGCGTCAAGTGTCTTTAACGGAGGAGGAAACTGAAGCGGTTCAGCAGCTTGAACTCCTTACCAGTAAGCCGATTATTTATGGAGCAAATGTCTCGGAAGATGACTTGGCTACGGGCAATGAATGGGTGGAAAAAGTCCGAGAAGTTGCCTCAGCAGAAAATGCCAAGGTGGTGATTATTTCGGCTCAGGTTGAATCGGAACTGGTGGACCTTCCGGAAGAGGAACGGGGAGATTTCCTCGCCTCTCTGGGGGTGGAAGAAGGGGGATTAAAGTCTTTGATTGAGGCGACTTATCAGTTGTTGGGGTTACGCACATTTCTGACTACTGGACCGAAAGAAACCCGGGCTTGGACCATTCGAGAAGGAATGTTAGCACCTCAAGCGGCAGGGGTAATTCATACGGATTTTGAGCGGGGTTTCATTCGGGCGGAAACTGTCGCCTATCAGGATTTGGTGACCACGGGTTCGATGAATGCGGCGAAGGAAAAGGGGTTGATTCGCAGTGAAGGAAAAGAGTATGTGGTGCAAGAAGGCGATGTGATGCTGTTCCGGTTTAATGTTTAAGCTGGGGAGTGGGGATAGCTCTGAGATGAATGGTGTTAGGGGAAGCAAAATTACCCGAGATGCTATCTTAGTGTTTGTCCCAATCTGATAGTTTCCCAGGACTGAGGTGAAGGGGTACGGCATTGCTGTACCCCTGGGGATTTACTCCATTTTCAAATAAGCTTTAGCTGCTTGCTGGGTATCATTTCCCAATCGAGTAATGAGATACTCGCTATAGGCGCTACTATTTAACGGAAAGCTGGAATTTTCCAGAATAAAATCAGGAAATATCGCGGTTAAATCAGAGGTTCCTTCTTTACCCTGGCGAGGAATTTTATGATTAACAATTCGATATCCCTGAGAATTTTTATGTAAAATCAGCGCTACGGGAAAACTACCGCCTCGCTTCTGGAAGAGTTGATTATCTTCTACATCATATTCATGACAGACCACCCACAAATATTGATGAATGTCTTGTTTCTTGGCTTGCATTCCATAGACTTGGTACGCGCAAAAGGTCCGATTTACCAAGGCATCTACTCCGACAATATCTTTGATAAAGTTGGAGTTTTCCATGTACTGAGCGGTGGCTTGTTCAATGTTAAAGGAACTGTGGGAGTCGAGGCCCGGATCTCGACTGTCGCATCCCCCCAGCATCAAGGCAGCCGGGAGGAGTGGCACACCGATAAACCATTGAAAAAATAAGGACAGTGTACGCATTGCTATAAGGTGAAGTTTATAGATAGAGTTTTGCCTGCATGGTCTTAGGGGTATGACTTTAGCAAGCGTGTCCTTGAAGATTCGGTCAGACTGTGACTGATTCTAAACAAATCTTTCCCCTATTGATGTAATACTTTATACTCAACCGGGGCTAGTTTTTAAGAAAGAAGATTAAAAAATATTAAAATTTTCCTTGTCCAGGGATAATTTGGATAAATTTGTCATCAACCTATCAAAAAATGCGGGGGCTGCCTGGGTGATTAGGGAGGATTCAGGAAGAGGCGATCGCACCCGTAACCCTTACTGTCGGGCAGTCAATCCCCTGATTCTGCAATCTAGCCAACAAAGCTGAAACCGTGGAAGTAATTCAACTGCTTTCGGGGTAGACAAGAATATTTAGGGATATTTAAAACATTAGTAAACGGATGAGGACATCAGTTTAGCAAGTTTTTAGAAAATTTTATCAACTTAAAATTGCCAATATTTTCCGGGATATAAAATAATAATAATTCACCCGCATCTGGACCGGGATCACTGTCATCGGGATAGGTTTTGAGAGGGGATCTAGGGGCGCGGTAGGGGGAGATCCGAGTGGCCAAGGAAGAGAGAGTCCAGTTCGTCGCGGTAAAATTAGGCAGCGATCGCCTTAAACTCAAAGCAATTAACGGGTAGAAATTGGGAATCCTAATCCACATCTAAATGGCCGGAAAAATCTCCCTAGGCTTAAAGGCTTATGCCGTTGGCAATTTTCACGAAAACTTTACAAGATCGGAGCAAAACCTTGACAATTCCCCCTGGCGTATATAATAATCTCCAGGGACAATAAAATGAATGGGATTCAATGCTAAACTTCATTGAACCGTTTAAAGGGTGCTAGAGCAAACGACCATTGGCAACGATCAGAAATATTGTGTTTTTTACAGAACACAATTCAAGAGAATCTACTGCAACGAGGAAACAAGCAAGCATTCTTTAAAATGCAGTGTGCGCCGAAGGAGAACGGGCATCAGTGAAAACTTGATACCCCAACTCAAAGGGGGAAAGTCGGTCTGTACCAGACTCCCCACTGATTTATCGTTCATTACAAATAATTTGCTTCAAAGTAACCGGATGAACTGACCCATTAGCTGAAAAGCAAGAGACGTAAATTGGATGGCAATCGTGAATTGAAACCAGGGCACCCCTTCATTTTTGATCAAGGGGTGCGCTGTTGAAAATATCACGCGATCGCGCCTAGCTTTCAGGTTAACTGGGGCAGTTCACTTGCGGGTGACCCCCTCTCAGGTGAAGGAAAATGAAACCAGGAATTTTGTCTACCACAGCACTCGTGATTGCACTTGGCTTTACAGGTTCAGTAACTGCTCAACCCGGTGTCAACTACGACACGCGCACCCAAGCGACCTCAAAACGTGACCGGGATTCCGTTAGAAAAACACCCTC
>JAABSJ010000345.1 GCA_011390515.1 Oscillatoria sp.
ATGTTCGTAGTAACGACTTCAGTCGTTCTCTTCATGTTCGTAGTAACGACTTCAGTCGTTCTCTTCATGTTCGTAGTAACGACTTCAGTCGTTCTCTTCTCTTATTTTCTCCATCAATTCCAAACCCAATCCCCCCCCCGCTAAATCCCTCCACTCTCCCCCCCAGGTCCCAGGTTGCTGATTTGTTTAACCTATGGCAAAATGGGTCAAATGCTTGAATAGCCCGTTTCTACCCTCGCCGTAACCCATCATGCTCGGAATCATGCTCGGAACAACTCTCGGTGGACGTTACAAGATTATCAACTCCTTGGGAAGCGGGGGGTTTGGGGCGACTTTTCTCGCGCAGGATTGTCACCTTCCGGGGACTGCCCCTTGTGTGGTCAAGCAATTGAAGCCCCAATCAACGGATCCGAACACCCTGCAAATTGCCCGACGGTTATTCGATACAGAGGCGCAATCCCTCCATGAGTTGGGAAATCATGATCGCATTCCCAAACTGTTCGCCTATTTTGAAGAAAACCAAGAATTCTATCTGGTTCAGGAGTATATCGAAGGTGAGGATCTCAGTCATGAATTGACGCCTGGGGAAAAGCTGGATGAGAAAACTACCCTAGATTTACTGCGAGAACTGTTAGAAATTTTACAATTTGTTCAGAGTAAAAATGTCATTCATCGGGATATCAATCCCCGAAATATTCTCCGCCGCAATTCCGACAAAAAATTAGTTTTAATTGATTTTGGGGCAGTTAAACAAATTACCACCGAACTGCTGAATCCGAATGGAAAACCGGGATTTAGTGTTTGTATTGGCACTCCTGGTTATTTACCCAGTGAACAAGCGACTGGATTTCCCAAACCGAGTAGTGATATTTATGCGGTAGGGATTGTTGCCTTGCAAGCCCTTTCGGGTTTATTACCTCATGAATTTCCTAAAGATTCAGAGACGGAAGAAATCAAAGTCGCGGAATTTGTGACGGTGAGTCCGGAATTTTTCAAGGTATTAGAACGGATGGTCCGGTATGATTTCCGGGAACGTTATGGTTCGGCAACGGAGGCGTTAGAGGCGATCGCAGATTTAGAAAAACCCACGGTGATGACGGTTTCAGTCCCTGGGGTTGCGCCGCTACCTCAACCGCGCTTTAATTTTTCTAAATCTAAATGGGTTTTAGGGGCGATTTTCTGCGGTATAATTGGCGTTGGACTGATTACGGGTTCGGTTTTTGTTTGGAATAAAATCAAATCCGTCAATGCCAGTGAGTTGTACCAACAAGGGCATACCTTATATCATTTAAGCCGGTATGAAGAGGCATTAAAACGCTATGAAAATGCCATTGAAATTAAGGCGGATTATGTAGAAGCCTGGAAAGAAAAAGGGGATACGCTCTCTCGATTAAATCAAAATGAAGCGGCGATGGATGCTTACGATCGCGCCATTCAACTCAATCCCCAATATCTGGATGCTTGGATTCGCCGTGGGGATGTCTTAAATCGATTGCAGCGGTATGACGGGGCGATCGCCAGTTTTGAGAAAGCCATCGAACTGGTTCCAGAATCCGCTGAAGCTTGGAATGGCAAGGGCAATACCTTACTGAGTTTGCAGCGGTATGAAGAGGCGATCGCCGCTTATGATCAAGCCCTAGAATTTAAACCGGACTCCTCAGAATCCTGGTATGCCCGGGGATGGGCGTTTCATCAATTGAAAGATTACGAATCCGCCTTAAAATCTTATGATAAATCCGTAGAATATCAGTTTGATTATGCCGTGGGATGGTATAATCACGGGAATGTCTTGATGCAATTGAATCAAGCCAAAAAGGCGCTAGAGTCTTATGATAAAGCCGTGCGATTTCAGCCGAATTATGCCGAAGCCTGGTACAGTCGCGGCAATGCCTTGATGAAGTTAAATGACACTTCTGAAGCCGCAAAATCTTATGAACGGGCGGTCAAGATTCAGGCTGGGTATCAGGAAGCCTGGTATAGTTTGGGTTGGGCCTTGCACCAGTTACGCCGCTATGAACAGGCGATCGAGGCTTATAATCAGGCGATCGACTTGAAGAAAACAGACTATCGCCCTTGGTATAACCGGGGGAATGCCCTTTATAATTTGAATCGATATCAGGAGGCTATTTCTTCCTATAACGAAGCGGCTTATTTGAAGCCGGATCATGCGGAATCTTGGTATGGGAAAGGGAATAGTTTATTCACTGTGGGGCAGTATCAAGAGGCGATTTTGGCCTATGATCGGGCGTTGCGATATCAACCGAATTATCGGGCGGCTAGAGAGGGTAAGGAATGGGCGCAGCGGGAGATAGAACAGCGGGAGAAAGGGGATTCTGTTGGGGATGATGGGGAAAGAAGATAACGACTGAAGTCGTTACTACGAACGAAAGAAAAGAACGCCTGACTGCCAATTGTGTAATCACACAATTCCCATCCCATTCCCATCCCATTCCCATCCCATTCCCATCCCTGTAGGGGCGATTCGAGAATCGCCCGATCGCAAATCACCCAATGATTCAATCACACAATTCCCATCCCATTCGCCACCTGTAGGGGCGATTCGAGAATCGCCCGATCGCAAATCACCCAATTCCCGAATTGATTCGGGCGAAATGGGAATGCCTGATTCAGGCGATTCTCGAATCGCCTCTACAGGGATATAAGGTAAGGGATATGGGTCACTCCAAATTAAGGATTAGGGAGGGGGAATTGACTGGGATTGAGACGGGTCCTGGGTTTAGAAATAATCGCTAAAGGGTCGCCGATGGTGGTGATTTTCCAGGGGGGGGAGTCGAGTTGACGGGCGGCGATTAGGAATGGGGTGGTTCGTCTGAGGCGACGGGCGAGGAGGGTGGGGGGGATGAAGGCGTTTAAGAAGGGTTCATGGACGCTGCCTACATATAAATATGCACCATGTTCTAACCAGCGACCCGCGACAGTATTACGATCGCCTGGACTGGTGGCGGACCAACTGTGAATAAAATGCACGATCGCCGGGTATTTCAGTTGCGGAATATCCTCTACCGAAGCATCTCCTCCTCCTCCTGCTGCAAAGACGGTAGACATTCCTTTAGAATTCACCCATATTGTATCAAAATTTAGGTCTGTTTCCCCCAATTGTTGCCAGATTTGAACCGTGGCTTGGGGTCGTTGAATGACTTGAACATTCAGGCCAATTTCTGAGGCCAAAACCGCTGCTTGGTTCATTTCATATTGAATCCAGGGTTCTTCTTTGGGATAGCTGTCATAAAATAAAGCAGTTTCAGCATCGATGAAGATAGCGGACATGGCTTGATACACTGCCCGGGCGGGAGTTCCATAAATCCAGCCGACTGCTGCCCAGCGATCGCCGGTTTCATGGCGTCCTAATCCATCGGTGACGGCTAAATCTACA
>JAABSJ010000346.1 GCA_011390515.1 Oscillatoria sp.
GTTTATAAAACTGGTCGAAAAGTAGCTGAAGGATTTAAGGAGACTATGAAAATTATTTTTGATGAATATTTGCCCAAATGGAATTACCGTGCTGTTCCGACAATTGAGTAGATAGTGAAGTTATTAAATTTTCATTCCTTAGCAAAGTGTTCCAGTCTGCATCCGAATTCTGAAACCTTGTACCAGGAAGAGGTTAAAATTTCTGGCCGAGAAAGGAAATCCGGTGCCAGCTTCCCGGGAGAACTTCTCCAAGAAAGTGGGGGTAGGGATACCTCCATAAAATACACAGGAGGGATGGGGGCGATCGCACTCAAAACCTCGCACGGGATCGCTGTACCCCAGGCGATCGCACAGCCGGGAACACTTTGTTTTTCCCACCGGCTAGAATGGGCAGTTCTCCCCTAGAGTCTCTTGATCTATCTCCCAGACCCCCTTGAGCTTAATTATACTTTTCTACAGACCATGATACATTCTTGGGAGGCTTGACCATCACCGGGAGACAGACGGTAAAGGTCGATCCGCCCTCAGCCTGACTGTCCACAAAAATCTTACCCCCCATCAACTTGCAAAACCGTTGACCGATCGCCAACCCTAAACCCGTCCCCCCATATTTGCGCGTTGTCGAGGGGTCAGCTTGAGCAAACGCCTTAAAGATATGCTGCTTCTGTTCCGGGGTGATGCCGATTCCCGTATCTTTCACCCGAAAAATCGCATATTCCGTCGCGTTGACTTCCTCAGATTCGGTGGGAGAGTCAGCCGGAGATAGGGGGGGAGATTGAGTTGGCTCATCCTTGGCGGTTTTTTCCTTTCTAATCTTTTTAACCGACATAGAAATCATCCCGGATTCCGTAAATTTAGCCGCATTACTCAGCAGATTTAACAACACCTGCTTCACCTTGGTGCGATCGGCGTACATACTGCCCATATTGCGCGGGCATTGGATTTCCAGGTTATTCCCATTTTTCTGAACTAACGGCAAAACTGTCGTTTGCACTTCTAACAGCAACGTAGAAATATCAAAAGTTTCTAAGCATAAGGTCATTTTCCCCGCTTCTAACTTAGAAATATCCAGAACGTCGCTGATAATTCCCATCAGATTTTTTCCGGCTTGCCTGATTTTTTCTAAATCGGAAATAAAATCTTCATAGCCCAACTCTTCCGCCTCTTCCTCCAATAAATCCGTATAACCAATAATCGCATTCAAAGGAGTTCTCAGCTCGTGACTCATGTTCGCTAAAAATACACTTTTGGCATAATTGGCGGCTTCGGCGGCTTCCTTGGCTTGTTGCAATTCAAATTGAGCTAATTTACCTTCGGTAATATCCCGAACAATGGCCAGCACTTCATCTTGCCCACAGACCGCAAATCGCGCTTCAAAATGGCGACGCTTGCCGTTGATAAACCACTCATATTCAAAAACCTGAATCTCCCGAGTTTGTAAGGTGCTATTAACGTATTTTAAATAAAGATCGGCCAGTTCTGGCGGAAAAACCAATTCCACGCTTTTTTGTAACAACTCCCCTTGGGGTTTTAAGATGGTATCCCCTCTTCCTCCTTTGTAATCAATAAAGGTGCCATCTTGGCTGAATCCAAACATCAAATCGGGAATGGCCATGAGTAAGGCCACATTTTTAGCTTCACTTTGATGCAGATCCGCCGTGCGATCGGCCATGTTTTCAAAAAGTTCCCGGAGGCGATCGCTCATGGTGTTGAACGAGTGAGTCAGCAGGCCGATTTCCTCATAAGCCGGAATTTCAATGGTTTGGGTGAAGTCCCCTTCCGCAATCCCTTCCGTGGCAGAACCCAACTGGTACAAAGGTCCAGTGATCGACTGGGCCAGTTTTCGCGCCACAATCACGGCCACAAATCCCGTGACTACAATCGCAAGAAGTCCCGTCGCGATCGCCTCCAACATTTTCTGATCTAACAGGGCCGTAGATAGCTCAATCCGCACGGCAGCGACTGGGTTGCCTTCTACGATCACCGCTTTCCCCGCAATCAAACGGTTATCCTGCCACCGAAATAGAGTTCGATTCGTCTCTAGCAGTTGCCCCACCAAGGGTTCTGCTTCAGGACTGGCTCCAACCTGGGGAGAATCCTCGGCGATGACTTGTCCGGCGGCTTGATAAATCCGCGTAGAAAGGGCTATTTCTCGTCGCTGGTTCTCCGCCACAAGGGTTTGCAGAAACTGTTCGTTTCCTGCTGTCAACGCATCGCCCACACTGATGGAGATTGCCTCCAGTAACTGATCGGCTTGTCGTTCAAGTTGTTTGCGCAGAGTCTGTTGCTGACTCCAAATTGAGATCGCTGTAATCGTCGCCATCGCGACCAGGGTTAAAGTCGTGACAGAGACTGTCAGTTGGGTAGTCAGGGACCGTTTTTTTTCGATGAATTTTCCCATGAAAATGATGTGTTTAGACCCGCCTAGACCCCACCTGAGAATGTCTTGGGGTCAAGACAAACAGGATGGGGCTTGAATTGCCTCTATTATGAACTTTTTTACCTGTTATTGCTCGACTTCGATTGACACCCTTGCGAATCGTTATAAGCGAATATGACAGCTTTGACCTCAATCTGTTATATTTATTTACAATTTTATAAACATTTTCTTTAGATTTAGAAGACTGCTGCTCAAGTTCCCACGGCAACGCCCCACTATCAGGGCACTGAGAGTAACCCCCCACAAAATAGAGGGGTTGCTCTCATCATAAAACAATTATTTGAGGATCAGCGAGTCCCCAGGCATCAGACTTCAGGTCCGAGATCCTCAAGGCGAATTAACCCGAATCCCCAGGATTGTCCGGTGGAGTCCGGTGGGGGGTGTCAAGGCATCTGGATCCTGTAGGCTGGCGATCGAGCAAACCCGTAGCTTTCCAGGCCCAATAGACGGTAAAGGCCCGACCCAATTCTTCAAAGGCTTTTTCCAATTCCTCTGATGACTGAATCGATTCGTTAGTCGTGGGGGTTGGTTGTCCGTTCATGGTGGTTAATCAGGAGTCACGTTTAAAGACTTCTACTATCAGCGATCGTCCAGAAAATCGCTGGGATCCAACTCAGCGATCGCTCCTTGATAAAATAGCCGTTTCAGGGTGAGGGAAATAACCGACCAATCCGGTTCCCATCGATTCAATCAGCGATCGCAATTTTTCCGAAAAATTTCCCCTTTGTCAATCTCTATCTTACCCAGGGTAAGCTCATCTAATTTGGTATAAATTGTACTTGACAAGGAGAAATTATAGAGTTATAGGAGAGTCATCTGGGTTCAGAGATTCTAGGCGAGTAAAAACAGCTCAATCAGTCTTGGTACAAGGATTTGAGAATAAGCATCATGTAACTATCATTCATAGCGGCCCG
>JAABSJ010000347.1 GCA_011390515.1 Oscillatoria sp.
GTAGCCGGACTCCGAGGAGTCTTTTCCATAAGGGTCTGGGGTAGGAATCCCAGAGGAGAATCGGTTCTCCATACTAAGCAACCAGTTCAGGTCGCACCATTGCGCCCCTACAGATACCTTCCTTTCAGTTGAACGTTTGGAGGATTTATATTTTGCAATACCCTAACCGACTGTGAAAATCTTATTCAGTGGTGTTTTTAGTCGGTTTTAACCGACTTTAGCTATTAGCTGGGAGTTTTAACCCCCAGCGGTTGTTGGCTACGAACGAGGAGAATCTAAAAACAAATAGCCCGAAAGGTAATAACAGGTTTCCTGCTATTATCTTTCGGGCTTTTATCCCGCCGTGTAACCAACAACTGCTTCTAAAATCTGAACGTAAACTTTAGAAACAGAACCACTCCGAGGTTGACTCAATTCTTTTGAATCCAGGTTTAAATTCGTCAATTCAAATCAGAATCCAAGCAAGGATTAAGTTCTCTGCTTTACCGTTAGCAACAGTTTTTAGTTCTGCAATGCTTTCTATTTAATAACTTGTAGCAAAAGTCAGAGTACAAAACTGTATTGAAAGTTACCGTTAACTAAATTTATGGAAAGATTTTACAAACTCATCCCGGATGGGGGATGGTTCCCTGGGAACGGGTCATTTCAAAGAGTTGGGCGGCGTTGGGGCCTAGGAACCCTTGAAAGAGTTGAGGATGTCCCGGGGTGGGTTCGATCGCAAATCGTTGGGCGATTTCATAATAGGCATAGGTCCAGGGAATTTGCAGAAAAGGACCCTGGGGCCGACTGCGGATGGTGACGGATTCCTGTACCGCCTGAGTTGCGGTTTGACGTAATCCGACTTCGGCAGTCCCTTCAATTTCCGCTTTCATGGGAACACCTCTTTCCCGGAGTGCTTGGGCGGTGGTTTCGATATCTGGGTAGGCGGGGGTATTTTGGCCGTTGACATAGCCGGTAAAATGGTTGACGGCATAGCCATGCAGCAAGACCCAGGCCCCATACTGAGTAACAGCATTGACCTGTTCCAGGTGCGATCGCAAGGGAGGCATCCAGGGACGAACAAACAGGGATTTGAGTCGCTGGACTAGAATGTGAGGGTCGGTGGGTTGAGTATCCATCGCCTGTAAGCTTTGAATAGCAGACTGGCACTCTAATAATCCCTCCATATCTAAACCGGACTGCACTGTGGTTTCCAGAGGCGATCGCACATCGGGGGGCAACTGATCCACCATTAACTCACTGATAAACAGTTTCGGCAAATCAAACTCATCCTGTTGGGGATGGCGATAGTGGCGCGCATAGAGATGTTGCGAGGGGAAAGATAACTCTCCCATTGGCACATACCCCAACCCCTCCAGAAGCGGTTCCAAGTGAGGGATGCCTAAATTTACCGTTCCGATCGCCGTTTCAATGGAGAGGGCCAGGGAACGAAAGGCGATATGATCATTGGCAACGGTTCCCCCCGCTTCAGCGATGGTTGTCTCGTAAATTCGGGCGTAGGGAACACGGTGACTGTAGTCTAGCCAGAGTTGATGCCATAGCGCTTGGGCGATTAATGCGGGTTTCATGGGAATGCATCCAGGAATTGTGATGTGAACAGGAGAGTTGCAACACCGGCGGGGGTTAAAACGATTGGCGGCCTAACAGCTAAAGTCGGTTGAAACCGACTAAAAGTCTTATGGGATGGTGTTTTTAGTCGGTTTCAACCGACTTTAGCTATGAGGCTAGGGTTTTAACCCCCGCCGGTTGTTGCAACGGGTGCAAGATCTCAGCCTCTAACTAACATTTGGGTTAAGAAACTTGGTTTCTTGTCCCTGTGACCCATGCAACAACCCCAAGGGATTACCCTGTGATCAACAGTTTGGAGAAACAGGTGTCCAGAATCTCTAACGCCACCTGAATTTGTTCAGCATCAACCACCAACGGGGGACAAAAGCGGATGGCGGATTTGCCACAGCCGATCAGTAACAGTCCGTGATAGAATGCCTCATCGATCGCGCGATCGCGTAAGTCTGGGTCAAAACCACCGGATTCATCGAGTAAATCCACCGCCACCATTAACCCTTTCCCTCGCGGTTGTGAGAGTAGGGGATAGCGCTGGGCTAATTTCCTCAACCCGTCCTGTAATAACTCACCCATCTGGGTGGCATTCGCCATCAGCCCTTGAGTGAGAAGCTGTAACGTCGCATTCCCTGCGGCACAAGCAACCGGATTTCCGCCAAAGGTGGTGGCGTGAGAACCCGGGGGCCATGTCATCAGTTCCGGACGAGCGAGAATTGCCCCGAGGGGTAATCCACTGGCAATCCCTTTCGCCAGAGTAATAATATCGGGCATCACATTCCAATGTTCCACGGCGAACAACTTGCCCGTGCGACCCATGCCCGATTGTACTTCATCCACCACCATCAAACTGTGATGGCGGCTGCAAATCTCGCGAATTCGGGCGAGAAATCCCTCTTCTGGAACCAGATACCCGCCTTCCCCTTGAATCGGTTCGACGATGACTGCCGCCAATTCCTCCGGGGGTAACACCGTCTTAAATAGTTGAAACTCCAGATAATCTAAGCTGGCATGAGTGCCGTAGGGAATATGGGTGATGCCCGATAATAAGGGCCCAAATCCTTGCCGTTGCACTGCTTTGGAACCCGTGAGGGACATGGCCCCGAAGGTGCGCCCGTGGAATGCCCCCAGAAAGGCCACAATCTGAGACTTGCCGGTAGCATAGCGAGCTAATTTGAGCGCCCCTTCGTTGGATTCCGCCCCGGAATTGCTGAAAAAGACCTTGGCACCGTCGGGAAACGGGGCGAGTTTAGCCAACTGTTCCGCCAGTTCCACCATTGGTTCATAGTAAAAATCGGTTCCCGACATATGAAGCAATTGGGCTGCCTGAGCTTGAATGGCTTGCACCACCTGGGGATGGGCGTGTCCGGTGGCGGTGACGGCAATGCCTGCGGTAAAGTCGAGGAAGACATTGCCATCCACATCAAGGATTGAGCAGCCCTCTCCTCGGGCTACGACTAGGGGGTATCCTCGGGTATAGGAGGGAGAAGTCACGGCGCGATCGCGCTGGACCAGTTCTTGGGCGCGGGGTCCCGGTAAGGGGGTGACCAGATGGGGCCTGCGAGGTAAGGATTGGGCCGTTAAAATTTCATCCATCGCCATTCCACTCTTCCGATTTATGAATGCCTACACGACGCGATTCTAATGTAAGTGAACTGGTCCTGGGAGCAATTTAGGAAGTTCCACAAAATAAAATCTGCAAAGTTCACGGGGCATTATAGAAGATGTCTACAAACCATTTACCCAAGTTGTACTGATTTTCTGGCTCTATGTTTAT
>JAABSJ010000348.1 GCA_011390515.1 Oscillatoria sp.
TAATTGAGTTTACAGCCGAGTTAATTTTGAGATTGAATAGCAGGGGCATTTTCCGTTAACACATCCAGAATCACATTGCTATCCCCCAGGAAATCCGTCATTCCTCACCCCGGGTTAATTCGGTTTCTGTGGTTAGCATGGTGCAACCGTTTTAGGATATCACCCCCATTCTACCCCATCCCCGCGACTGATGAAACCGGGTTTCTTTGTTAAATCTTTGTGAAGGAATAGAGATGCTGCCAGAAACCCGGTTTCTTTTACCCGAACCCCTGACAACTCAAACTGAGAAACCGGGTGAGTTGCACCTTGCTACAATGAGAAGGTGAATCCATGCCTAACCCATCGCCTTATGCAACTGACCCTTGAGATTCCTGATGACATCGCTCAAACTAGCCAGTTTACCGAATCGGACTGGTTGCGAGAAATTGCGATCGCTTTGTTCCAACAAGAACGCATTTCCCTCGGTCGCGCCAGCAAAATCGCGGGACTTCATGTGATAGAATTTCAAAAACTGATTGCGAGTCGGGGCATCTGTATTCACTATGATGTTGAAGACTTTCAGGAAGACATCCAATATCTGCGTGAGCAAGGCTGGTTATGATTGTCGTTAGCGATACATCATCTCTGTGTAACCTTGCCCTAATTAACCATTTGAGCCTGTTAAAGCAACTCTACCAGAGGGTAATCATTCCCCCAGTTGTTGCGGATGAGTTGGCAGTCGCCCCTGACTCCAGAATCACCCATATTTTGTCCCAGCAATGGATTCAAATTCAATCCCTCAATGATTCCTCTCTAGCCGAACAATTACAGCGCACGCAAGGACTGGATCCGGGTGAATCTTATTCGATCGGCCTAGCGGTTGAACTGAAAGCCGATAGCTTGCTGATTGATGAGCGTTTAGGACGGCGAGAAGCCAAAAAATTGGGAATCCCCATCATTGGCATCCTGGGAATCTTAATCCGGGCTAAACATAGCCAATTAATTGAGGAAGTTAAACCCGTGATGAATAGCCTCATCCGTGACGCAAATTTTCGAGTGAGTTCGCAACTCTATCAGGAGATTTTATCCTTGGCCGAAGAAGAATAAAAATCGGGTTTCTTTACATCCCTACCACCGCTCAAAAAACACTCCCAGAAACCGGGTTTCTGCATCAACTTCTGCAACTTAGCAAAAATCTGGATAAGAAACCCGGTTTCTGACCCTCACCGTTAACTCTCAAGCTACAGTTTCAACCCACGTAGCGGCGCTTTTAGAAGCGCCGCTACAGGCGGGGGTTAAAACCCCCGCCTAACAGCTCAAGTCGTCTAAAGACGACTGCAATTCTTATGGGATAGTAGTGTTTTTAGTCGGTTTCAACCGACTTTAGCTATTAGGCGGGGGTTAAAACCCCCGCCGGTTGTTGCAACCTATCGAGGTTTGCCGAGGGTGGTGATATAGAGGACTGCTTCATCCGCAGGAATGCCGAGGACTTCATTCACGCGATCGTCAAAAAATCCTCCGATGCCACTGACTCCTAATCCCATATAAATCGCCCCCAGGTTTAGCCGTTGTCCTAGATGTCCCGCATCCAGGTGCAGGTACCGATAAACCCGATCGCCATATTTTGCGATCGCCTTCTTTAAATCTGCCGTATGAAACACCAACGCCGAAGCATCTCGTCCCAAATCTTGACCTAAGCAGAGATAATGCAATTCCCGACGGAAATTTTTAAACCGCACTTGCCGCAGTTCCTCCGCTTTCGGCGCGTAATAATAACAGCCTTCATCTAACCCCGTCACCGATGAAACGGCAATAAAGGTTTGAATATCCTCTAAATCAAAAAAGTCGGGATAGGCATCCAAATTCTGATAGGTGTAATGTTCTGAATGATAGGTAAAATCCAACAATGCTTTCAATTCATCAAAGGACAACGGTGCCCCGGAATAGGCCCGAGTTGAACGCCGTTTCAAAATCGTGTTTTCCAGACCTTCTAAATTCGTTCGCCAATCAATTGGGCGGGTTTTGGTCGAAACTTTACTACAGAAGGGGAAGTTATATTTATCCTCCTCGGATTCTTCCTGATCGCTGAGAGACCATCCCCCAATTCCGGTCTTGTCTGAGTTGATTTTGGTCACTTCATGGCAGTATCCCAGCAATTCTCCATCGGGAATCGGGGGATAGTCCGTCAGGGTATCCGAAGGTAAGGCGGTGCGATATTTCGGCAGGTTTTGGTCGATATCTAGCAAATCCGCCAAGGGGATAAAGGTAATCAAAGATTCCTGACTGGGGTCGAGGTAAAGCAACTCATTGAGTGCATCATCATGAAATCCGGCGATCGGGTGAGGTCGATAGTCCGTTAAGGATGCTGCGAGTTCGAGATTGCCCAGCAGATGGCCGGTATCCAGAAAAATCCGGCGATAGGCGCGGTCTTGGTAACGCCAAGCGGACCGAAAGAATACTGCACTGGTGGCGATCGCCAGTTTGGTATGTTCTAACGCCGGATGCCAAAACGTAGCCGCTTGTAAGGCAGGCCACACATCACTATCCCAAAATCGAATTAATGAATGATTGCGGGCTTGATAATTATACAAACCCGGAGGTAATTGGGGGGTGCCCTTAGAGATTAAGTACAGTTCTGCGGGGTACAGTCCTCCGGCAGAGGGTGCGGATCTTAAATAGATTTGACTTCCGGTCATGGTTGCCAGCTTCGCGGTTAAACCATAGGTGCAAAATAGCAACCGCGAAAGTCGAGTCAACCCCTTGCGGGCGACATCTTTGCCCCCCTCGGGTCCTTTTTTGAGATAGGGTTTGAGGTCAATGGTGGCCCCGATTTTATATTCTTTGAAAGGGACCGGCTGATTTTCCCAATCCAGTTGATGACTTTTGGCCCCTAGGGTATCCGGATCGTATTTGGTGCGATCGTGATAATGCTGGGCGATGGAGAGTGGCTGTTCTGTCATAAGTTTGCGTCAAGGTGGAGGAACATTCTTCATTTCATCCTCGATCTTGACATCCCTGAGTCCCAAATTTGCTGAACTCTCGATAAACCTCCCGGGTTAAAAAGGCCAGTTCCCTTTCCCTGTAAGCGGTTAGAGGATTGCAAAATATAAATCCTCCAAATGTTCAACTGAAAGGAAGGTGTAGGGGCGCAATGCTTGCGCCCCAGGGCGTATGCAATACGCCCCTACATTGACGGGGCTACTCCGTTGATCCATCACTACGAACGAACGTTTTGGAGAGTTTATTTTTTGGAGTTCCCTTATACGGAATCCGGTTGTCAAAGGTCTGTTAAAACCCGCAGGCTCAAGCCTGGGGCTATACGGACGAAGCCCGCCTGCGCGGGCTAAAAGCGAAAACC
>JAABSJ010000349.1 GCA_011390515.1 Oscillatoria sp.
GAGCTACGTCGAAGGGGGTCGAAGGGGGTCGAAGGGGGTCGAAGGGCTGGGCCGCCGACGGTTGGGGGCCGCCGACGTCTTCCACAACTGATTTAGGATTGCTATAGTACCGAGGCCCTATCCCTCTAAAATCAATGCTAAAGCCCGATTAATGATCATCGGTTCATCCACCATCGCTTCTAATTCTACAATCTCATAGATTCCCTCGGCCACTTCCAGGGAAGCTTTGTTAATCGCTTCAGGATACACTTCTATCAAAGCCAACCGCAACTCTTCCGGAGGTAAATACACTCCCCCTGATTTTCGTCGTTTGTTCAGTTTACGAATCGCTAAAACCGAATTTCTAATCGAAACATCCCAGGACCGAGTATGGCGATTCTCTACGGACTGTTTAATCAAATGCAGCAACAGAACGATTCCATAACTGCCGATATTATTAATAATTTCATCTTTGCTCATTTCTTCCAGTTCTTCGACAATTTCTAAGGCACTCCTGATATCTCCTTTCAGCAAGAATGCTTTAAGAGTCAGTATTTCTTCCATGACTTTTCCTCGCCCATTATCCATCCGACTATTCTCTATGATACATCAAGTTGGTATTTCTGAACCATCCGCTATGGCCCACTGAATTTGTGTCCCAAATCCACCTCACCCTATCAACGAGAGAAAATCCCCCCAGAGACCCTCAAAATCCGGCAGCCACCCCGTCACTTCTCCCTTCAAATCTTCTTTTGATTCAGCTTGGGCACAACCCCTTCCATTCTCATACCGCAAGCAGCCGGATTAACTCCCGCCTCTGAGGCCAATTGAGGCGCACCGATGACATGAGTTGCGCCCGTAACAAGCCAATCTGGAGTCAGTATTCCTTGACTTGTTATCTGACCTAAAAATTATTAGGTCACCGAGTCCAGAAATGATTTAGACTGGCTAGAGTGTGTCACAAAATTTTGAGAAATCTGATGAATATTCAACGATGGATTGCTCGACGGGAACCGAATTGGCGGCGACTGGATGCCTTGTTGCGGCGGGTGGAAAAACAGGGATTAAAATCTTTGCAAGCGTTAGAAATTGAGGAACTCGCGGGTTTATATCGGTCCGTGTCGGCAGATTTAGCCCGAGCGAGAACCCACGAACTGGGGATGACGTTAGTGGAGGAGTTGCAGCAGTTGACTTCTCGTAGTTATAACCAAATTTATCAAGGGTCTCGCCGACAGGAATGGGGGGCAGTTGTGGAGTTTGTGCGCTGGGGTTTTCCGGCAATTGTTCAAGAAACCTGGGGATATATTGCGGTAGCGACGGCGACTTTTGCTGTGGGGGCTTTAGTCGCCTGGTGGTATGCGTGGCAAGACCCGGTTTTTATGGCGATCGTGGTTCCCCCTCATATTATTGAAATCGTGCGGGATAAAGGGGAATTATGGATGGGTTCGATTGTGGGAATTGAACCCCTTGCCTCTAGTAGCATCACCATTAATAACCTGAAAGTTTCCTTTGGTGCCGTGGGGGGAGGAATTACGGGGGGGATTTATACCCTGTTTATTTTAGTTTATAATGGCATTCATATTGGGGCGATCGCCACTCTGATTGCTCAATATAATTTATCCTATCCCTTTTGGGCCTTTGTTTGGCCTCATGGTTCCCTAGAATTACCCGCCATTTTCTTAGCGGGGGGCGCTGGTTTGCTGATTGCTCGCGGGCTATTATTTCCCGGCAAATATCGCCGCATCGATGCCCTCAAATTTTACGGATACCAAGCGTCTCAACTGCTATTTGGGATTGTACCCATGTTAATTATTGCTGGATTTATTGAAGGATTTTTCTCCCCCAATCCCACGATTCCCGACGCTTTTAAATATGTAACGGGTATCGGATTATTCGCCCTATTAATCTCCTATTGTCGTCGAAAAAAACGATAAAACCAACCCTTTGAGAGACGCGCATTTTAATTCAACATCATTCCTTTAACGATTTGAGTCCAAATAGATTGGGAGTGAGTCTCTTACCCAACTTCTGGTGATTCATCTGACGACTCACTCCCCATCTCCACAAAATCACCGGCATCATCACTAGACCATGAACTGGCGAGATCTAGGGGTAAATCAAAGGCTTCTTTCTGACACCGTAAGTGATAGTAAACCATAGATTTTAAGGTTTGCCAAAAGGGATTAATAAGAATGTTTAAACTGCCCCAGTAAATTATCCAAGTGATTTTTTGAATTACTAAATAAGTAAAGTAGTGATAGTGGTGATAAATTGACCTTAGGGTGAATCCGAGAATCAACCTTTGAAGCAAATCGGATGAAAACAGGATAGGGATGGTGGTTAAATACATAATAAAAAATGTTTTTACGATAGAGGTTTGTAGCCCTTCGACTAATTGCCGAGAGCGAGTTACCGTAGTCGATGATGTGATTTGTTCTTCTATAGCCAGGGGGAGTTCATAAATGAAAAAAGAAGCGTATATTTTAAGCGGTTTTAGGGATAAACCAATATATATAAGTAAGTAAAAGATTAAAAAAAAGGGCTCTTCAGACTTTTGGTGATAAGTTTTTCTAATCAATTCGGTACTTGTTCGCGAGCTTAAAACCTGAAAATCATATATATCAAGGCTTTCAACTCTAAACTTGACCAAAAGGAGTCTCATAAATCCCCCAAATACTAAAAAAATAATTAAATTTAGTTAGGAAGTCCAAAGTTTAGCCGTAAACTGATAAAAACAGGGCAAAGATTGCTCATTACCCTTTCTGTCTAAAAAATGAGGCACTCAGTTTTATGGAAAATTATCTGAATTTAATGCTGGGATTACCTGAAGTTACGGTTGCCAAAGTTTTGACCGAAGAAGATGAAGTTTACTTGAACATTAAATTGACCAATTTAGGAACAAATTGTCCGAAATGCCAGAGCTATACCACCGAAATTAATCAAAATCGTCCGATGATAGTACGAGACCTTTCTTGTTTTAATAAATTTACTTATTTGCTGGTGCCACGCCGACAATTTTATTGCCGTTGTTGTCAAAAATATTTCACAGAAACCCTGTCATGGGTAGATTGGAAGCGGAGGCATACTTGGCGATATGAAACTAATATTTTTGACCGTGTAATTTCATCAAGCATAGCTAAAGTTGCCTCGGTTGAAGGACTGTCTTATGATGAAATCGAAGGGATATTTAATCATATGGCTAAAAAGCAAGAGGATAAGCATTGGCTCGAAGCTAAGCGGATAAGTATTGATGAAATTGCGATGCATAAAGGGCATCAAGATTATAAAGCAGTAATCTGCGATTTAGATAAAAACAAGCTAATAGAAGTTATGGGCGCATCTAGG
>JAABSJ010000350.1 GCA_011390515.1 Oscillatoria sp.
AGCCCCGTCAATGTAGGGGCGCAATGCTTGCGCCCCAGGGGCGCAAGCATTGCGCCCCTACAGATACCTTCCTTTCAGTTGAACGTTTGGAGGATTTATATTTTGCAATCCCTTTACGGGTAATGAATCGGAAATTATATGGGGTCCAGCCCGATTGGAAATTGTTGCTCTGGGGTATTTATTCTAGGCTGCTCTTAATTTTATTTCTCAGAGTATAATGCTGAAGCGCCTTCACCCACAGCCATCCTAAAAAACAGCCAATAAAATAATAGGGAAAATCGGACCAAACAAAGGTTGTTCCTAATACCAATCGTCCCAGCAGTGTGGCGCGAATGGCTTGTAAAAACGGGGGATGCCAAAGTTGGAGGAATTCTAAAATACAAGTCGCAATTAAAACGCCGATCGCCGCCCATTTTGCTGAAACTTTCGGCGCAATCAAAACCACGAGCAGAATCCAAAAAATTTCATAGGGAATCCCGCCAAATGAATCATTCAGCCAGGATTGACCCGGACCGCGATAAAATTTGGTAAACAACCCGAAGGGGACGAGAATTGCTATACTGATGAACAAAGCAAGACGGTATTGAAAAAAGCGATGATTGGGGGAAAATGGAGAAGTCATAGCGGCTCAACGGTCCAATCTATTGATACCCGACTCTAATATAGCGAGCCTCAATCATTCCCGCAAGGCTTGAGGCGTAAAAGCGTCTGATATCCGTTTTTCCGTTTTTTACCTAATTTATGGATTTTAAAACTCTAATTTTATCATGAAAATAATTTAAACCATGACTTATTTCAGTGGATTGCCAGAATTTATCGCCTCCTGGGATGATCGCTTTGTCGAAGAAAATCCCGCCGAAACCTTTCGGGAAAGTCCTCTCGGCAATATCAACACCGATGGAACTGCCGCTTGTGCGGATTCCCCGATTTTGTCTAAATACCATCGCAAGTTTAAAAAATCTATTGAACCCGGTGTCCGAGATTTAACCATTGCCTTAATTCTTAAATTAAACTGCATCACGTATTCCAGTTGTCAAGGGCATATTTCCACCTCAAAATCCCAGATGCGCCCTCGATATGTGGGTATTCTTCCCCGGGATTTGGCTGAATATCATTCCTTATTTGAACAGTTAAAAACTGTGGCCGATTTGACCAATGCTAGGTTACCCCAAAATCCCGTACAAGTGGTTCTAACTCCCGATACCCTAGAATCAGAAAATTGCGTGATGCCTTGTTTTAACCTGTTTTTTATCTCCAAATCTGCCGATGAAGCAATCTATTTTCAAGAAGTTGAAGCCGTGTATCAAACTTTTTTAAAATTGCTGACCGATCGCCTATAATAAATCCGGCTATAAAAAATCATTTTGATAGAGTAGCCCGCGCAGGCGGGCTTTGTTCGTATAGCCCCACCCTTGAGGGTGCGGGTTTTTATAGACTTTGACAACCGATCGCCTATAATAATAAACCGATGAGTTTGGTATGGTATCCATGACAGAAATTCCTCGGGAATTGAATGATGATGAACTCAAGGAGTGGCAGTTGCGACTCAATGAAGCCAACCGCCACAATATTTTTTGCCACTGTCGTCACTGTGGGGAAGAATGGGTTGATTCCTTTACGGATGTCCCTTGTAAATCCTGTGGCAGTCGCGATGTCGAGTATCTTGCCTGTTGGCAGTTTCCCGATGGCTGATTGAAGGCAGTATCCGGTTATTTTAGGGATTTATGCCGCCAAAGGGTTGATAAAATATGTCCTGGGGTAGAAGTTGATAACTTTGAAATCGGTTATGCTTTGTAAAAGTAGAGAAAGTTAGTTTATGGTTTTATAACGGTAAAACCTAATTTCCAAACTGACGGAGATTGATTTGTTATCAAAAAATCTCCCAAATTTTGCTGATATTAAAGGGATAATTATGACTAAAAATAAACAAGAAAAACTGAGAGAGATGGCCCGAGAAGAGGGCAGTGTACAAGATTTGTCCCAAGGTGAGACTGAATCTTTGGGAACTGGAATAGCGAATCCCCCTGGAGCGAATATTGGAGGTCGGAGCATGGAAAATAAGATGAAGCAATACACCCATACCAGTCCTGAATTAACGGGTGGGGATGTGGATGCGGCATGGACCGAAGCTCAGAATGTTGGGGATGAAGCAGTCGGGGGAACGGCACCCACTCCGGACCAAAATGTTGTGGATCAAATCGGTGCAGCAGCCGGAGTGGAACAGGACGATCGCCAAGAGTTAGGCGTTCGCGATGAGTTGTCAGAACGAGATGAGGAACGCTGGGAATTAGACCCCCAGTCCTCACCCGAGTATGAAGTCCGGCGCGATAGTGTAGTAGGCGATCGCCTCGGTCAACTGTAGGAATTGAACACAATTTTATGTCAAGGAGCGATGGTTTGATCGCTCCTTTTTTATGGCATTGCGGTTAGAAACCGGGTTTCTTAGTTCAATTTTGCTCAGAAGGCAAAAAATTGGGCAGAAACCCGGTTTCTTGTCCATTGGCACAGGAAATCGGAATCCAGAATCCTCCTACCTCCCTAACCCCGACCAAATTTCCCTCTCCAGTCGGATTGGCATTTTCCGCCATTTTTTTTTAGACTCTAACCATTTCAGTGATTCCAACAACAGATTAAAATTCCCTAAATCTGCTATGACTCAGAGTAAACTGACGATCGCCTTTCCCCTCAGAAAGCCTCTATTTTCCGAATACCTTTCCGAGAATTCCCTAATTCTTCCCAACGGGAAACGCTCTAAACCGGCGATTCGCAACAGCTTACAAGCTTCTACCCTGGATGGGGTGTTTGCCACATTTTTCTCCTGCGCCACCGGGGGGGTCTTGCTGAGTAATTTTTTGCTGGATCTCGGCGCGAGTAACGTGGAAATCGGATTCCTGGCAGCGATCCCGATGCTGGTGAATTTTCTGCAACCTGTGGGGGCCTATCTGGGCGATCGCACCACGAGTCGTCACTGGTACACCCTCTCCATTTTCAGCATTTCCCGCCTCCTCTGGCTGTTGTTACTCCTGGGAATTGGCTGGTTCCTCCTGGATCCCCGGCAAGCCCACAATCTGATTCTGGGAACCCTGGCGATCGTCGCCCTCACCCATGTTTTAGGGGCTTTCGGGAGTCCCTCCTGGGTGAGTTGGATGGCTGCTTTAGTCCCCGATCGCCTCCGGGGTCGTTACTTTGGACTCCGCAACAGTGCCGCGAATCTCACCAGTTTGCTGGCGATGCCAAT
>JAABSJ010000351.1 GCA_011390515.1 Oscillatoria sp.
ACTGAAGTCGTTACTACGAACGAAGAAAGATAACGACTGAAGTCGTTACTACGAACGAAGAAAGATAACGACTGAAGGCGTTACTACGAACTAAGAAAGATAACGCCTGAAGGCGTTATTACGAACTTGGAATGCAAAAAAAAGGATAGTGCAATGCACTACCCTTTTTTTTATTGATGAAAATGGCAGATAAGAGTTAAAATTATTTCCTCTTACCTGAACCAATTTTTACAATTTAGGCGGTGACGGCCTTTTTGATGGTGGCATCAAGTTCGCCTTTGGCGTACTTGGCGGCGAAGTCATCGAGGTTGACTTGCTTGATCTTGGAGGCGTTACCGGCTGTACCAAAGGCTTGGTAGCGATCGGAACAGACTTTTTGCATATATTTGATGGAGGGTTTCAGGAAGTGACGGGGGTCAAATTCCTTGGTATTTTGGGCTAGGGCCTCACGGACTGCCGCAGTGATTGCCAAACGGTTATCGGTGTCGATGTTCACTTTACGAACACCGCATTTGATGCCTTTTTGGATTTCTTCCACGGGCACGCCGTAGGTTTCGGGGATAGTTCCACCGTATTTGTTGATCAGTTCGATCAAGTCTTGGGGTACGGAGGAAGATCCGTGCATGACCAGGTGGGTGTTCGGCAAGCGGCGGTGAATTTCTTCGATCCGGCTGATTGCTAAGATTTCCCCGGTGGGTTTCCGGGTGAATTTGTAGGCACCGTGGCTGGTTCCGATCGCCACTGCTAGAGCATCCACTTGGGTTTGCTCAACGAAGTCAACGGCTTGATCCGGGTCGGTCAGCAGTTGATCATGGGAGAGTTTTCCTTCAAACCCGTGACCATCTTCTGCTTCACCCATGCCGGTTTCCAAAGAACCCAAGCAACCGAGTTCGCCTTCGACGCTGACGCCGATGGAGTGAGCCACTTTCACGACTTCGCGGGTGACTTCCACGTTGTACTCATAGCTGGCGGGGGTTTTGGCATCTGCTTCCAAGGAGCCATCCATCATGACGCTGGTGAAGCCTTGTCGCATGGCCGAGTAGCAGGTGGAAGGTGCGTTGCCATGATCTTGGTGCATGGCAATGGGGATGTGGGGGTAGGTTTCCACTGCGGCTAGGATCAGGTGGCGGAGGAAGTTTTCCCCTGCATATTTGCGTGCACCACGAGAAGCTTGCAGAATCACGGGGCTGTTGGTTTCGTTAGCAGCCTGCATGATCGCTTGGATCTGCTCCATGTTGTTAACGTTGTAGGCCGGAATGCCGTACTCGTTCTCTGCTGCATGATCCAGCATTAACCGCATAGGTACAAGCGCCATAGATGGTCCTCCTAATTACTTTTTTTTTCAGCGATGGGGTATGGACAAGCTGAAATTGTTACAACAAGTTTAAGACAAATTTCAGATTTTTACGAATTATATCTAAAAATGAGAACTTTATAACGTTTTTATCTCAGAATTGGAAATTTTGTTGTTGGTCATTGGTCGTTGGTCATTGGGCCTTGATGAAAAAGCAATTGTAGGGTGGGCACTGCCCACCTTACTTACGGTGGGCAGTGCCCACCCTACAATTACTTTTTTTGTGGGTTTCTAGGGGAAGCTGCATAAATTCTGTGCTATTTTTTTTTAAAAGATGAACCGTAAACTAACCTTGACGAGACTAAATCATGTAGAATTTTTCATCAAGGTGTTGAAATAGCCATTTCTTCCCCCTTTCCCTTTATAAAAATTGCCTTATGAATTCCGATCGCCCATTAGGTTCTGTTATCCAAGGTTCTCTGAGTAAAGGTTTAGAAGTCAAATTACATCCCGATGTCTCCGTCGAAGAGATGCGAGTCGGAAAATTTTTAGTCGTCCGAGGGGTGCGATCGCATTTCTTCTGTTTACTCACCGATGTCTGTTTAGGAACCACCAACGAACGGATTTCCATCAACCCTCCCCACCCGGAAGATACCTTCATGCAGGAAGTGCTCGCAGGCAGCAGCACTTATGGGAAAATCGAACTCTCCCCCATGTTAATGCTCACCCCAGAAGCAGACGAAGGGGGATGGAGTCCGAATTCTCTGTTAAAAACCTCAGCCAATAATGGACTCAAAACCACCGGATTGGCCTCCTACCAAGCCAATACCACCGGAGAAATGCAATTAAGGCCGGTTAAAACTATTCCCAGCCACTTCTCCCAAGTTTACGATGCCAGTGAGAGGGATTTTCGCCTTGTCTTTGGTTGGGAAGATGACCCCCATCGCCGCAACTTTGCGATCGGTCAACCCCTGGATATGGAGGTTCCCGTTTGCATCGACCTCGATCGCTTTGTCGAACGCAGTAACGGCGTTTTTGGCAAATCCGGCACCGGCAAATCCTTCCTCACCCGCCTCCTCCTCTCCGGCATCATCCGCAAACAAGCTGCCGTGAATCTCATCTTTGATATGCACTCGGAATATGGCTGGGAAGCTGCCACAGAAGGTAAACAATTTAGTACCGTCAAAGGCTTAAGGCAACTGTTTCCCAACGAAGTCGAAGTCTACACCCTCGACCCCGAATCCACCAGGCGACGCGGCGTCCGTGATGCTCAAGAATTGTATCTCGCCTATGACCAAATCGAAGTGGAAGATATCCGCTTAGTCTCACGGGAGTTAAACCTCTCCGAAGCCAGTATCGAAAATGCGATTATTCTCCGCAATGAATTCGGCACAACTTGGATTACCCAACTCTTAGCCATGAGTAATGAAGAGATCCAAATGTTTTGCGATGAAAAGCGCGGGAATAAATCCTCAATCATGGCCTTACAGCGCAAACTCGGACTGTTAGACGAACTCAAGTATATCCGGAATAGCTGCCCGCAAAATTATGTCAAGCAGATTTTGGACAAACTGAATGCCGGTAAACATTTAGTCATTGAGTTCGGGTCACAGTCGAATATGCTGTCTTATATGTTGGTGACCAATGTCCTGAGTAGGCGGATTCATCGGGCTTATGTGGAAAAATCCGAGATATTTTTACAAAGCAAAAACCCCAGCGATCGGCCCAGACAATTGGTAATTACCATCGAAGAAGCCCACCGCTTCCTAGACAGCGCCACCGTCCGCCAAACCATCTTCGGCACGATCGCCCGAGAAATGCGGAAATACTTTGTCACCCTCCTCGTAGTCGATCAACGGCCCTCGGGAATTGATAACGAAGTCATGTCCCAAATCGGCACCCGCATCACCGCCTTACTCAATGATGAAAAAGACA
>JAABSJ010000035.1 GCA_011390515.1 Oscillatoria sp.
CAAGGGGATGGATGGGGGTGAGGGTATAACGCGGGTCGGATTCAATGGTTTTATACAGGTTTTCGCTGGGACGGAATAAGAAGAGGGAGGAGGATGTGGGTTCGGTGATTTCCAGGCGATCGCTGTTAGGGAGGAGAAGAAAGCGCACATCGGGATTGAGTTTATAACTTAAGGCAATCAGACGACTGAGGCGATCGGGACTGCCGATTACCTGGGGGTTTTCAGCTTGATTAACCAGTTGGGCGACTTCTACATCATAATAACAACTATATTTATGCCACCAGGTTTCGGCAGAGGCACTCACGGCACCAGAAACAATACCGGCCCCCAGTAATACCACATAGGCAACTTGCCAGAATCGACCCTGGAGATTTCTTCCTCCATCGAGACGGAGGCGATCGGCAAACAGATAGGCAACCGCCAATTGCAAGGCCAAATAGGAGGGGAAAAGATAGCGAGCAATTCCCGACCTTTGCCCCCCGGAAATCACGTCATAGAGCATCAAAAACAAGGCATTAGCGGCAATGGAAGTGAGCAGAAACCACCCGATGGATTTCGGGGTTTTGCGAATCGTCACCCACAGTGCATATCCTACAAATAGGATAATCGGGATGACAACATACCCCCAGAGATTTCCCCAAGCAAAAGGGAGGGAATCTTGGCCTAATTCTACATCAAAAAACCGTTGGGGATAGACGATATGAAGGTCAAAAAATACTGAGGCTAAATTGATAGCCCAACGTTTCACTAATGCTTGCGGAGGCAAATCTCGTTCCAACCATCCCCCCAGTCGGCTGTTATTATTAAAATACACTACAATCCAGGGAATCAAGGCGGCACAACCGATTCCGGAAGCAATCAGATAGGATTTAAACGATTTAGTCCATTTACATTTTTCTCGAAATCCCACATACAATCCATGTCCGAAAAAGACTAATCCTGAAATCAGATGAGAATAGAAACCTAAGACAACAGTTCCGGCATAAATGGCCCAACTCATGCGGGTCTGCAAGCGCAGCGATCGCAACAAGGCTAACCCGGAAACTAAGGTGACAACCGTCCATAAACTATATTGTCTGGCTTCTTGAGCATAGAGCAAATGTAAGGGAGAAACTGCTACCAAGGACAGGGCAATCCAGCCGACCATTGGGGCAGAAAATAGCTCTAAACTGAGAAAATAAATAGCAGGAAATGCCAAGAAGCTCGAAATTGCTGCCACGCTACGAGTTACGGTGATGGAGTTGCCAAATAGCTCCATCCAGAGGCGGGTTAAGAGGTAATAAATGGGAGCGTGTTCAGCATTTTCAGCCAAGGCATTGAGGGTATCCCCCCACCCCCGTTCTGGGGAGAGAGTTTGAAACTCATGCAACTGGGCGATAGACAGCGTTTCCCCGGTGGGAAGTTGTTGATTAAAATTGGATTTTCGGTATCCTGCCACGCGCAAAGAGGTATGAACTTCATCAATCCAGTAAATTTTTTGGTCTAAATGATAAAACCTGAAAAATATACCAATAACCAGAACTAACGCCACCAATACTCGTAGACTATTCCAATAAAGTTGGGGAGTTTTCATCCTTAATCCTGAACGTTTAAAATACAACTCGCTGATAATACAGCAAACTCAGCCGTTTCAAACCCCGAACACTGGGTCATTAGGGTGGCGATCGCCGGTTGAATGCCCGCTTCCAGATTGGCGATCGCCTCCTGGGTGACGGCATAGGGGTTTAACCACCGATTGTAAGATAAATACCCCGGAGTAAACGCCCCTTTTTCAATCAACCACCAATCCACCCCATACGCTTGTAAAAATTCCACTACATCCCGGAAATTGGGACTATATTGCGCTTGAATCATCCGTTGGAGGCGATTTCTAAACGGTTCATAGTAACCCGAATGATAGGGAATCGCATATTCTCTCGCCGCCAAAACCGAACGATGAGCAAAGGTGGGTAAATTATTGGCTTCTTCTGCTAGGGAAGCAATCAAAATATCTGGGGGTTGTTGTTGTAAGAAGGCATAAAGCTCAGGTTGTTCTCCCCGTTCATAAGAAGTCCAGGGAAAATTATTCATCGCCAACTGGGGATAAAATAGAAAGGCGATCGCCAACCCAGCAGAAATGATTCCTACCGTGATTTTTTGAGGAACCGATTGTCCCCATCTCCAGAGGGCATCGAGTAGAATAGTAATGGCGATCGCAGCCGCCCATGCCATCACCATGCGCAAACTATGCTGGGTATAGCGACTCGGCAAATGGAGTTTAAACAGCAATACATGGGCTGCAAAAAACATCAAGAAAGCGGCAATGACAATCTCTAATAAAATGCGGATACGCGAGGAAACCGAGGGAACTAAAGTAAATACTGTGGGAAATTTGAGCAAAATTGGCAACAAAAAGCCTAAAGCCATGAACACCGGAGTTAAAATAGCAGACAGGGCAATCCCACTGCGCCCATGAAACCAAAACCCCCAAGGATCATCCATAAAAAATTGGCTTCTTCCTCCCGGTAGAAATTCCGGCAATTCTCGCGCTTGCGAAGCCGAAATCGTCGGACCAAATTCTGAGCTGGTTAGGGCATAAATCAATAATATTAATCCAGCAATCATTAAATTACTGCCCAAGAATTTAAAACAGGAATTACGCCGACTTTGAGAATCACCCCTAAATGTAGAGGCGATTCGCGAATCGCCTCTACATTTAGGATGGCCTATTTCAACCTGCGTAATTTCTGGAAAAGTTTTAGCGGTAAAGTTGAGTTGTTTCGATGGGTAAGTTATAGCTTGCATCAGTAAAATTACAGCCACAATCAACACATATTGCGGGTAAAACAGTCCGAGCAAGGCAATAAATATCCCAGTTGCTAGACTGTTTTGACGCAAGAAATAATACAAAAACGGTAAAAATAACGGATAGACAAAGGCTTTCGGCGTAGCTGAAATTAGCCCATCTTGCATCCATAAACTTTGATTGAGCAACACAGAAGCAAGGAACCCGGCCAAGGGTATTGGAAATAACTCCATCGTCACGCCAAAACAGAACGCCGTGGTGATTAAACCCAACAGAGGCGGCAACAGTTTACTCAGCAACAACGGGGCAATTCCCAACGCTGCCATAAACCGATACAACAGTGCATAACCGGCAGGGGCAACCGATTGAAAATAATCCGCAATTAAATCATTAGGGAATAACCCCGGTTCTAAAAAGCGCTGCATCCAAAAAACGTGCTGCCGCGCATCATCTTGCACCACCAAGTCCGCACTAAACGCTTGCTGGAGTCCCCCTATCCCATAAACGGCAGCAACCGTTAAGCTCAAACTGAACCAAAAAATCACCGCTGATTTCGGGGTATAGGGTGCAGGTGCCATGCAAAAGCGATGCAGGCGGTTGGAAAAGGTCACGGAAACAGAAGAAGTTCGGGAAGACAAGAGTTTAAATCTAGGAGAACGATTAATCTCAAATTCTAACCGATCGCCGGGAACAGGGGAAGCATCAGCCACCTCCAACCCCCTCAAAATGATAAAATTGAGTAAATTTCCCGACAATATTGGTCATATAAACTTCATTGGGTTACCCTAACCATGAATACCACCCTAGCGGTCCCTGAAATTTCCCCCTTGGTCCTGCAAATGTCTCCGGCGATCGAGATGACAGACGAGCAATTTTTCGATTTTTGCCAACAAAACCGAGACTATCGAATTGAACGCACCGCTCAAGGAGAAATTATTATTATGCCACCCACCGGGTCAGAAATGGGAAATCGAAACTTTGATTTGATTATCCAACTGGGAATCTGGACCCGACAAAACAAAACTGGAATCGGATTTGATTCTTACACCGGCTTTACCCTTCCCAATGGCTCTATAAACTCCTCTAATGCAGCTTGGATAAAACTAGAAAAATGGAACCGTCTCACCCCAGAACAACAACAAAAATTTGCTCCAATATGTCCGGATTTTGTCGTCGAACTCCGGTCCCCCAGTGACAATTTGAAACGCCTGCAAGATAAACTCCAAGACTATATTGAGCAGGGAACATTACTCGGGTGGCTAATTGACCGCAAACACCAGCAAGTTTATATTTATCGTCCCAACCAACCTGTAGACTGTTTGACCCAACCCACCACCTTAAGCGAGGAGTCCGTTTTACCGGGATTTGTCTTAGATTTATCCACCATCTGGTAACTCAATTTTATAAATCTGCTCTCAATTTTGTCCAAAAGCATGGCATTGATGTGGAGTGGTCCAGGGTTGAACTGTCCAGATTAAAGCCAATGGATTGAAACTCGATTGGTGGGTTAAATTTTTCTCATAATAGGATTGGACAATCTGCCCGAGAGTATGTTAGAAATAAATCAAGAGAGATTTCAATTTAAAATCCAGGGGTTGCCCCTAAAACCCTCTAAACTTTCATCGGATAATGATTCATCATGACTATTAGCACGGAATCGGTTACCTCCCTGCCCGATCATACCCAACTACCCTGTGAGGATGGCACCTTTGTGCAGAACTTTCAAGAACACCCGCAAAGCATTCTCTTGACTGATTCGATTCGTCCGTTTCTGGATGCCAAACATCCCGATGGAAATTACTGCATCGGTCAAGATAGCGGCATTTACTGGCGAATCACCGACCCACCCCTGAAAGGTGCGAAAGCGCCGGATTGGTTCTATGTTCCCAATGTTCCTCCCACCTTGGACGGACAACCTCGCCGGTCCTATGTCTTATGGCAAGAATTTATTCCCCCCCAGATTGTCATTGAATTTGTTTCGGGAAATGGTGCCGAAGAACGAGATAAAACCCCTTGGGAAGGCAAATTCTGGATCTATGAAACCGTGATTCGACCCGCTTATTATGCGATTTATGAAGTTCAAAAAGCCAGCGTAGAAGTTTACAAGATAAACGGCGGTCATTATGAATTAATGCCAGCCAATGAACGAGGTCATTTCTTCATTCCAGAACTGGGGGTGGAACTGGGAATTTGGTCGGGATTATATGGCAATATGGACCTTCCTTGGTTACGCTGGTGGGACAGTCAAGGAAATTTGCTGTTATACGGTCACGAACAGGCCGAACAGGAACGCCAACGGGCCGAACAGGAACGTCAACGGGCCCAACAAGAACACCAACGGGCCCAACAAGAACGCCAACGGGCTGAACGCCTTGCCGCCCGGTTGCGGGAGTTGGGGGTTGACCCCGAGGAATTCGCTGATTAAAGGGTTCCTAGACTGTAAAAAACTCAGGGTTAGGGTGTCGGTTTGGACATCCTAACTCTCCTAATTTAGTCATTAAATAAACAGGAAAAATATGGCAGCAGTTGATGAAAAAAGTATGGTTCCCACTGTCCTCGTCGGCGTGGGCGGAACGGGACATGAAGTGCTCTCCAGAGTCCGGCGTTTAGTGGAGGAAACTTACGGAAGTTTAGCGAATTTTCCCTTAATTAGCTTTTTGGTGATTGATACGGATAAAGAATATAAGGTCAGCAGTTCGGTGGCGGCGGGTTCGGCGTTTAAAGACCACGAAAAATACTGGGCCAGTGTCAGTGGGCGACAGGTGCGGGATATGATGTCAAATATGCAGAATTATCCCTGGATTGAACGGTGGTTTCCCACGGAATTGGAACGGAATATTAGTGCCATTGAAGCGGGGGCGGGACAAATTCGCGGCTGTGGTCGGTTTGCCTTTTTCTGTAACTATCATGGGATTCAAAAAGCCTTTGAACGGTCTTGCGATCGCATTAAAGGTCACGAGAATTATATGCTCGATCGCTACGGTATCAAAGTGGTGACTTCGGGAATTAATGTATTTGCGATCGGGTCTCTCTCTGGGGGAACTGGCAGTGGAATGTTGATTGATATCGGCTACTGTATCAATCATTGGCTGAAAGGACAAGGGAGCCCAATGGTAACGGCGATCGCCCCATTACCCGCTGCCTTTGCTACCATTAACGTCGGCGATCGCGTCCTCGCCAATGGATATGCTGCCATGATGGAATTGAGCTATTTTTCCGACTATCGCACGGAATACTTAGCCCAATATAGTGGTAGCTTACTCGACGAAGTGCGATCAAATCGTGCCCCCTTTGATTTCACCTACCTAGTCGGCACAAAAAATGGCGACAGTGAATTCACCCTCGACCAAATTCGCGAACTGATTTCTCAAAATATCTTTCTGGATTTAACCTCCGACTTCGCCCCCCATAAGCGCTCAATTCGAGATAATATCAAAGGCGCTTGGGCGCAAGCAGACCCCGGTGGACGAGGGTATCCCAAAAACTTTATGAGTTTTGGACTCTCCACCATTGAAATTCCCATTGCCCAAATTAGAACCTCCTTATCCAATCGCCTTGCTGCCGACTTTGTAAGCTGGTGGTTAAATGAAAGCGTCCTCTTACCCCCGCAAACCTTTGAGTTAGTCCAGAATGACATTCTCAAACGGATGCGCCTCACCGATATGGAATTACTCACGGATTTAGGCGCAGCCGGAGATAAATCTTATGTGGCAGAAATCTCCAGTTTTGTCAATAGTATCCGCAGTGAAATTACCCGAGAGAATCTCCTGCAATGTACTCAACAAGGGGTGATGGGAGTCGCTGGAACTGAAAAGGGCAAAATTCTTCAATTTGGAGAATTTCTACAGGAAAAAGTGGAGGAATACCGGGCCAATCACCTGCGAGAACTGAGTCCCGATGAACGATTGCATGGGGATTTCTTGCAAAAAATGTACGATAACCGCAATCGCATCATCCAACAGGGACGCCAATCCTTAGAAGAGGAATTTTATCGGATTATTGAAGACCGCAATCGGGGACCGAAATTTGCAGAAATCTTTCTCGTTAATGTGCGTCAAGTCTTCGAGAATGCCGTGGAAAAGTTTCGGCGAGAAGGGGAGAAAGTCTGGCAACCCAATGAAGAAAACCGCCGCAAACAGTATGAGGATGCCTTGCAAGATATCGGCCATTTTAAAGATAAATTTGGATTAACGAAACAGGCCAAAATGGAGGAGTATGCAGAAAAGGGATTAGCGGGGTTAGAAGGGAGCTTAATTGCCACCATTCAGCGCAAAACGCGGTTTTTGGGGTTGGATACCATCGCCCGGTTACAGGAGCATTTAGATGAATTAGAGCGCCGATTGGCCCGATGGACGCAGAAGATGCGCCAAACTCGCGATACCTTCGCCCATGAAGCGGATTCCCAAGCGGATAGTGCCGATGCGTTAACGATTAATGGGATTAAATTATACGATCGCCAAGAACTGAATCAACTCTATCAAGACTTGATTGAACAATATGCCAGTTCCACCGAAGGCAGCAAGAGTCGCTATCAAACCGGACTGGATGGACTCTGTAGTAATTTATCTACTCAAGTTCTTGCCGATAGCAGTCCCTTGTGGAAACAAAATCGGGCAGCAGGGGAAACTATGCGCCTGTTTGATGTCCAACAGTTAGCGGAAGTTCAGGAAGAGGATTTCCAAGGAATTATATCGGAAAAATCTCGCAATATTATCAATTTAGCCCCGAATAGCAGTCGGATTAAACGGGAACTGGCAGCTTGCGATCGCCTGTTCAAAGTGTTTAATAATGATGCCGCTGAAATCCGCAATCAATTGGCGATCGCCTACAGTAAATCCAAACCCGTTATCCTCCTTAATCCTGCCGTCATGACAGGACGAGATGCCGGATTTACTCCCGCTACAAATACTAAAGTTGCAGTAGTCGGAGGGCGCACTCCCACGGACCCGGCTGCGATTAAACTCCTCCCCTTATTAGAGGAACGAGTCGGCAGTTCCGATGCGGTGACTCCATTAGGAGAAGAAGAACGACATCGGGTGGTATTCGTGCAAGAAATGGGGGGATTTTCCTTACGTTGTATTGATGGAATGCAGGAATTGCGCCATTCCTATCAAGACTGGAAAGGACAAACCATTGAAGCAAAACGCGCCCAATTAAAAGGAGAAAGTAAAGACCCTCCGATTCCCGTTCATATCCAAAAAGAACCACCATTTTGGGATATTTTCCCTGAGAATCCGGCAGTGTATCAATTGGTGGTATTAGGGCGTTCTTTGAATGTCCTCCGCATCGAAGAAAATCGCCAAACGAAAGAAAATCTAGTCCGTTATACCCGCCAAACTTCTATCGGTAGTGAAAATGTGGAGATATCTGCCACTTGGGAAGAAGCGGTACAAGTGCTAGAAGTCAATCAATGCCGAGGCGATCGCGAGGAAATTCAGCGCCAAGTTACTGCCAAAATCAACGCTGCTGAAACGACAACCCAAAAGCGGGAATTGTATGAACATTTTATGGAGTATTTGGGGGAACGACAAACGGAACTGGAGAAAGAAGGCGGCAAAGATAGCTTGATTTATAAGCGAGAAGCCAAAATCATCCAACAGGCGATCGAAACCCATCAATTGCATCTCGCTGCTGCTGCATCTCCCGTCCCTCCCGCAACCGCCCCCACCGCCATTGCCACCCCCACCGATGCACCCCCACAAACCCATGTATTCTGCACCAAATGCGGCACGAAAAACCCAGCTAATTCTAAGTTTTGTTTTAAGTGCGGTAATCAATTAGTGTCTTTGAGTTAGGGAACTCCAAACAATAAACTCTTCAAAATCTTTTAGAAGAGATCCCCCCCAACCCCCCTTAATAAGGGGGGCTTTTCTAATTCTACCAATTAATAAGGGGGGCTTTTCTAATTCTACCCAACTTCTAATGCAGAATTTTTTTATGCAAATCCCTTAACGGTTACCAACTCATTCAATTAAACCCATAAAAAATCCCGCATTTGCGGGCTTTTACTGCATCTAGGAATGGCATACAAAAAAGGCTGCATTAAAATACTACATGACTTTCCATTGCTGTCGCAGTAAGGACACAAAGGTATTGTATCCTTGAGAATTCCCTGGGGAGTCGGGAATAAAATATTGGGGAAATTCTTTGTAACAGCGCCATTGTTCATGGGGTTTCATCCGTAAATACAAGACTCGACCCATTGTGCCATCGGGTTTCCATGTCATTTGGCCTTGGTTTGGTAAAGACATTATTTTCCTCCATTTCTCTTGAAAACTTCAGATTTATGCGGGTCCATTATGGCAAGTTTTAGGGGTTAATCTGTTACGATTACTACCATTTTTATCCTCAAAAGCGGATATTTTTTTCGACTAAACCGAGAAGATTGATGTTCCCATTTTAGCCGATCGCCTGTTCCCGTCAATCCTCAAGCCAGACAACTGCGGTACAATACTTGTAGACCTATTGTTTTTGGAATGTGATGATGATTCCTACGGCTAAACGGTTTACGATTCAGGAATATCACCGACTCACGGAATTGGGCTTTTTCCAGGAGGGCGATCGCGTTGAACTGATTCAAGGAGAAATGATTCAGATGGCAGCTAAAGGGACCGCACATACCACGGTTACGAAACGGTTACTCAGAGCATTAGGGCAACGGTTGGCAGAGCGTGCTACTCTCCAAATTCAAGATCCTTTATTTCTCGCACCCAATAGTGAACCCGAACCAGATATTGCCCTGGTGAAAAATCGTGCCGATGACTATTTATCGGGACATCCCACCCCAGAGGATGTCATCCTGGTGATTGAAATTGCAGATTCTTCGTTACGTTACGATCGCGAGGTGAAATTGCCCCTCTATGCCAAGTCAGGGATTGCTGACTATTGGATTTTTAATTTAGTGGACAATACCCTGGAATGCTACAGCGAACCCTATCAGGATAATCGGGAAAGTTTTGGCTATCGTCAGCGTCGAATTGTTTTACCCAATGAACAGGTTCCTTTGCCTGGGTTTTCAGATATATTATTGGATTTGGCTGAAATATTTCCCCCTCAAAGTTAAGTTAGAAAATGATTTTGATAGACTAGCCTGCGGAGGCAGGCTTTGTCCGTATATCCCCACCCTTTAGGGTGCGGGTTTTTATTTTGAATACCGGATTCCGTATTATTCGGGAAGCCGTTGATAAGTTGCGGTTAAGGTTTTAAGACGACTGCAAAGTTCAGGGGATAAATCTTCGGTTTTGTAACGCCAGGACCAATTTCCTTCCGGTTTACCCGGTGCATTCATGCGCGCCTCGTTGCCTAATCCTAAAACATCTTGGAGTTGAGTAATAGATTGATTGGCGATGGTACTCCATCCTAAGCGGATTAACTCCCAATGGATTTCTTTTTCTGCCGATTGCGGTTTATCTAAATATCGCCAGAGTTTTTCTTTGGCTTCTGCTGGCAGTTTTTGATACCATCCCACGCTGGTATCATTGTCATGGGTTCCTGGATAAACTACACAATTTTGATTCTTGTAGTTATGAGGTAGAAAATGCAGTTCTGGAGGGGACTCAAAGGCAAATTGTAAAATTTTCATGCCGGGAAAATCGAAATGGTCTCGCAGTGCATCCACTTCCAGGGTAATCAGTCCCAAATCTTCGGCAATGATGGGTAATTTGCCTAATTTTTTGCTAATGACTTCAAAAAATTCTATTCCCGGTCCTTTTAACCATTGCCCATGTTTGGCGGTGGTTTCTCCTTTGGGGACAGCCCAAAATGCTTCAAATCCCCGGAAATGGTCAATTCTTAATAAGTTTACCGCGTCAAATGTGGTTCTAAACCGCTCAACCCACCACTCGAAATCAGTCTCTTTTAATTTCTCCCAATTATAAATGGGATTTCCCCATAGCTGCCCGGTTTCTGGTGCAAAATAATCCGGCGGAACTCCTGCCATTAGAGAGGTTTCCCCGGTTTCTTCTTCTAAGTAAAAAAGGTCAGAATTGGCCCAAACATCGGCACTATCATGGGCGACATAAATGGGAATATCACCGACAATTTGCACATTTTTGTCGTTGGCATACTGTTTTAGGGCTTGCCATTGTTGGTCAAATTCAAATTGCAAGAATTTATAAAAACTAATGCGATCGCTGAGTTCTTGGCGGACAGTTTCTAAGGCTGTTGGTTGGTGTTTGCGGACTGCTACGGGTTCCCAGGAGTTCCAAGCCTTGCTGTGATGTTTCTCTTTGAGGGCCATAAATAAGGCATAGTCCTCAATCCAATAGGCAGTGCGATCGCAAAACTTTTCAAGTTGCTGATGCTGTTCAGCCGTGGCGTTGATTTGAAAATTTTGATAAGCGGTTTTTAACCATTTCATTTTAACCGGAATGACCTTCTCGAAGTCAACGTAACCCGTGGGGAAATCCGGAATTTGGGCTAAATCTTCTTCAGAAAGCAAACCTTTAGTTTGCAGATGTTCTGGACAAATCAACATCGGATTTCCGGCAAAAGCGGAATAGGACATATAGGGGGAATTGCCATATCCCGTTGGACTCAAGGGTAAAACTTGCCAGAGTTGTTGTCCGCTTTCGGCGAGAAAGTCAATAAATTGATATGATTCGGACCCAAAGTCTCCGATGCCATATCGACTGGGAAAGGAGGTTGGATGTAATAAAATACCGCTACTTCTAGGAAAAGACATGATTATACCCAAGTTAAGGTTTAACAGAGTGTTTTTAGAATCGATACACCCTATAAAAATACCGATTTTATAGGATTTGACGAAGGGCATCCTCAATCAGGATACTCTATAAACTTTAAAGGATTTTGAGGCGGGGGGATCTATCTCGGGGATGATTTTAACTAAAGTTAAAGAATAAATGACTCATGGGGAATGAATTGGCACCGGAGGCGATCGCCTGAATCTGGCCGCGAAATTTGACTCAAGTATATCGGTAGATAGAGACGCATTGGGGGGAATCTGTGCTAAAGTAAAAAGTAAATGTAGAACGACTGAAGTCGTTACTACGAACTGGGGAGAACGACTGAAGTCGTTACTACGAACTGGGGAGAACGACTGAAGTCGTTACTACGAACTTGGTTGTTGATGTTATTTGGGTAAGGAATCAAGCACGCGGTAAACTTCTATGGTTTTGGATTTGCCTTTTAGGGGTAAAGCTCCCCAGGATTCTACTTTAAATTTGTCTAAGATATGGACTAAGGTTTCTCGGGCGATTAAGATTCTGCAATCATCGGGGTGGCGGTGTTTTTCACAACTTTCTAGGCGGGAGGCGGTATTGACGGTATCGCCAATGATGCCATATTCTAAGCGGTGTTTTCCCCCTAGGCTGCCAACGGTAATGGAGCCGGTAAAAATTCCGATTCGCATCTGTACTTTGGGTAATCCTTCTTGTTGCCAGGTTTGATTTAATTGTTGAAGTTTTCTGCTCATGCATAAGGCGGCGCTGACGGCATTTTCTGCATCTTTGGCAATCTGTTCGGGGGTGGTGCTGGGAATGGGTACACCGAAGGCTGCCATGATTCCATCGCCGGTGAATTTATTGACGATGCCGTGATGGTTTAAGACTTCATCCGTCATGGCGCTTAGATATGGGTTTAACCAGGTCATTAATTCTTCTGGGGTTTTGGTTTCAGATAGGGTACTGAAGTTTTTGAGGTCGGTAAATAGGATGGTGGCGGTGAGGGTTTGCCAGGGGAGCATTCCCGATTGGAGGAGCCGATCGCGTTCGGTCCAGAGGGCTGTGGCTATCTCCGGGGAGGTTTGTTGTCCCAGCAGGTTCATGACCATTCGTTGCTGTTTTCCGGCAATTTGTCGCTGGTACATCACCCCGAATAAACTGGTGCAAATAAAGGCGGTAGCTGGGGCTGCTAGGGGTATCCATCCGCCGGTTAAAAAGAGGCTGTAGCCGATGCCAAAGATTAGCCCTAATCCAATGAATGCACTTCCCGTAATCATCAGGGAATTGCGGAATCTTTCGACAACCAGGCTACCACTCATCCCCCAAAAGACAATCCAGAGAATTTCTCCCCATTCTGGCATAAACCAAAACAACGGTTTATCGTCTAATACCGCTGATAAAATCTGGCTGCTCTTTTGTCCATGAATCACCACCCCAGGCATTTTTAATTGACCAATTCCCCTGCTATAAGGGGTATAAAATAAGTCTTTGAGGGTCGGTGCTGTCGCGCCAATTAGAACAATTTTATCCCGCACCCATTCCGGGTCAAACTCTCCGGCGATCGCCTCCCCAAAACTAATCTTTCGCGCCACGGATTCACGGCGATAATTCAGGAGGGTTTGATAGCCTCTGGCATTAATGGTCTGATACCCACCGGAATTAGATTTTAATTTCGGGAAAATAGCATTTCTTAATTGATATTCCTGGGCTTCAGTTAGGATGGGTTTGATGCCTTTATTTTTTAGATACAACAAGGCTAAGTTTACGGAAAATGAAGGGAGAGTTTTGCCACCTTGAGAGGCAAACATTAAATTGCGCCGTACTCTGCCATCGGGGTCGATCGCAATGTCATTGAAGCCGATTTGTTCTGGGGAAATCCCCGCCGGTGCAGCAACTCTTTGTTTCTCTTCATTCCCCAGGGTGGTAATGGCTATCACATTCGGTTGTTGCAATTGGGCAAGCAATTCCTGATGTCCCGGTTCATTGGGGATATCTCGGACGATATCTAAGCCGATCGCAATGGGTTGATGGCGTTGTAATTCTTCCAGGACTTCCGCAAACAGGCGATCGCTAAAAGGCCATGTTCCCTGGTTCGCTATATCTTGTTCTGTGATTTCAACAATCAGGAGGCGGGGGTCGGGTCCCGGATCGGGACGGATGCCGGTCATGGCGTCAAACAGGATGAGTTCTAAGGGTTGCAATCCGCCAATTTGCCTCATTCCTAGTAATAAGGCAGTGATAGTGAGACTGGCAATGGCAACGGTCCCGGGGAATGGGTGGAGGATTTCTCGGACTTTTTGGGCGATGGGATTGAGTTTAGATACAATAAAAGGAATCATGGGATTGATTTAATTTTAATGTGAGAATAAAGGAGCAGATTCTGTGAATTTAACCTACCCAAAAAAGCGGAAAAGGTAGGCAATGCCTACCTGTTAAATCTACTACATGGGGTTGTTTGGATTTTTGTAGGGACCGGACTTACGCAATCTGTAACGTTCAACCCTAAAATGTAGAGGCGATTCGCGAATCGCCTCTACATTTAGGGTTTGCTCGAAAAATATGGGTCAGTTCTGTAGGGATTTTATGGGGGGGGAACGACTGAAGTCGTTACTACGAACAGGAAGAGGAAGGGAATGAGGGTTTGCTCGAAAAATATGGGTCAGTTCTGTAGGGATTTTATGGGGGGGGAACGACTGAAGTCGTTACTACGAACATGAAAAGGAAGAGATTGAGGGTTTGCTAAATTTTATTGATGAGTAAAGTTTCTTAGCCCGCAGAGGCGGGCTTTGTGGGTTCAGCGTTCTGGTTTGATGGGGTGGGCGATTTTGACTTTATAATAAGCCATCGAGTTCTAATTCCTCGATGATTTGTAATCCGCGAGGGTCTCCGACTCGTAATAAGGAGGCTTTGGCATCTTCGCGAACGCCCATGTCTTCGTCTTCTTCTAGGACTTCGATTAGGGAGTCGATCGCCCCGGCATACACCACGTTGGAGGGGAGTTCGCGGCAGAGTTGCCCGATCGCCCAGGCGCAGTTACTGCGGACTGCGGCAATGGGGTCGGTTCGCAGGCTGTAAATGAGGGGGGGAATGGCGGCAATCACTAGATCGTAGCCGACATTCGCTAGTTGACCCAGGGAACTGGCGGCCCAGAGGCGGACGGCAGAAATGTCGGTTTTGAGGGCTTCGAGGAGGGGTTCGAGGGCGCGGCGATCGGCACAATTTCCCAATGCCCAAACGACACCCTTTCTAACGTAGCCGTTCCAATCCAAATTGAGCCGGTCGATTAAAGGTTCGACGGCATCGGGACTGGTATTGCGTCCAAGGGCGTAGGCGGCACTCACCCGCACGAGGGGGCAAGGGTCGCTTAACAGTTGGATTAGCTGCGGGATGGCGCGTTCATCCTGGATTTCACAGAATGCCCGCGTCGCGATCATTCGCTGTTCGGGAACAGATGACGCTAACAATAGCAACATTTTCTCAGGATCCGGCTTGGGGGCGGGGGCCTCATCCAAATGATCCAGAGGGCTATCTAGCTCATCATCGAGATTTAGTGCGCTGAGGTCACGGTCGTACATAAACCGTATTTTACCATAAATGTCATTTATCCTTAACAGGCAAGGATGGGGGTTTCGGGGAGGATTGGTCATTGGTCATTGGTCATTGGTCCTTGGTCATTTGTCCTTGGGGGGATGGGGGTTCATGTTCGTAGTAACGACTTCAGTCGTTCTTCCCCGTTCGTAGTAACGACTTCAGTCGTTCTTCCCCGTTCGTAGTAACGACTTCAGTCGTTCTTCCCCGTTCGTAGTAACGACTTCAGTCGTTATCTTCGTTCGTAGTAACGACTTCAGTCGTTATCTTAGTTCGTAGTAACGACTTCAGTCGTTCTTCCCCGTTCGTAGTAACGACTTCAGTCGTTTCATAGATGAAGCCGAGAGACTCACCATGAGGGGCTTAAGCGCCTGTTTGGGAACTGGAGGATCCGGACAGGGGTGCGTTACTTGGCTGACGCCAAGTAACGCGGTAACGACTGAAGTCGTTACTACAAACATGAACCCCCATCCTTCTGAAACGATGTTCTCAAAAAAAATAGAGGCACTGCTGTGCCTCTGGGGATGGCGAGTTAGGCGGATTTAGCCTGAACTGCCAGTTGCTCTAACTAACAATAAGGTTAGAGTCTAGTCAATGGAATCGGCTGTCCGTTCTAGGGCTTTACCGGAACGTTCCAGGTCGTTCTTCACTTTAGATTTAGCGGCGTCTGCGGCATTTTCTGCGGTGTTTTGAGCTTTGTCGCCGAGTTTATCTGCTTCACGGGCTGCGGTTTTAGCGCCTTTGTTAAGGGTGTCTCGGGTATTTTCCAAAGCAGTTTCTCCGGTTTCTCGGGCTAAATCTGCTCCGGCTTTGGCTTGTTTGCCGAGTTCGTTGGCGGCATTTTCAGCGCGATCGCCAATTTTAGCGGCTTGTTCGGGGATTTCTTCCAGGATACCGCCGAGGTCTTTATCCGGATAGGTGCGGGAATCGTCTTTGAGGCGGCCTTCTGCGCTATCTTTGAGGGCTTTGGCTTGGGCTTCAGCGCGGTTCGTCGCCTGTTGTCGGGGGTCCGTATCTGGATACTCGTTCATTCCCCCTTCAGAGGTGGAGTTGACGTACTTGGAGGGCATTTCTTCTCTCACCTGGTCCGCAGTTTTGGCCATGACAGACGGGGTATCGCTACAAGCAGTCCCGACGAAGAGTAGCAGTCCGGCCATGATTCCGGTTAAAATTTGTCGAAGGCTAATATTTTTTAGCCAATTAATCATCTGTTTCATACAAAACTCCTTGGAATTTCAGTAGCATTGTTGTCGCTTTTTGCCTTACATTTCATCGGGGAAAAGCGGCTGTTGCATACTTCTATGATTGTTATTTTGAGAAAGTTCAATTTTCCTCAACGACTTCCAGCTTAGAGTGCCAGTGGCGATTCTTCCCTCTACCGAAAGTATCATTTTTTACCGATTTCCCCAACGCTGCAAAAGTAGCGACAGTACATTGCACGATTGCGGGTTCGCGGGTCGGATGAATTAAAAAATTTCCTCTTGTGGGAGGATGTCACAGAACTCTGCTGATGAATACCAGTTGGCTTGAGCAAAATGAAGCCGGTAAAAATAAAAGATGGACAAGCGATCGCCTGTCCATCATGCCCGGACATTAAAACTCCAAGAGTCTTAGCTTTATTCCAGGGCCAAAGTAATCCCCTGGGGTTGTGCGGTTTCAATCAGGATTTGCTCCACTTGATCCGGGGTCAAGTTAGGATTGGCTTGGAGCATCAGCGCCACGACCCCGGACACATGAGGCGTTGCCATTGAGGTGCCCTCTTCAAAGTAGTAATCCTGATTGGGATAGGTCGATAAGATCTTAACTCCCGGGGCCACAAGAAAAGTCAGGGGAGAGGGGCCAGCCGGGTTAGAAAAAGTGGCTAATTGATTGTTCCGGTTGACTGCACCGATCGCGATCGCCAAATTGTTGCGAGCATTCAACGCTGGGTCTTCAGGCTCGGTTGCACCATAGCTATCCCGCTCGTTGCCCGAGGAAATCACCGCTACAACCCCTCGTTCCCGGGCAAATGCCAGGGCTTCTTGAGTTTGCGGGGAAGGAGGATCCCCGGGATTACTGCCGAGACTCATTTGCAGCACTCGCGCTCCATTTTCCACGGCGTAGTAAATTCCTGCCGCTACTGGATCGAAGTCCTCATCCTCATTAGACTTAGACTCGCCGAGGACGCGGATTGGCATAATTGTAGCATTATAGGCCACGCCATTCATTTCTACGGTCCTCTCTCCGGTTAAGATATCTAACCCATTCCGCCCTGCTGCGACGGTGCCTGCGACGTGAGTGCCGTGAGAATCTTCCGGACCCCCACTGGGATTATTCGTGCCATCCACAAAGTCCCAACCTCGCACATCATCGATGAACCCATTGCCATCATCATCAATGCCATTGTCGGGAATTTCATTGGGATTGACCCAGATATTATTGGCGAGATCCGGATGTTTCCAGTCCACCCCATCATCCAAGACAGCGACAATGACGCCTTCCCCAGTAAACCCTCGGTTCCAGACTGCGGGGACATTAATTAAATTCAAATCCCCCGTATTGTTCCGGGTCGCGGTACTGGTGAGATCCGGGACCGGGGCTAAAGCCGGTTCGCCCAGGGCACCGGCGACGGCTGCTGCGGCATCCACTAACCCATACCCAAACATACTATTAAATCTTCCCGTGGTGGGTGTTGCCGAGAGGCTCAGGCTGTAGTCGGTTTCACCGGCGAACTGATTGACGCCAACAAAGTAAGTTCCCGCCTGTAATCCAAGCACTGAGAGCGTTTCTGCATCGCTGAGATAGTCTCCTGTTTCACGCAGGGTACTCAGGAGCTTTTCTGGACCTGGGGCGCTGCTGAGAATCTCACCGCCTTCAACAATGCCATTATTGTTGACATCCTGAATCAGATAGACTTCGGTCGAGGCACTCAGTCCCTCCAGGTTGATTTGAATATCGCTAGGATTGGTGAGATTGAAGCGGTAGGTATTGGCTAGATTGGTCTCGGATAAGGCTCCTGTTAAGGTTTGGGGGGTGGGGGTCAATGTTCCCACATCTAAGGCTTCTGAGATCGGAAACTGAATCGGGGTGGTTTCTAGCGTTAAGTTATAAGTCGTCTCCCCCTCGAATGGTTCGACTATGATGTAATAGTCCTCCCCGAGAGAGAGCTTGGGAATGAAAATTTCCTCGGGCTGATTGCTTTCATTTTCAGAACTGAGGATAATTTCGTCGTCAGAAATTACCCCATCTTCATTTCGGTCATTGGCGATCGCCACATCCGCATCCGCACTCAGTTCGTCCAGGTTCAACCGAAATCGAGTTGGGGCGACAATGCTGAAACTATAGATATCTCTGGGGTTAAAATCCCCAAGCACCTGGGGCTGGTCAAATCCGGCTCTTTCCAAAACTTGATTAATTGAAATCTGGCCTTGATTGCTGAGTGGACCTTGCAACGCCTCTGTCAAATTGAATGCCTGAGTCAGGGTATTGCCGACGTTATCGGGGGGGACATCGGGGCGGGGAACGGTGGACAGCAGGAGGGTATAGTTTGTATTGCCCTCGAAGCGCTCAATTCCGACCCAGTAGGTCCCGGCAGCCAACCCGCGTTGAATCACTTCTGGGGTGGTTCCTTCGTTGTCGGATAGGTCGATGATGTCTTCTAAGTCGATTTCGCCATTTTCGTTGAGGTCCTGAAACAGGACGACATCGGCATCGGCACTTAACCCCCCGAGTTCTAAGGTAAACTCACTGGGCGTCTCTAGGGTGAAGCGGTAGAGTTGTTGCGGGTTGCGATCGCTAACTATACCACTGAGCTCTGCCACTCCGAGAAGCCCTAAGTCAGTCGCGCTATTCAGATCCGATGTCGGCGTCCCGAGACGTCCTTCAGCTTTACCGAAAAACAGGTAATGTTCAAAGGCACTCAATTGACCGGCGTTAACGACCGCTGCCACATCCGGATTATTGGCTAAATAGAACGGGCGATCGAACCCAAAACCGGGATCGCGACCCTCACTTAAACCGAATTCCCGAAAATGTTGATAGGCAGTCATGACTCCCGATGCCACCCCTGATGCTACATCGGCATAAGCATTGAGGTAAAAGTCGGTGAAAAACTCCAAAATCGGGTCGCGCCCTTCGGATTGTCCGAAATTCACGAAATGTTCGATCGCCGTGAGGGTTCCTGCTGCCACGGCCTCGGCCACATCTGGGTTCTCTTCCAAATAATAGGCCGTGTCAAACCAAATACTGGGATTCCGGCCTTCTATTTGACCAAAAGTGATGAAGTGCTCAAACCCACTCTCGAAAACCCCAGTAGCGATCGCCGCTTCTACATCAGGGTTTTGGGTGATATACGCACTCTCCTCAAACAAGCGACTAATATCTAACATTCAGTTCACCTGGGGGTCCGATCATTGAAATATCTGTAAATTGTCTCATATTTAATTGTCGATTTCTATCACTTTTTTCTAACTGATCTCCCGAAAGTTTAGATAGATTTTTATCTTCAACAGAGAAAAAATCACTTTTTTTTATGATATACTAAAGAAATTTTATTAAAATTTACCCGTTAATCTCTCATTGAAAATTGAACATAAATCACAATGCAGACCAGAACGGCAACAAAGATTTCAATACCAACTCGATAAAATTTGAAGGGTTTGGCATTCAAACCCGGGCAATTGTTTATTCTCAAAGCCCTCGCGCCTATTTATTTCTGATGTTTCCTGATAGAGAAGAAAGTCAGATTTGTATCTGAGCTTTGTATCTGTGAGAAAACAAGGGGAGCAAAAACCGGGTTTCACTGCGTGACTGGTTTGCCAATCTCGTGGAGAGGGGTTCCAGAAACCCGGTGGGTCTGACCGCTACGGTATTGATATCTTCAGATTAGGCGACGGCTAAGGTAATGCCCTCCGGTTGTGCGGTGTCAATCAGGATTTGCTCCACTTGACCGGGTGTCAAAGTGGGATTGGCTTCTAGCATCAGGGCTACAACCCCAGCAACATGGGGGGCGGCCATTGATGTGCCGGTTCTGAAGTTGTAGTCTTGATACAAGTCGGTGGATAATACATCAACCCCCGGGGCGACCACCAAGGGGAGAGGATTGGGTCCTGCCGGATTGGAAAAGGTCGCCAATTGATTGTCCTGAGTAACTGCACCCACGGCGATCGCCAAGTTTTGGTTCGCCAAAAATGCCGGGTTACTCGGTCGAGTCGCACCAAAGGTATCCCGCTCATTTCCGGCGGAAATCACCGCCACAACGCCCTGTTCTCGGGCATATTCTAGGGCTGCCTCCGTCAACGGAAACATCAAGTTGTCTAAATAGCTCCCCAGGCTCATTTGCAACACTTGTGCGCCATTCTCTACGGCATAGCGAATTCCTGAAGCAATGGCCACATCCGCTTCAGCGCGGGTCTGGTAGTCTCCCAACACGCGGACGGGCATAATGGTGGCATTGTAGGCCACTCCACTCATTTCAGCGGGGAATAGTCCGGTTAAGATATCTACCCCATTCCGTTGCGCTGCCACGGTCCCGGCTACATGGGTGCCATGAGCATTATACAAGTCTGGATTCGGGTCGTTATTCCCATCCACAAAATCCCAGCCCCACACATCATCGAAGAATCCATTTCCATCATCATCAATGCCATTATTGGCAATTTCATTAGGATTGACCCAGATATTATTGGCTAGATCTGGATGCTGCAAGTCTACGCCATCATCTAAAACAGCGACAATCACTCCTTCCCCGGTAAACCCTCGGTTCCAAACTGCTGGCACATTCATTAAGTTGAGGTCACGGGTATTATTTGAAAAAGCCTCACTGGTGAGGTCGCCAACCGGGGCTAAACCGGGTTCCCCGATCGCCTGGGCAACAGCCGCAGCCGCATCCACTAACCCATAGCCAAACAGGGTATTAAAGTTCGAGGTGGCTGGAGTCGCTGTGAGGTTTAGACTATAGTCTGTATCAAAAACAAATTGATTAGCACTCACAAAATAGTCTCCAGCAGGCAATCCCCGAAATATGATTTGTTCTGAATCCCGGGGAACGTATGGCACTTCTGCCAGGGTGTTCATTATGTCTTCCAGGGTCGGGGCCATGCTGAGAATTTCCCCAGTGTCTACGATGCCATTGCCGTTGACATCCTGAATCAAATGTAAATCCGCACTGGCCCGGAGTCCTTGCAAATTGAGTTGGATGTCACTGGCTTCAGTGAGACTGAAGCGGTAGGTATCGGCCCGATTTGTAGGCGTTAGATTGCCGACAACGGTTTGGGGGGTGGGAGATAAGGGGGCTTCTAAGGGAACCGCTTCCAACAGAGGAAACCGCACGGGGTTCGTTTCTACAGTGACGTTATAGGTTGTATTGCCACTGTATTGTTCCACCAGGATATAATACTCTCCAGGAACGAGGGCTGGAATGTAGATGTTTTCCGCTTCAGTTCCGATGCGGATTTCACGGCCAATCACTTCATCGAAGGAGATGATGCCATCTTGGTTGCGATCGCTGCCAATCTTGATATCCGCATCGGCGCTGAGTCCATCCAGGGTCACCCATAATTGGTTTGGAGTTGCCAAGGAAAACCGATAAATATCAACCGGATCAAAGTCTCCGACTTGTTCAGGCACCGGAATTCCCGAGTTGGCTAAGATCCCATTCACGAAGCTCATCCCCGCATTAGTGAGGTCTCCGAGGTCAAATGCTTCCGGTAGAGTGTTGCCGACATAATCCGGTGGGATATCGGTCCTAGGGGTTGCCTGGAGGTTAAGAGAGTAGAAGGGGGAACCCTCATACCGATACACTTCCACAAAGTAAGTACCCGCAGGCAAACTGCGATTGATACGATCGAGGTCAGTTCCATAGTTCAGGGAGGAGTCGATGATTTCTCCGTAATCGATTTGGTTATTTTGATTGACATCTTCCACGAGATACAGATCTGCATCACCCATAGCACCCGTGAGGACTAAGCTCACATCGCTAGGACCCTCTAAGGTGAAGCGATAAAGTTGGCGTTGTCGCCACAACCCCAGCATTCCATTGACCAAACGGCTTTCTAACAGTCCCAGATTGGTGGCTGAACTGAGTTCTCCGGGGGGACTCTGGGGGGTGAGGTTCGGGGAGGGCGGATTCTGGGTGGTGAGGCTGGCGATTCGTCCTTCTGCTTGACCCATTGTGAGGTAATGCTGAATCGAACTCATCTGACCCGCATTCACTACTGTCGCTACATCCGGGTTGTTTTCCAAATAGAAGGAACGGTTAAACCCCCAGCCCGGTTCGCGGTCCTCAAATAGACCGGCTTGGATAAAATGTTGATAGGGAGTGAGTAAATTTGAGGCTACTACTGTGGCCACATCAGGATAGGTTTCCAGGTAAAAATCGGTAAAGAATTCAAAGATGGGATTGCGACCTTCGGCTTGTCCGATGTTGATGAAATGTTCGATCGCCGATGTGGTTCCGGCAGCTACAGTCTGCGCGACATCAGGGTTCTGGGCTAAATAATATTCGGTATCAAAAAAAACACTCGGGTCTCGTCCTTCAAATTTCCCAAAATTAATAAAATGCTCAAACCCACTCGCGAAAATGCCTGTTGCTACAGATTCTTGGATGTCTGGATTTTGATTGAGATAGTAGGTCTCATCAAACAACTGAGTGATGTTTAACATTAGGCAACACTATTTTCTTTCAAGGAATAATTAGTCTTTCAAGTGTATCTAATTCCCCAGAAAATATATGTAAATATTTGTTAACTCAAGTAAATCTACTGAAAACTTATGTGATATATTTTGGGAATTTTTCAATGGGTTCAGTCGATAAAATTCGCTTTTTTTGCAAAATAAATGCAATTTTTATTGAGGGCTAAAATCATCCCAATTTTGAGCCAATGACTGCTTAATGGCGTCTTCCAAGTCCCGAGGCCCTTTCTGTAATGGCTAGTTCCCGGGATTAAACCCAGAGGCTAGAACCGTTGGTGTTGATTGTTTCGGTGGCGATTTCACCGAGTTAGACCCAGACCCTAGAAGGGTTGGCAGTTTCGATGAGAATGCGTTCCACTTCCCCAGGAGTTAAATTCGGATTCGCTTGCAACATCAAGGCAACCACTCCAGAAAGATATGGCGCAGCCATTGAGGTGCCATCTAAGGTAAAATAAGTGTGATTCGGGGTGGTGGAACGGATGCCGACGCCGGGTGCCACGACGAAATTATAAGGGCCAAAGGCGGAACCTGCGGGATTGGAGAAGGGGGCGACTCGGCGATCGCGATCGACTGCACCCACGGCAATTCCCAGTCCTTCCGTGGCGCGAATGGCCGGATCTGCCGGTTGAGTTGCCCTTGCGGATCCTTCATTTCCCGAGGCAAAAACGGCGACGACTCCGCGATCGCGCGCAAAGCGCAAAGCCTCGGCAATCCTTTCTGTGGGCGGTTCTCCGGGCAAATTCCCTAAGCTCAAATTCAAGATATCTGCACCATTCTCCACGGCATAGCGAATTCCGTTGGCGACGGCGATTTCAAATTCATCGAAGGACTGGCGATCGTCCAGAACACGCACCGGCATTAATGTCGCATTGTATGCCACCCCGGTGACATCAAAGGGGATTCCCCCATTGAAAGTCCCATCAATTCCATTTCTCTGTGCACCAATAATCCCCGCTAGGTGGGTGGCATGACGTTCGGTTGAGTAGGAAAAGGAGGGATTCCCATCTCCATCCACAAAATCATAACCATGAAAGTCATCAATAAACCCATTGCCATCATTATCTAACCCGTCGCCAGTAATTTCACCGACATTTACCCAGAAATTCCCCTGGAGGTCCCGATGAGTGAGATCGATTCCCGTATCCAAAACCGCCACAACGACACCCTCGCCGGTATATCCCTGATTCCAAACGGCGGGTGCATTGATCGCCTCTAAGGCATAATTATTGGCGATAGGATTGGTAACTTGGAGAAACGGGGTCGGTTCTCCCAGGACCCGCGCCACGGCAGCACCAGCATCCACTAACCCAAACCCAAAGTTCGGGTCAAACATCGGGGTTGGGAGGTCCAGAGTCCGGGTTTCTGACTCGGGGGAGTGATCCGGAGATACCCTCAAGTGATAATTCGTCTCTCCTTCTACAGGTTTTACCCACAGGGCATAGGTTCCGGGTTCTAAGGCACTTTGGGTAATCGTTTCCGGTTGAGTGCCTGGGGTGGTGGATTCGGCGAGAATTTGGGCGGTTTCCGGGGAGTCCTGAATTAAAAATAAGTCTACATCAGCGGTTAATCCATTCAGTTCGATCTGAACTGGGGTGGTTGTCTCTAGGGTGAATTGGTAAATGTCTGCGGCATTGTTGGATTCTAATCCGTTGCTGAGGAGGATATCTGAAGAGAGGAAACCGAGGTTCTGGGGGTATAATTCCCGGGTTCCGGTCAGGTTGGGGTAGGTGTTGGATAGCGCAAGGGTCGCTAGACTCAGATGATAGGATGTTTCTTGGTTTGGGGCGGCGATCGCCAAGGAGTAATCCCCCGGATTTAAGACCCGGTTGAGGAGTTTGGCGTCGGTTCCCGGTTCTGTATCTGAGGCGATCGCCTCTGTGAAGTCGAAGACTCGGTTGCCGTTGTGGTCCTGATACAAGGTGACATCGATCTCATCACTCAGTCTACTCAGGAGTAAACTCACTTCACTGGGGCGATCTACCCGAAACCGATACTGTTGCGGTGAGGTTTCTGGAGAAGTTGCGCCGGTCAGGTTTCGGACCCCCAGTACCCCCAATTCTAGGGTTTCGTTGAGGGCGAGGGGTAAGTGATGTTCCGTTGCTGCCCGTCCCTCGGATGCGCCAAATAGGAGGTAATGTTCTACCGCACTGATTTGTCCGGTTCTCACTAATGCAGCCACATCAGGATGATGGGTTAAATAAAAGGTCGCATCAAAGTTCGGTCCAGGAGACCGTCCCTCCTGTTGTCCCGACTTGACAAAATGTTCGTAAGCGGTGAGTAAATCCGCTGTGACTGCTGTCGCAATATCCGGGTGGCGATCGAGATAAATATCGGTAAAAAATTCCGTGATCGGATCGCGATTTTCAAATTGACCCGCATCAATGAAGTGTTGTAGGGCCGTAGTTTCTCCCCCACTCACTGCCGTCCTGACATCGGGATATAAAGCCAAATAAAAATCCGGGTCAAACCAAGCGCTGGGTTGGCGATTTTCAAATTGACCCGCATCGATAAAGTGTTGTAATCCACTGGGTAAAATCCCCGCACTAACGGCTGCCATCACGTCGGGATTGTGGCTGAGGTAATAGCTTTCGTTAAATAAGCTGGTGGCGTCTAACACAATCTACTTTTCTCGTCTAAGCAACAGGGTCCTGGTTTTGGGCGATTGCTCGCTTTCAGGGGTTTGGAATCGGGCGATCGCTGAATTGGCTCTTAATTCTAATCTTATCATATTTTTCCTTGACGGAAGTAACATGAGTTTAGGGACTGTAGGAATCTAACTCTCCAGGTTAGTGGCAGTCAATAGACCTCTTGCAAAAAAAAGGATTGATCCCTCCTTTTCCCCCCTTAGATCCTCCTTGCCCCCCACCTTAGATCCTCCTTTCCCCCCCCACCTTAGATCCCCCTCCCGTCCCCCTTATAAGGAATGCGGTTGGAATCGGTCTTTAAAAACAAGTTGAGCAATTGTAGGGTGGGCATTGCCCACCCAATCTAGGTGGGCAATGCCCACCCTACAATTTTTAATGCTTTTATCAACCGGATTTAGTATTAGATCCCCCGACAGTCCCCCTTACCAAGGGGGAAGCCAGCGGAATAACTGTTTATTTAACGGGGGGCTTTAAAGAATTTGGCAAGAGGTCTAAGATCAACAATCTCATAACAACGGCAGAATAAAAAACGCCTCTTAAAAGCAACAGCATTTGCTTTTAAGAGGCGTTTATAGCAAGTTCCAACCTCATGAGGCTCGGTTTAAAGCCCCTCTCCCTCCTGGGGCCGCCGTCGGTTTGGGGCCGCCATCGCTGTACGCTCTGGATATGGGAACCGCTATATTCTGGATTAAATAGGCGGACTGTAGCCTCCTATGCAGACAGAGTTAGACTGTAATTCGTATTCACACCATCGAACCCACGAGAGACCAGAACTAAGTAATCCCCGGGTGTTAAGGTGCGATTGAGCGCTTCCGGTGTTGTCCCACTTTGAATGGATTCAGCAATCAAGTTCCCTTGCTCGATCGCCCCATTAGTATTCACCGCTTGATACAGTCTTAATTCTGCATCATCATTGAGACCCGTGAGCAATAAATTAACGTTTCTCACATCATTGAGCACAAACCGGAAATAGTCTTCTGGGTCCGGATCCCCAACAAACTCGTCGATTCGGCGAGTCCCGGACAAAATCCCCAGATTGGTCGCTGTATTCGCGCTGTTCCCCCCGATATCTCCCGTAATTGGGGTAGCAATCAAATTCAAATTGTACGGAGTTGCAGCCCCTGGCACACCCTGGGAAACATTCACAAAATAGTTACCTGCAGTGAAAAATCCCGTGATGGAATCTTGCAGGGTTCCCGGTTGTGTGGAAAGGCCAACCCGTTCCGTGGTATTGACAGTTCCATCATTATTACTATCAAAAAACAGTTCTAAATTGGCATCTTGAGTCATGCCATTGATGACCACATTTAAGTTAGTGGGTCCACTCAGGTTAAAGCGGTAGTAGTCATTCGGATTGGTACTCGAAATTGACTGATTAAAGGTTTTAACTCCCGTGAGTACCTCGGCATTTAACGCTGTTTCCGGAGTGTTTCCAGGTCCTACCGGCTGTGGCGGTGGCGGTGGCGGTGGCGGTAACGGTTGCAGGGGTGTTCCTCCGGGAGTCGCAATCCGTCCTTCTTGTATTCCATTGGATAAATAATGTTCAAATGCCTGCCGGAAGTTGAACCCAAATGCTTGCTGTAAATCAGGATTAGCGCCTAAATAGAAGCGAACATTAAAGTTGGGAGAAGAAGTCCGTCCTTCATTCACCCCAATAAATTGAAAGTGCTCGACTAACTGCCGATTATTTAATCCCGCTTGTTGTAAGTCTCGGTTGACCGTTCGGTAAAAGTTGGTATCAAAGGCGATCGCAGAAGCCCGACCCTCGTTAATCCCAAAATTTTGGTAATGATTAAACAGGGCTTCACTCCCCACAACCCCTGCCGATGCCAACCCAGAATTGGCACTGCCATAAAAAGCCGGATCGAAAACTAATGAAAAGGGGCGATTTTCTCGGACCCCAAAGTTAGAAAGATGATCGTAAAGTTGCCTGCGGGTCGTCAACCCAGCCGCAGCTAACCCGGGATTCTTCCGCCGGTAAAAGTCTAAATCCACTACAGGGGAAAATACCCGTCCTTCATTTAGACCAAAGTTTACTAAATGGTCCAAGGCTTGCTGATTATTTAATCCTCGCAAATCTGGATTAACAGCGCGATAAAAATCCGCATCCAATAAGTTGATTGCCATAATTTACCTCACCCTATTTGGGCGTTACATTTCGTGGGTTACATTTCGTGGAGCGTCTAGGGGTTTATTTGATTGTAAAACCTTGAGCTAGACTCATTGTTAAAAGGGGCATCAATATTTAATTATGATTGATTTTACCAGATTCTGTCAACCGAAATCAAAAATAAATCTTAATCTTTCTATAATTTTCCTTGCCGATACTTCGTTTAAATCATTGCCCTGCAAGCATTTTAGAGGTTTTCACCCACTCTATGCAGAGAAAAAACAATCCTCAAAAGGGGTTAATTTGCGTCCCCATCGGTTAAGACGGACTGATTTGAGCTGGCATCCATCCCCACTAGAGTATGATATAGCCGTCCTAAATCAATTGCCTCATTCAGAAAGAAGGCAATGCCGGAGTTTCCTCATTCTCAATTTCAGGAAGGATTGGAAATCAAACTATAAATTGATGAAATTCGGGGACACCCCGGAATTACTTGAGTTTGGGTTAACCGAAAGGGAAGAGAGATTTTCCGAAATCCCCATTACCCATAGAGATTTAATCCCTGAAACCCTGAATGATTCAGCCCCCGACTCCGGAGAAAACCCATGGCGTTCAAGCCCGATTTCTGCCGGTCAGGGAAGTTATCCCACCCCCTCAAATATCCCGGGTTTTGGACAGGGTTTCATGAGGGTCGAGGTCGATCGCATTCATGACATTCACCACCTGAGCGATCGCCGCTGCTTGCTGTTGCGCGGTGAGGGAAATATTTTGATTATTGACAAAAATATTGTCGATCGCTTGAGCAACCCCGTCAAATGCCTCAGCCATTTCTTGAACGATCGCCACCCCAGTTTGTACCGTTTCGATGCCCTCTTCCGTAACCGTCACCGTAGAGGCGACTGCCGTCTGGATATCACTAATTAAGTTACCAATCTTTTGTGCGAGTACCTGACTTTGGTCCGCTAAAGACCGAATTTCGCTGGCAACCACCCCAAATCCCTTCCCCTGGTCCCCCGCACGACTCGCTTCGATCGCCGCATTCAAGGCCAAAATATTGGTCTGAGTGGCTAAATGACTGACCGACCGAGAAATCTCCCCAATTTGAGCCGCTTGCTGTTGAGTTCGGATAATCTCAGAAGCGATCGCACCCACCTTCTGTTCTAACGTATTCATCCCGGTTTGAGTCCGGTCCACCGCAGCCTTTCCTCCAGATGAAAGCGATCGCGATCGATGAGCTTGAGCATCTGCCGCCTTGGCTTGCTCTGCCGTAGCACTGGCTGACACATCTAATTCATTCATCGTTGCTCTAATTTGAGAAAAAGCGGTTGCCAACTCCCTAGACAGAGTTTTTTGCATCTTCGCCCTGTATTCTAGGGATTCAAATGCTTCTTTCAGTCCCATTTCTGCTTGAAGTCGCTGGATATCTATATGTCCCAAGGTCCAGGCATTCCACCAAATCAACCCGGAAAAAACTATCACATTTAATATTCCCAGGAGCGAAATTCCCATTTCTGCCGTGTATAATTCTCCCCGCCAACCGATTAAAATGATCCAACATAACAACGGAGGGATACCAATCGCTGCCGGATAAAACCGTCTTGCCATCAATCCTCCGGCAGTGGGACTGGCGATCGGGGCCATAATTCCCGCATCAAGACGCGCAAACAGCATCGCCAAGCACAGCACGATAAATCCCACAGCCGTATGCAATGCCATCGCAGTAAACGCTTTATCTAAGCGATAAAAAAACGCATTGCCATATAAGTACCCCAAAAACCCAAAAAATGCAATTAAAAATCCGACAATCGTTAAACATTGCGCCGCCAAATAGTTCGGCCTAGGAATACAAATCAGCACCAAAGCCGAACCCAACAACAGAAAATTAAAGGCACTATTCGGTGCCATCCGTCCGGGAGTCGCCGTCGCCACAGCATCCACAGATTCTTTAAAAACCAGTTCGTCAATGCCTAAATTGATCCCAAACCCATACTGCATCAAAGTCAACAGCCCTACAGCCACAACCAAGAGGGCGCAAATTAAAGCAGCCTGCCTACTCTGAGTCTCTCTGGACCCACGATGCCACAAGCTAATACAAGTTCCTCCCAAGATAAAACCAATCGCGGTATTCGCTTTCATGGTCACTAATCCCGGGAAGACACTTTTGAGGGTGGGGATATCAAACATCCATCCGAAAATGACCATACAGCCAATCAAAATAACGGTAATGCTGGCTATCCGAGAAATGGATAACAGGACCGATCGCTCATTAGCAGCAAATGGAATCTGTGGAATCTGACGGGACTGTTCATACATGGACTTTTTTACCTAAATCAGGGGGTTGAGAGCAGCCGAATCATTCGGGAATAATTGCTGGGTCAGTTTTAATGAAACTGCCGCAGCGTTGGCATTGTTATATCAGAATCGATTATTTGGCGTCAATAAATTGTAGCTAAATAGTCTAAAAATTTTAGTGGATTTGAGTTAATTAAATAGAAATTAAACGGGCCTAGTCTGTCGGATTGATTTGGCTCCGGTTAGTTTTTAACCGAGTCAAATCAATCCAGGAAGTCTCAAGATTGGGATTAACCCCCATTTGAGATCAGTAGACTTCTTGCCAAATTCTCAAAAGCCCCCCTTGTTAAGGGGGGTTGGGGGGATCAATACGGATTTTTGCAAGAGGTCTAGTGTTTAATTCTAAACCAGTCACCCCGGAAATTCCCTCGGGAACGGGATGCGGGTATCTGGGAGAGTTGACTATTTTAAGGGGTGAGTGCATCCGGACTGGATGCCTGAGTTGTGAAACCCAAAAGCCTTGCTAGTCTAGCATCCCTTGCTCCCGGAGTGAAACCAGCCGGGTCAAAAAAGCGATGCTGGACCTCAGTCTTGACGAGCCAGGGGAGAGAATCGCAGGCCAAACCTTCCATTCAAGTGTTACCCTGGAAACGGTTAACCCTGAACCGAGAAAGCCTTTTTTTCAGAGTTCGGAGCCAATCACGCCACTTCCTAATTAAGAGCGTAGAGCGATCGCCAATGAACGAGCTGGATCAATACTATCGAGAACTGGGGTTAGAGCCTGGAGCATCACTAGAGGAAGTGAACCAGGCGTATAAAGATTTGGCGTTTATTTGGCATCCCGATCGCATTCCCAAAGATAATGCCCGTTTGGTTTCCAAAGCCCAAGATAAATTAAAACAAATTAACGAAGCCCGCGATCGCCTGCGCTCAACTCCCAAAAACCCCTATCCCAGCGATCGGCCCTCGTCAGGATATCAAACCCACAAATCCAGCGCCGGTTACACCTACTCCAACCCTCCCCATCCAGGCGATCGGACCAACGCTCATGCTCAGGGTCAGTGGCGATCGCACAAACCGCACAATCCCGACCTAACCGGAGCCGACTTGCGGGGTCAAGACCTGCGAGAAAAAGACCTATCCGGCAGAAATTTAAGCCATGCGAACCTCAGTCAAGCCGACCTCAGTGATGGCTTTTTACACAAAATTAATTTATCCGGAGCCAACTTGCAAGGTGCCAACTTATTCCGCGCCAATTTATTGCAAGCCAATCTCACCTATGCCAACCTACAAAATGTTAATTTAATCGGAGCCGACTTAAGCGGAGCCGACTTAACCGGCGCTGACCTACGCGGCGCTAAAATCGGCACAAAAGACCGTCTCTTCGTCAAGCTAATCGGCACCAAATTAACCGGAGCCATCATGCCAGACGGTCGCATTCATGAATAAATCAATAGGGTTTGTTCCTGATGTTCGTAGTAACGACTTCAGTCGTTCTCAATTGTTCGTAGTAACGACTTCAGTCGTTCTCAATTGTTCGTAGTAACGACTTCAGTCGTTCTCAATTGTTCGTAGTAACGCCTTCAGGCGTTCTCTTAGTTCGTAGTAACGACTTCAGTCGTTCTCTTAGTTCGTAGTAACGACTTCAGTCGTTCTCTTAGTTCGTAGTAACGACTTCAGTCGTTCTCTTCGTCAGGAATTACGCAATATTTAACATGAATCCCTAAATGGACTGGCGATTCTCGAATCGCCCCTACATTTAGGATGGATTTAAAAATTCTTTAAAGCCCCCCTTCTTAAGGGGGGTTGGGGGGATCAATCCTTTTTTTTGCAAGAGGTCTATTGAGGATGGATTTAATAAATCAATGGACTGGCGATTCTCGAATCGCCCCTACATTTAGGATGGATTTAATAAATCAATGGACTGGCGATTCTCGAATCGCCCCTACATTTAGGATGGATTTAACAAATCTGCGTAATTCCTCTTCGTTCAAAGTCCCGACTTCAGGCGTTTCTTACTCTAAAGCGAGTCTATAGTTCCCAGACTCATGAGGTATCCATAGCTATAAGGAGTGCGAGCATCTTGCTCGCTAGAATAATAGCGAGCAAGATGCTCGCACTCCCAAACTTCAACTGAAACCTACGAATTCCCTTCCTTCTGCGAAGTAGATTCGCTATCAGCCAGTGGAGTAACTTGACCCTGAGCTTCCCCAGATTCTGGGGTAACCTCAACGACTGCCGGATCTTGCCGTTGCGGGCGATTTAAGAACGGATTGCTCTCCATCTCCTGCAACTCCGACTCATCCGGATGTGCCGGACTCACTTCCACCGCAGGTTCAGAACCCTCAATCACCTCAACTACCACATCCTCTGTCGGAATCACAGATTCCGCAGGAGGTGCGAGTTCCACTTCTGGAGCATATTCTTCAACAGGTTCAGGAGTGAGTCTCCCTTCCGGTAAAACTTCCGACACTGACTCCTCAACGACCTCTTGTACTTCCGTTTCCAGTGGAGTCGGTGAAGTTGCTTCCACAACCTGTTCCTCCACAATCTCCCGATCCGTCGCGATCGCGCCTTCTACCTCTTCCTCTGCCGAAGGATTGGCAGAAGTCACCACCTCCACGGGTTCCCCTTCCTGTACCGTAACCTCCACAACTACATCATCGGTCGTGACGACAACCGTCGCCGTTTCTTCTGGTGGTTTGGTGTCAGCGACTTCTGGAGAAGACTCCACTGGTGTCACCGAGTCCACTACGGGGGTTTCTTCTGGGGGTTTGGTGTCAGGGATTGCCGGGGAGGACTCCACTGGTGTCACTGAGTCCACTGCGATCGCCGGTTTGGGTTCAACCGCAGTTTTCGTCTCAACCGGCTGAGAACTGGGCGGTGTAGGCTTAACCGGAGGAGATTTGCGGAAATTCAGCAATCCTCGTAGACCCTCTTGAATTTGGGCCAATAAACCTGGACCCTGGGATTTTTTAGCCCCTGGAGTCACTGATTTGGCCGCGACTTTGTTCAAGGAAGGCTTAACGGGTTCATCCAGGGGAGGATTGGGGAGGGTTTCTGCCACGGATTCCGCTTCCGCTTTCGTGACCCCCGGACCTTCTAAATCATCCTCGTCAAAGCCAAAATCATCATCCTCGGACAGTTCCGATTCCACCGTAGCGCCTTCTAGTGCTGCTGCCGCAGGCATTTCTAGTCCCTCCTCGGGGGCATCTTCCGTTGGCACATCCACAGGCACATCCACAGGGATGAACTCCGGTTCCGGTTGGATTAAACCGGGTTCCGGGAGTGGGGGTTCCACGGGAACCGGAGGTTGGATTAAACCGGGTTCTGGCAATGGGGGTTCTACGGGAACCGGAGGCTGGACCAGGGTGGGTTCAGGACTGGGAACTGAGGCTACCTCAGCCGGGGGTTGGGGTTGAGTTTTTGGCCCTGGGGTGGGTTTGGCTGGAGATTTAACTTTGTTTTTATTTTTGTCTTTATCTTTGTCTTTACCTTTAAACAAGAAAGAGAAGCGATCGGCAAATCGCGGTGTCTTCGGCTTCACCGTGGTTACCTTCGCCGCTGGTTTTGCCGGAGTCACGGGTTCCGGGGTTACAGGTTCCGGAGTCACTGGGACTTGAGGGACATCGGGAACCGTCGCCACGGGAGGGGGGGCGACGGCGGGTTCCTCAACCTTGACCGCCGTTTGGGGGATAGGTTGGGGTATGGTTTGAGGTTTCGGTGCGGATTTGGGTTTAAACATCCCCGTTAACCCTCCCGTGAGGCGATCGATTTGCTCGCCGGATACGGGAGTTTGTTCGGCCAGTGGGGTCGTTTGTCGCCGCAGGGTTAAGGCTTGCCAGCCAAACCACCCTAATAAACCCACACTCGCCATTTGTCCTAGCAGGACCGCGCCGGAAATCTGGCCCGCACAGAACCATAAGACTAAGGCATAAAACAGTCCAACGCCACTCCAAATGAGGTCGCCTTTGCGATGGACTTCTGGAAAAAAGAAAGCGGCCATATAAATCGCGAAGCTACCCACCGCGACGGCTAAGGCCAGGATGTATGGAAGCATAATGCCGGTTCCCCCTGCTGTCTACTACATGGACGACTCACCCGTTCGTCTCTACAATGGTCATTCTACCGTTCCAGAGACGGCGATCGGATCTTCCCCCAAGACGATCCTGCTGGGTTTGGAGTGGAAGTCAGGATATTGGGGGGCTGATGGGATTTTTGATGGAGGCGATCGCCCCTTACAAGAGTAGGTTTTTTACTTCCGGTCCCCTCCCCTGTGTCTTGGTCCGGGTTACGGTGGGGTCCTCTGATGATTCATTTGTCAAGAATCGGTCAACAGCGAATCCTCCCATTGTCAGTTGCGGTAAAAATGCCAGAGTGCCTCCAGTAAAGTGTTGGCAAACATTTGAGTGCCAGTAACTCAGGCAATCTCCCCAGAATTGGCAGATAAAGTTCTCAACAAGGGTTAACTGAAGAATTACTCTGAACGGGCTACCCTAAAAAAGGTAAGAGACAGAAACACAACGAGACCCAAAACTTTATGAGTAAGCAGAAATTTGGTGTGATTGGTCTAGGCGTCATGGGAGAAAACTTGGCTCTCAACGTCGAAAGTCGGGGCTTTCCCGTAGCCGTTTACAATCGCACCGGCAGCGTCACTGAGAAATTCATGGCTGCCAGGGGAGGCACGAAACAAGTCAAAGCCACCTACACCCTAGAAGACTTTGTAACGTCCCTAGAACGCCCCCGTCGCATCCTGCTGATGGTGAAAGCCGGTGGTCCCGTGGATGCGGTGATCGCTCAACTCAAGCCCTTGTTAGAAAAGGGCGACATGATTATTGATGGCGGGAATTCCCTCTATCAAGACACCGAACGCCGCACCAAAGACTTAGAATCCACGGGACTGGGATTTGTCGGCATGGGAGTCAGCGGTGGAGAAGAAGGGGCGCTCAAGGGACCCAGTTTGATGCCCGGTGGGACGGAACAAGCCTATCGAGACTTAGAACCCATCCTGACTGCGATCGCCGCCCAGGTGAATGATGGTCCCTGCGTCACCTATATTGGCCCTGGGGGTTCCGGTCACTATGTCAAAATGGTGCATAACGGCATCGAGTATGGCGATATGCAGCTCATCGCCGAAGCGTATGACCTTCTCAAGAGTATCCTCGGACTGGATCATCAGCAGTTACACAAAGTATTTGCTGAGTGGAATACCACCCCAGAACTGGATTCATTTTTGATTGAAATTACTGCTGATATTTTCCGCTACATCGACCCGCAAACCAACGGTCCTCTGGTGGAAATGATTATGGATTCTGCCGGACAAAAAGGCACCGGACGCTGGACTGCTGTCGATGCCTTAGAATTAGGGGTGGCCATTCCCACGATCGCCGCTGCGGTGAATGCCCGGATTATGTCTTCCGTCAAAGAGGAACGGGTAGCGGCTTCTAAGCAATTAACCGGACCGAGTATCAAGTTTGATGGAGATAAGCAGGAATTTATCAACAAGGTTCGTGATGCCTTATACTGCTCTAAAATTTGTTCTTATGCCCAAGGCATGGATTTATTGAGCAAAGCCTCGAAGCAGTTTGGATATAACTTAAATCTGGGTGAAGTCGCCCGGATTTGGAAAGGCGGCTGTATTATTCGGGCGGCTTTCTTAGATAAAATTAAGCAAGCCTTTGATGAAAATCCCGAATTACCGAACTTGCTCCTAGCACCGGAATTCAAACAAACGATTTTGGACCGCCAAGAAGCATGGCGCGATGTGATTGCCATGTCGAATAAGATGGGGATTCCAGTTCCAGCATTTAGTGCATCTTTAGATTATTTCGACAGCTACCGTCGCGATCGGCTTCCCCAAAATCTCACTCAAGCGCAACGGGATTACTTCGGCGCACATACTTATGAACGCACGGATAAACCCCGGGGTGAGTTTTTCCATACCGAATGGACTCAAACTGATGTAGAAACCTTGAGTAAAACAGGTCAACCCGAGTAAAAACCCACACCCTAAAGGGTGGGGCTATACAGAC